>DATJOR010000374.1:0-16517 GCA_035506875.1 Mycobacterium sp.
ACGTGGAATTTGAACGCGATGATGTCGTTCATCGCGCTCAGGGTGAGCACCATGTAGAAGGCGATCGCCATGGCTCCAATTGCGGTGCGCACCGGCACATCACGCGGGCGCTGCAGCAGGTTGTGGTGCGCGCGATCACCGCTGAATATCTTCTCCAGGAACGGATAGACAATCAGCAGTGTGAAAATCAGGCCCATGATCAGCGCGACCCAGACCACTGCGGGAATGGTGTGGTGGCCGATATAAAACTCCCACGACGGCCAGATACGGGCCAGGCCTTCGGTCCACATCATGTAGAAGTCCGGCTGGCTGCCCGCTGAAACCTGAGATGGCTTGTAAGGACCCAGGTTCCAGATCGGGTTGATCTGCAGCAGGCCGCCCATCAGGCCCAGGATGCCGGTGGTCAGCGCGAAGAAGGCGCCGGATTTGACCGCGAACACCGGCATCACTCGCACGCCGACGACGTTGTGTTCGGTGCGGCCGGGGCCGGGGAACTGGGTGTGCTTTTGGAACCAGACGAAGGCCAGGTGCAGGCCGATCAGCGCCAGGATGATGCCGGGTAACAGCAGGATGTGCAGGGCATACATTCGCGGAATGATGTAACCCGCGGCCGTGCAGTCGTCTCCCGCTCCGCCGCAAGGGAAGTCGCCGCCGAACAGGGCCCAGTGCAACCACGTACCGATGATCGGCATTCCCATCGTGATCGAGGACAGCGCGGCCCGCAGTCCGATACCGGACAGCAGGTCGTCGGGCAGCGAGTAGCCGAAGTATCCCTCGAACATGGACAAGATCAGCAGCAGCGAACCGATGATCCAGTTGGCTTCGCGAGGCCGCCGGAACGCGCCGGTGAAGAAGATGCGGGCCAAGTGCACCATGATCGCCGCGGAGAACATCAGTGCCGCCCAGTGGTGCACCTGGCGGACGAACAGGCCGCCGCGCACCTCGAAGCTGATGTCGAGCGCCGACGCGTAGGCCTTCGACATCTCCACACCGCGCAACGGCTGATAAACGCCGTTGTAAGTGACGTCTTGCATAGAGGGGTCGAAGAACAGCGTCAGGTAGACACCGGTCAACAGCAGGATGATGAAGCTGTACATCGCTATCTCACCGAGCAAGAACGACCAATGCGTCGGGAAGACCTTGTTGAGCTGACGGCGCGTTGCGGCCGACAGGTGATAGCGCGAATCGACGTCCTCGCCTTGCTGGGCCAGGACGTCGCCGATCTTCGGAGGACTCAGTTTTGGACTCATGATGTTGTGCGCTCCCAAAATGCCGGTCCGACAGGCTCGATGAAGTCGCCGTTGGCGACTAGATATCCGTCGGCGTCAATGGTGAGGGGCAGCTGTGCCAACGCGCGCGCCGCCGGCCCGAAAATCGGTTTGGCGTAATGCAATGCGTCGAACTGCGACTGGTGGCAAGGGCAGAGGATGCGATAGGTCTGCTGCTCGTAAAGCGAGCAAGGACAACCCAAATGCGAGCAGACCTTAGTGAAGGCGAACAGCTCGCCAAAGTTGAAGCTCTCCTGGCCCTTGCGTTTCACCACCCGCGGCATATCGGCGGGCTTGATACGGATCAGCATCACCGGATCACGGACGGCGGTCAGGATGGCTGTCAGCTTCTCGTGTGATTCCACTGTGGTGCCATCACCGTCGGACTCGCGCCACGGGAAGACGGTCTCCATGCCGCCGGCGTCGATGTCTTCGGGTCGCATCTTGATGAACGGCGCTCCCAGACTTTCGCCGGTGGCCCGGGCGAGGTAGATGGTCTCGCCGTGGAAACGTGGCGTCCAGCCCGAGGTCCATAGCACGGCTTTCTTGCCGTCGGCGGTCTGCACCACCGGTTTCCACGGGTTTTTGATCAGGCCGCCGGCGAATGCCACCAGCGTGCCGAGCCCGAACGCACCGAGCCCGACGCCCAGCGACAGTCCGATCAGCTTACGGCGTCGCACCGTCGAACCGTCGAGCGCGTCGGTCAGGTTGGCGACTACGGTCTTGCGGTCGATCTCGTCCGATCCGGCCGCGCCGTAATGGCGGTCCTGAATCGAAATCTCTTCCGGGATGAACTTTTTCTGGAACAGCACCGCGCCGATGGCGATGCACAGGATCGACATCCCGAAGGTCAGCCCGTAGAGCGGAGTGGTCAGGGAGTACAAGAAGTTGCCCTTGTCTCCGTGTGGCTTGTACTCCCACGGCCAGAACAGGAAAACCAGCAGCAGCGCGAATCCGAAGAATCCGCCCAGCAAAAGCCAGATCGCCACCAGGCGTTCGGCGCGTTTTTCGGCCTTGGTGCCGGCTACCGGCCACCGTGGTTCTTTGAAGACCGTTTCCACACCGTCGATCCGGCCGCCGAGCGCAACCAGTTCGTCACGCGACATGGCGTTCAGTTCGGCGTCGGTGGGTCGGTCGGCGTGGCCCTCGTCGTTGCTCATTTGGCGCCGCTCCTCCTGCCCTGCCCGGATCGCACTGCCCTGTCTATCGTCGCGACGCGGCTCAAGATCGTGCCCCAATCCAGAGTGCGGCGCCGATCACGGCGACCATCCCGATCATCCACATCGCCATGCCCTCGGGGGCGGGGCCGAAGCCGCCGAGGGCGTTGCCGCCCGGACTGCGTTCCTCGGTAACGGATTTCACGTAGGCGATGATGTCTTTCTTGGCATCGAAGGAGAGCTGACGGTCGGAGAACTTCGGCATGTTTTCCGGACCGGTCCGCATTGCGTCGAGGATCTGCTGCTCGTTAGCCGGCGCAAGGTCGGGTGCGTACTTGCCCGACGACAGCGCGCCGCCCTTACCGGTGAAGTTGTGGCATGACGAGCAGTTGAGCCGGAACAGGTCGCCGCCGCGGCCAAGGTCGTCGCCGCGCAGCGAGTGCATCGCGATGCTGCCGTCGGGGTTGCGCGTGACAGTCGGGCCGCCGCCATTGGCCTGCACGTAGGCGCCTAGAGCGTCGATCTGCGAATCGTCGAAGATCGGGTCTTTGCGGGGCTCCTGGGCTTCTCCGTGCTGCGCGGGCATCCGACCGGTGGAGACCTGGAAGTAGACCGCGGCCTCGCCGACGCCGATCAGGCTGGGCCCGCGGTCCGGTACGCCTTGCAGGTTGGCGCCGTGGCACGTCACGCATGAGGTGTCGAAAAGCTGCTTGCCGGTGCGCAGCAGCGCCGAGGACGACTCGTCGGCGACGGCCACCTGCGGGGTGGGGGTCAAGATGGCGGCCATCCCGCCGGCCACCGAAAGGGCCACCAACAACAGCATTCCGGCGGACAAACGACGACGCAGGCGACGTCGCGCGCGGTCACTCAGCGATCGGCTCAACGCCAGTCTCTTCAACCGAGCACTCCTGTTCTTACGGCTGGTCATCGGATGAAATAAATCGTGGCGAACAGGGCGATCCATACGATGTCGACGAAGTGCCAGTAGTACGAGACGACGATCGACGCGGTGGCCTGCGCCGGAGTGAACTTGCTCATCGTGGTGCGGGCCAGCAGGAAGATGAACGCGATCAACCCGCCGATGACGTGTAAGCCGTGGAATCCGGTGGCCAGGTAGAACACGCTGCCGTACGCGCTGCTGGGGATCGTCGTGCCGTGGCTCATCAGATGGTGGTACTCGTAGGCCTGTCCCAGGACGAAGAACAATCCCATCCCAAAGGTCAGCAAATACCAGCGGCGCAGCCCGAACACGTCGCCGCGCTCGGCCGCGAACACCCCCATCTGGCAAGTGAACGACGAGGCGATCAGCACCAGCGTGACTGGGACGGCTTGGTAGAGGTTCAGCTCGGTCGGCGGGGGCGGCCAGTTGCCAGCGGCCTGCGCGCGCGCGGTGAAATAGAACGCGAACAGTCCAGCAAAGAACATCAATTCGCTGGAAAGCCAGACTATGGTGCCGACACTGACCATGTTGGGGCGATTGAGCGAATGAACGCGCGCCGTGATAGCAGTACCCGAGGTCCCTACCGCACTCGTCACATCCGCAAGTATGACGCTTTGTAGTTGTCGACCTCCACCCGGGGCGGCAATTTGGCGAGCGGAATTCACTTCGATCCGCCGGGTGCGCCCGGCTGCGATCACCGTGGGACCATCTGCGGTGTGGCGGCGTCATCGTCAGGGTCATCTCAGCGGCCCCCGGAAGCAGCGCTGTCGTGGCCTCGGGTGCTCGAGGCTTTGACCGCTGGCCAGGATCTGCCGCGCGGACAGGCCGGCTGGGCCATGGAGCAGATCATGTCCGGGTCCGCGACGCCGGCGCAGCTCGCGGCCTTCGCCGTGGCGCTGAAGATGAAGTCGCCGACCGCAGCAGAAGTGGCCGAGTTGGCCGACGTGATGCTGAATCACGGCCGCCGGCTGCCCACCGAGCAGATCGGGACAGACACCGTCGACGTGGTCGGCACCGGCGGTGACGGTGTCAGCACCGTCAACTTGTCCACGATGGCGGCGATCGTGGTGGCGGCCGCGGGCGTTCCGGTGGTCAAACACGGCAATCGGGCGGCCTCGTCGCTGGCCGGCGGGGCTGACACATTGGAAGCGCTCGGCGTGCGCATCGACCTGAGCCCCGACGACGTCGCGCGAAGCGTCGCCGAAGTCGGGATCGGCTTCTGCTTTGCGCCGCAGTTTCATCCGTCGTATCGGCGCGCATCGGCGGTAAGGCGTGAGATCGGTGTACCCACCGTCTTCAATTTGCTTGGGCCGCTTACCAATCCGGGCCAGCCGCGAGCCGGGCTGATTGGCTGCGCGTTCGCCGAGCTTGCCGAGGTGATGGCGGGGGTCTTCGCCGCGCGTCAGTCCAGCGTGCTGGTGGTGCACGGTGACGACGGTCTCGATGAGCTGACCACCACCACGATGAGCACGATCTGGCGGGTGCAGGCCGGCACGGTGGACAAGCTGAAGTTCGATCCCGCCGGGTTCGGGTTCGCCCGCGCCGAACTCGACGAGCTGCTGGGTGGCGATGCGATGGCTAACGCGGCGGAGGCGCGCTCGGTGCTGGCCGGTACCAAAGGCGCGGTGCGCGACGCCGTCGTGCTCAACGCCGCGGGCGCGATCGTCGCTCATACCGGGCTATCCAGCCGCGCCGAGTGGTTGCCGGCCTGGGAAGACGGGCTGAGCCGCGCCACCGACGCGATCGACAGCGGCGCGGCCGAAAAGCTGCTCGCGCGATGGGTGCGGTTCGGTCAGCAGCTCTGAGTCGCGGGTGGTCACGGCCTGTTCGGCGGCCACGCGTGCCGAGCGCGCCGACGCGGCCCACTCCGACCACGGCCCGGCGGATCCCAACGGCGAACACCAGTCACCGGTGACATCCACGATGCGTACCCCCGGCGCCGCCAGCCAACGGGCGATGAGCGCGGTCTCCTCCACCAGTGCGCCGCCCAGCGGGGCGGACTGCGGCAGGACCACCTGCGCGCCCGCCCGGATCGCTTCGACGACGGGCATCGGCGGAACGCCGCGGCGAGCACTGCCGGCCGCGGCGAGCTGGCCGTGGCGGATCACGGCCAGCTGCCAGCCGCCGTCGCCGTCGGGGGCCGCCGCCACCAGCTCCGCCAGCGCGGCCAGCGCGGCAAGGCGCTGACCGCGCCACAGCACCTCCACCGCGGCCACCGTGTGGTCGCGTAGCCGGGCGGCGCTTTCGTAACGCTGACGCTGGGCAAGGTCGGTGATCTGCTCGACGGCCGCGGCTAACGCAGCGTTGTCCAGGCCGTCGATCAGCGCCGCGGCGCGGGCGACCGCGGCGGCGTAGTGGCCGGCGGTCACGTCGCGGGCAGCGGGGCACGGCGAAACCTCGTGCTGCGGGCAGGCCGGGCCGTGCAGCACCGAACGGGCCAGCCGCTTGGTGCAGGTGCGCACACCGGTGAACCGGGCCAGCAGGGCGGCGGTGTCGGCGGCGTCGGGGCGCGAGCGAAACGGGCCGACCGCGCGGTCGTGGCGCGGTGTCCGGACCACCGAAAATCGGGGAAAGGCCTCGGCGCTCAGCACCAGCCACCACCAGCGGTGCGGGAATCTCGATCGGCGGTTGTACGGCGGGGCGTGCGCGCTCAGCATCCGCAGTTCGCGGACGCCGGCTTCCAGCCCGTGTGCACACTCGACATGTTCGACGGCGCTTGCCAGCGCCACCATCTCCTTGATTCGGCCGCGCTGATCCGAGCCGTTGAAGTACTGACTTACCCTGCGCCGCAAGTCAATTGCGGTGCCGACGTAGAGCACCTCACCCGCCGGCCCGCGGAACAGGTAGACCCCCGGGCGACGTGGCAGCCCCTCGGCCAGCACCCGCTTGCGCCGCTGCGCCGGCGTCACGTCTGGCAGATACGAGCGCAGGTCGGCGTAGGTGTGCACGCCTTGATTGCCCACCCGCTCGATGAGCGCATGCAACACATCGACGGTGGCCCGCGCGTCGTCAAGCGCCCGGTGGGTGGGCTCGCTGGCGACGGCGAAGAGCCGCGCCAGCGCGGCCAGCCGCACGCTGGGGGCTTCCTCGCGGCTGAGCACCCGGCGGGCCAGCTGGACGGTGCACAGCACTTGCGGTCGCCGCCATCCGATACCGCACTGGTCGGCGGCGGCCCGCAGAAACCCGACATCGAACCGCGCGTTGTGGGCAACCAGCACCGCGCCGCGGGCGAACTCGAAGAACATCGGCAGCACCGCGCCGATGGTCGGCGCGTCGCACACCATCGCCGTGGTGATGCCGGTCAGCTGCACGATCTGCGGCGGGATGCTGCGCTGCGGGTCGACGAGGGTGGCGAATTCGCCGAGCACCTCGCCGCCGCGAACTTTGACCGCCCCGATCTCGGTGATGGCGTCGGCCACCGTCCCGTCACGCGCGTTCATCCGCCCGCCGGTGGTCTCCAGGTCCACGACCACAAATGTGGTCTCGCGCAGCGGCATTTCGGCAGCCCCGTCCAGGTCGGGGAGGCTCAGCTGCTCGGCAGCGCGGGCGCCCATGGCCGGGACGTTAGGCACTCGCACCGACACTGCTCGGATTTGCCCGCGGCGCGTCGCGGGCAATAAGCGGCCGACCTGACGCCAGGAGAGATGTCGGTGCCGGCGGTTAGCGTGACGGCAAGGCCACCACAAAGATCGAGAGGACCAGCCAGATGGCGCATACCAACGAGCCCGACCGGGCGGCGGCAGGCCCGCCGGATGGGACAGAACCAGTGGTAATCGACTGTGACGACTGCGCAGTGCGCGGTCCTGGATGCCGTGACTGCGTCGTGAGCGTGATACTCGGGGTACCGGAAACTTTGCTGGAGGATGAGCGGGTCGCTCTCGAGGTGCTGGCGGACGCGGGACTGGCCCCGAGACTGCGGCTGGTTCCGATCCACCGGCAGCGGCCCGGGGTCGCCTAACGGCGCTAGCTTGAAATCTTGCTATTTTCTTAATGATCCAGAGTTGGACAACCTCGATGCCGTTTCGTAACCTATCTGAGACCTAGAGCAGACTCGGCTGCGTCGCCGATGGGTTTTAAGGATGCGAAGTCTTGGGGTTGGGGCATAACGGTAGAAGCGCGTGTTTGCGCGCAGTAACCCGATTTGCTGTCGCAGCGACAGCTGGGTTCGTCGCCCTCTCTGGAGTTACCGCCAGCAATGTGCTGGCCGACCCCGCTAATGACGCGATGGCAAAACTTACTGAGCTGTCGCGGCAGGCTGAGCAGACCACCGAAGCAATGCACAGCGCGCAGCTTGACCTCAACAACAAGCTGGCCGCGCAGCGGGCCGCCGACAAGAAGCACGCCGATGACTTGGCTGCGGCTGACGCCGCCAAGTCACGTCTGGCAACGTTCCAGGCCGGTATCGACAAGTTTGCGGCAGCGATGTACATGGGTGGCCGCACCGACGGCATGAATGCCATCTTCACTGCCGAGTCACCCCAGCAGCTGATCGGCAAGTTGGCCGTGCAGCGGGTGATGGGCACCGCGATGCGCGCGCAGATGGCCGACTACCGCGCCACCCGCGAGCAGGCCGCGCAAGCCGAGAAGGCATCCGCGAAATCGGCCGCTGACGCCAAGACGGCGACCGAGCAGGCCGCCGCGGTGCGCGCGAAGCTGCAGTCCAAACAGAGCCAGCTGCAGCTGCAGATCGCCATCGTCAAGTCGCAGTACCTCGCGCTGAGCCCCAATCAGCGCACCGAGTTGGCCGCGCCCGGGCCCGTCCCACCCCCGGCTGTGGCCGCCGGTCTTCCCGCACCCGAGGCGTTACCACCGGGCTTCGGGCAGCCGGGTGGTCCCGGTCCCGGATTCGCCGCCGCACCCGGCAGCGGTCAGGGCGCCATCGCTGTTCAGGCCGCGCTGACCCAGGTAGGTCAGCCCTACACCTGGGGCGGCGCCGCGCCCGGTGGGTTCGACTGCTCCGGCTTGGTGATGTGGGCATTCCAGCAGGCCGGAATCGCGCTGCCGCATTCCAGCCAGGCGCTGGCCCGCGGCGGGCAGCCGGTCTCGTTGTCCGACCTGCAGCCCGGTGACGTGCTGACCTTCTACTCCGATGCATCACACGCCGGCATCTACATCGGTGACGGCCTGATGGTCCATTCGTCCACCTACGGCGTGCCGGTGCGGGTGGTCCCGATGAATTCGTCCGGCCCGATCTACGACGCGCGCCGCTACTGACCGCCGACGGTCTGGCCGTCGCCGCTGGCTGCTGGCCTGCGCACTAGCCACCGAGCTGATCTTCGCGATCATCGCTGTCGTCGGCCCGGGACGGACCCCCCCTGCACTGCCCGCCCCTGCACAAGGCGGCCACCCGGCCTCAACCGCGGCGATCGGCACGCCGGCGCCGCGGATCCTGATGGTCGCCGATCGCACCGTGCGGATGACCAATCTCGGCGGCCCGCAGCAAGACGCCCTGCTCACCGATGTTGCGGCGATCATCGGCCACGCGGTGGATGCGGTGGAGGCGTTCTGGGGGACCGACTGGACGCGCGATATCGCGGTGGTGGCCACCGGCTCACAGCGGCAGTTCGAGACCGAGGCCGGCGGTGGGCCACCGACGCAGTGGGCCGATATCGCGGCGGTGGCCGTCGCCAACCGGGTGGATCCGGCCCGGCGGGTCGCGACCGGCCAGCGGATCGTGTTCGCGCCCGGGGCGGTGCGCATGAGTGAGCCGGCATTGCGAATCGTGTTGAGCCATGAGCTTTTTCACTACGCCGCGCGCGCCGATACGGCCCTGGATGCACCCCGGTGGCTGACCGAAGGCGTGGCCGACTATGTCGCCCGGCCGGCCACGCCGCTGCCCGAGTCGATGCCGCTACCGACGGCGTTGCCCTCGGACGCCGACCTTGCTGCGCCGGGCCCGCAGCGTTCGCTGGCCTACGACCGCGCGTGGTGGTTCGCGCGTTTCGTCGCCGACACCCGCGGGGTGGCGACGCTGCGTGCCCTCTACCGCGCCGCGTGTGGAGTCGGGCATACCGACCTGTCCACCGCCTTGCATGACGTCCTCGGTGCCGACACGGCGGGCGTGCTGGCCGACTGGCAGCAGTGGCTGACCCGTTAACCTACCCAGGTGTCCCGGGTCCTGCTGGTAACCAACGACTTTCCACCTCGGCGTGGCGGGATCCAGTCGTACTTGGTCGAGTTGGTTACTCGACTGGCCGCCACCGGAGAGCACACCGTGACGGTGTACGCGCCGCAGTGGAAGGGCGCCGACGATTTCGATGCCAAAACCGCGGGCTATCAGGTGGTGCGGCATCCAGGGACATTGATGTTGCCGGCACCCCCGGTCGACGCCCGGATGCGCCGGCTGATCGCTGAACACCGCATCGATACCGTGTGGTTCGGTGCGGCCGCGCCACTGGCGCTGTTGACGCAACGCGCCCGGCAGGCCGGCGCATCCCGGGTGCTGGCCAGCACCCACGGCCATGAGGTGGGTTGGTCGATGCTGCCGGTGGCACGGTCGGTGCTGCGTCGCATCGGTGACACCTGCGACGTCGTCACCTTCGTCAGCCGCTATACCCGAGGGCGGGTCGCGTCGGCATTCGGGCCGCGGGCCGCGCTCGAGCACCTGCCGCCCGGCGTGGACACCGACCGGTTCCGTCCCGATCCGGCAAGCCGCGCCGAGCTGCGTGCCCGCTACGGTCTGGGCCAGCGACCGACCGTGATGTGCTTGTCGCGGCTGGTGCCGCGCAAGGGGCAGGACATGCTGATTCGGGCGCTGCCGTCAATTCGGCAGCGGGTGGATGGCGCCGCGCTGGTGATCGCGGGTGGCGGCCCCTATCTGGAGACGCTGCGCCGGCTGGCCGACCGCTTCGACGTCAGCGAACATGTGACGTTCACCGGCGGGATCCCGGCCGCGGAGCTTCCCGCCTACCACGCGATGGCCGACGTGTTCGCCATGCCGTGTCGCACCCGCGGCGCAGGGCTGGACGTGGAAGGGTTGGGCATCGTTTTCCTGGAAGCCTCCGCCACCGGCGTTCCGGTCATCGCCGGATACTCGGGCGGGGCGCCGGAAACTGTGCAGCACAACAAGACTGGGCTGGTGGTCGACGGCCGTTCGGTGGGCCAGATCGTCGATGCCGTCACCGAGTTGCTGGCTGACCCCGACCGGGCCGCCACAATGGGTGCCGCCGGCCGGGATTGGATTACCGCGCAGTGGCGGTGGGATGCGTTGGCCGCCCGGATGTCCGAGCTGATACGCGGTTAGCCGGTGGCATAAAGCGCGTCGATGTCGTGGGCGAACTTTTCGGCCACGACCTTGCGCTTGACCTTCATCGTCGGGGTGAGTTCCCCAGTGTCCTCGGTGAAATCGACCGGCAGGATGCGGAATTTGCGGATCGACTCTGCGTGCGACACCGCCAAGTTGGCTTGCTTGACGGCCGCGTCCACCTCCGCGACCAGGTCGGGGTCGGTGTCCAGATCGCTCACCGACGCTCCAGCGGGCTTACTGTTGCGCTGCTTCCAGCCATCGAACGCTTCGGGGTCGATGGTGATCAGCGCCCCGATGAATGGTCGGGCATCCCCGACGACCATCGCCTGACTGATCAGCGGATTCGCCCGTAGTTGGTCCTCCAGTACCGCGGGCGCGACGTTCTTTCCTCCAGCGGTGACGATAATTTCCTTCTTACGACCGGTGATCGTCAGGAACCCGTCGTCGTCGACCGCGCCCAGGTCACCGGTCTTGAACCAGCCGTCTTCCATCGCTTCGCGGGTGGCTTGCTCGTTGTGCCAGTAGCCGTGGAACACTACGCCGCCCCGCATCAACAGCTCGCCGTCGTCGGCGACGCGCATGCTGTTGCCCGGCAACAGCTTTCCGACGGTACCGACTTTGAGCGCACCGACCTGGTTGACGGTGATCGCCGCGCTGGTCTCGGTCAGCCCGTAGCCCTCGTAGACGGTCAGGCCGACGCCACGGTAGAAGTGGCCCAGCCGCGCGCCCAGCGGCGCGCCGCCCGAGACCGACGCGTGGCAGTTACCACCGAGCGCAGCGCGCAGCTTGTGGTACACCAGCCGATCGAACAGCGCGTGCTTGGCCCGCAGCAGTAGTCCGGGGCCACCGCGATCGGACGCCTCGCTCCAGTCGACCGCGGTCTGCGCGGCGATCTCGAAGATGCGGCCCTTGCCGTCGTTGGCGGCGTTCTGCGCGGCGGTGTTGTACACCTTCTCGAACACGCGCGGCACCGACACCACGACCGTCGGCTTGAACACTCCGAACATCGGCACCAGATTCTTGATGTCACTGGTGAATCCGACGACGACCTTGTTGTGGAAGGCGCACAACGTCAGGGCGCGGGCCA
Organism: Mycobacterium sp.; assembly: GCA_035506875.1. GTDB lineage: Bacteria > Actinomycetota > Actinomycetes > Mycobacteriales > Mycobacteriaceae > Mycobacterium. Next base: position 11,699 of record DATJOR010000374.1, read on the forward strand.
GCACGTGCGCCAATGGCAGGAACACCAGCAATCGCTCGCCCTCGCGCAGCAGCGTCGGGAGAACCGCCTTCGCGCCGCGGGTTTCGTAGACCAGGTTGGAATGGGTCAGCTGACAGCCCTTCGGGCGCCCGGTAGTGCCCGAGGTGTAGATCAGCGTCGCGGGATCTTCGCTGCGCAGCGCCTCGAGGCGGGCGGTCAGCTCGGCGGGGTCGACCGACGCGCCATCCTGCTCGAGTTGCTCGAGGGCGCCGGCACCCGAACCCTCGATTTGCAGTACGCGCCGCAGCTCAGGCAGGTCAGAGGTGAGTTCGCTGACCATCGTCGTGTGGGCGTCGGTCTCGGCGAACGCCACCACCGCCCCGGAGTCCGTCAGCACCCAGCGCACCTGCTCGGCCGACGACGTCTCGTAGATCGGGACGGTGACCGCGCCTACCGACAGGATCGCCAGATCGAGGATCGCCCACTCGTATCGGGTCGCCGAAAAGATCACCACCCGGTCACCGGTTTTCACCCCTTGCGCGATCAAACCCAGTGCGGCCGAGCGAATTTGGGCAGCAGCGGCAGCACACGTGACGTCGGTCCAGGCGCCGTCGACGAGGCGCTGGAAGATCACGGTGTCGGGGTCGTCGCGCTCGTGGGAGAACACTGCGGCGACGATGTTGTCGTGCTCGCCCACCGTGAACGGGGCGGGAACACTGAATTCACGCACTCTTCTGACCTCGCTTGAGCTATTTCGCCGGTGTGGCCGGGCTAACTGCTGAATCAGCCTAGCCGGGACCGCTATGCGGCCACGAGTGCGATATGTGAAGCTAGGGCCCGTGCACAGCGTTCAAATTGCCGACGAGACGTTCGTCGCCGCCGACCCCGCGCGCGTCGGCGCGGCGATCGGCGATCCGGCCAACTGGCGACGGTGGTGGCCCGATCTGCGGCTGCAGGTCATCGAGGATCGCGCCGATAAAGGAATGCGTTGGTCGGTGACCGGACCGCTCACCGGCACCATGGAAATCTGGTTGGAACCGTCGCTGGACGGCGTGGTGCTGCATTATTTCCTGCACGCCGAGCCGTCCGGGGTAGCGGCCTGGCAATTGGCTAGGATGAACCTCGGCAAAATCACCCATCGCCGTCGAGTTGCCGGCAAGAAAATGGCCTTCGAGGTAAAGACGACACTGGAGCGCTCCCGTCCGGTCGGGGTTTCTCCGGTGCTTGACCAGGTTTGAGCTCAGCCAGGGAGTACCGTTTCTGCCGTGGGCTGGCGGTACCACCCACAAGGTGGCGGGATTCCTCGCAGATGGCCCCCATCCGTTAGCGACGAAGGCCCTACCCGGGTGTGGGGGAGAAGGAAGCGACCAGGTGGCGGAGAAGACGGCGCAGACGATCTACATCGATGCGGACCCCAGCACGGTGATGGACGTGATCGCTGACCTCGGTTCTTACCCCGAGTGGATCACGGAGTACAAGGAAGTCGAAGTGCTCGAGGCGGACGCCGACGGTTATCCGAAGGTGGCGCGGTTGGTGCTGGACGCCACCGTCCTCAAAGACACGCTTGTGCTGTCCTACGAGTGGCCGAAAGACGGCAAATCGGTGCGCTGGTCGCTGGTTTCCAGCTCGCTACTGCGGTCCCTGGACGGCGTATATCGATTGGCGCCCAAGGGGTCTGGCACCGGTGTCACCTATGAGCTAACGCTCGACATCGCGATCCCCATGATCGGGTTGCTCAAGCGCAAGGCCGAGCGCCGGTTGATCGACAGTGCTTTGAAGGATCTGAAGAAACGGGTCGAGGCTGAGTGAGGCTGGGTGAATCAGTAGCGGCCCCCTCCACTCGGATCAGTCTGTTCGTCGGCAAGGGTGGGGTAGGGAAGTCCACACTGGCGGCCGCGACCGCCGTCCAAGACGCGCGCGCCGGTCAGCGGGTGCTGCTGGTTTCCACCGATCAAGCGCACTCTCTGGGTGACGTGCTCGGCGTCGTGATCTCGCCGACCGGTCGGCGCGAGACCGTCCGGGTGCTCGCCGACCTCGAAACGGGCTCGGCGGACGCCGGTGGCGGCTTCCTCGATGCGCTGGCGATAGACACTTTGGCGCTGCTCGAGGCGCGCTGGCGCATGGTGGTCGACACATTGGGCGGGCGCTTTTCCGAATCCGAGCTGGGCGAGATTGCGCCCGAAGAGCTTTCGGCGCTGCCCGGTGTCCAGGAAGTGCTCGGCCTGCACGAGGTGGGCGAGTTGGCCGCGGCCGGGCAGTGGGACCACATCGTGGTCGACTGCGCCTCGACTGCGGACGCGTTGCGGATGCTGACCCTGCCGGCCACCTTCGCGCTTTACGTCGAGCGTGCCTGGCCGAGGCATCGCAGGCTTTCCGCCGCCGCCGACGATGCCCGGTCGATGGCGGTCGTGGACCTACTGGAACGCATCAGCAGAAGCGTGGAACAGCTCAGCGCGCTGCTGACCGACGACACGCTCGTCGGGGCACACCTGGTCCTGACCGCGGAACGGGTGGTGGCGGCCGAAGCGGTTCGGACGTTGGGCTCGTTGTCGTTGATGGGTGTGCGCGTCGAGGAATTGATCGTCAACCAGATTCTGGTGCAGGACGATTCATACGAGTACCGCAACCTGCCCGCACATCCGGCGTTCGACTGGTATTCCGAGCGAATCAGTGAGCAGCGCGCCGTACTGGACGAACTGGACGCCGCGATCGGCGACGTGGCACTGGTCCTCACCCCGCATCTGGCCGGTGAACCGATCGGCGCCAAAGCGCTGGCCGAGCTGCTGGACAGTGCGCGCCGTCGCGACGGATCGGCGCCGCCCGGGCCATTGCGCCCTGTTGTGGACCTGGAGTCAGGGTCCGGCCTGCAATCCGTTTACCGATTGCGGCTAGAGTTGCCGCAAATCGATTCCGGCGCGCTTAACCTTGGCCGGGTCGGCGACGACTTGATCGTCAGTGCCGGCGGTATGCGGCGCCGGCTGCGGTTGGCGTCCGTCCTGCGGCGATGCACGGTGCTGGACGCGCATCTTCGCGGTAGCGAGTTGACCGTGCGTTTTCGACCCGATCCGGAGGTGTGGCCGAAGTGACCCGCGCCGACGACGATGCAGTGCGGGTCCCCCCAGGCGCGCGGCGGCGAAGGGGCCGAAGCGATGCTGAGGAGCGGCGCTGATGACTGGGGCTCATCCAGATATTGGCCCCGAGTTGCGCAAACTCGCGCAAAGCATTCTTGACGGTATCGATCCCGCGGTCCGTTTGGCGGCGGCGCGCGCGCTGGGCGACGGTGCCGGCACCGGCAAGTGCCAGCAGGTGTGGTGTCCGGTGTGCGCGTTAGCGGCCGTGGTGACGGGGGAGGAGCACCCGTTGGTGACCGTCATCGCCGAGCACAGCGTCGCGCTTTTGGCGGTGATCCGGGCCATCGTCGACCAAGTCGATGGATCGAGCACGCCGCCGCCTGAAGGTCCCCCGGGAGGCGACGCGCAGGCCGATGCCGAGGCCCCGAGCCGCTATCAGCCCATCGCCGTCACCGTCGAGGAGTAGCCCGCGGCGGGTTAACGCCAGCCGGCTCATGGCCGAAGTCTAGGCAGGTCAGGCGCGCTGATGTGGTCCGGTCCACACCGGGTCGGTACTCTTGGCCCTGGACACTAATGGTCGCGGGCATCTGGGAGGGTCGATGTGGTACTGGCTTTTCAAGTACATCTTCATGGGCCCGCTGCTCGCTCTGCTTGGCAGGCCGAAAGTCGAAGGGCTGGAACATATCCCGCAGTCGGGCCCGGCGATCCTGGCCAGTAACCATCTGGCGGTCGCCGACAGTTTCTATTTGCCGCTGGTTGTGCGGCGTCGGATCACGTTTCTGGCGAAGTCCGAATACTTCACCGGCACCGGGCTCAAGGGTTGGTTCAACCGCTGGTTTTACGGCACCACCGGGCAGGTGCCCATCGACCGCAGCGACGCCGACGCGGCGCAGGCCGCGTTGAACACCGCTGAGCGGTTGCTGGGCGAGGGCAAGCTGCTCGGCATGTATCCCGAGGGCACCCGGTCACCCGACGGCAGGTTGTACAAAGGCAAGACCGGGTTGGCCCGGCTGGCGCTGCAAACCGGTGTTCCCGTCATCCCGGTCGCGATGATCGGCACGAACACCGTCAACCCACCCGGCAAAAAGATGTGGCGGTTCGGCCGGGTCGCCGTCCGGTTCGGCAAGCCGATGGACTTCTCCCGTTTCGCCGGGCTGGCGGGTAACCGCTTCATCGAACGAGCCGTCATCGACGAGGTGATCTACGAGCTGATGGGGCTTTCCGGTCAGGAATACGTCGACATCTACGCCGCCACCCTTAAGAACGGCAGTAACGGCAATGGCTCCGGACCCGGGCAGCAAGTGTCATCACGGATACCGGAGACCGCGGCGGGTTAACCGATTGCTGAGACCGGCTCCGGCGCGGTCGACGCCCGGGGTGCGGCGGCGGTCGCGGGGCTGACGGAGACCGTGGCACCGGCGGCGGCGATTGCGGCGAGCGCCCACCACAGGTAGGAGACGCCGACGAACTGACGCCACCACACGGCGCCCAGCTCGTGGTGCTTGGGAAGCAAGTCGAGCGGCGTCCATACCATCAGCGCGACACCGGCCACGCTGACCGCGGCCAGTGCCGCGTTCCGCCGCCGCCAGCCCAGCACCGCGGTCACCAACACCGTCGGCAACATCCAGACCCAGTGGTGCGACCACGACACCGGCGAAACCACCAAGCCGAACAGCGCGATGCAGATCACCGCCAGAGTCGACTCACCCGCGCGCAGCACCCGCCGCGTTGCCCACACCGTCAACGCCAGCACGAGCAGGCACGCGGCC
>DATJOR010000375.1:0-19009 GCA_035506875.1 Mycobacterium sp.
ATGGCCGATACCTCGATCATCCGCAATCGGCGCAAGATCGAAGCCACGCTGCACAATGCTCGCCTGCTGTCGAAAGTCTCGCTCGCACAACTGGCTTGGCAGTATCGACCGCGCAAGCACTACCGACTGCGGAGCTGGGCTGACGGCCGAATGACTAGCCAAGAGTCGCGTGATCTTTCCCAAGCCCTGCGGGAGAAGGGTTTCCGGCTAGTCGGCCCTGTCGTCGCGCATTCATTCATGCAGACCGCCGGGATCGAGAACGGTCACTTCGAAGGGTGTTTCCGGGCAGAGGCCTAAGTCATCGCTGCGGTAGCGGACGGGTACGCACCAGGGTTGGCCACCAGAACCACGGCCCGAGGATTCGCAGGATGCACGGCACGACGAACGAACGCACGATCAACGTGTCGAGTAGCAGCCCGATACACACGGTCGAACCCACTTGACCGACGGTTCTGAGCTGGCTGCTCAGCATCGCGAGCATGGTGAACGCGAACACCAAACCAGCTGAGGTCACCACGCCACCCGTACTCCCGAGCGCGCGGATGAGACCGGTGTGGATTCCGGCGTGCAGCTCCTCTTTGACGCGGAGGATCAACAGCAGGTTGTAGTCCGAACCCACCGCCACCAGGATGATGAACGTCAGCGGCAGGATCAGCCAGTACAGCGGCAGGCCGATGAGGTGTTGCCAGACGAGTATGGAAAGTCCGAACGCTCCGGCGTAGGAGAACGCCACGGTCAGTGGGATGACCAAGGCGGCCATCAGACTTCGCGTCAAGAACAACATGATCAAGAAGATCAGTACGAAGGCGGCGATCGCCACGATGAGCAGATCGGACGCGGCGTATTGCTTGATGTCCTTGTTGGTTGCTCCCGAACCGCCGATATATATCTTCGCGCCGGCCAGCGAGGTTTCTTTGAGCGCCGTGGTTATCGCAGTGGGGAATTGTTCGACGTGCTGCACGCCTTCGGGGCCATTGGCGTCCCCCTCGTGGGTGATGATGAACCGAGCAGCCTTGCCGTCCGGTGACATCAAGAGTTTCATGCCGGTCTTGACGTCTTCGTTGTCAAAGCCCTCATGCGGGATATAGAAGAAGTCGTCGCTGCGGGACTGGTCGAAGTCGAGCCCCACATTGACCTGGTCGAAGAATGTCTGGTCGGTCTGCGTGGTCTGCAGAGACGAGGAACCGTAGGTGTTGGTCAACAGCGACGCCAACGATTCCGAGTCGTCCGCGGTTAGCTTCAGCTGCGTGATGATTTGCGGGAAGGTTTGGTCCACCACCGCCAGTGAAATCCTGGCGAACTTGATGTCTTCGGCCAGATGGTCGATCTGATCGATGGTGGCGAACACCGATCGGAAGGTCCAGCAAATCGGTATGTCGTAGCAGTGTTTTTCCCAGAAGAAATAGCTCTTTATGGGTCTGAAAAAGTCGTCAAGGTTGGAGACGTTGTCATTTATATCATTGCTGACTCGTTCCAAATCCTCGACGGTCAGGACTGTCTGGTGTAGCTCATCAGAGACCCTTTGAAAGAACTCGATCTCTTTCCGTAAGACCGCGACGGTGTGCGTCGTGATCTGTGCCTGGTCGATCGTGTTCGCGTTTTGTTGCTGGTTGAACGGGAGCTGTTGACCGTTCCCGCTGCCTTGTGTGGTGAACAAGTAGGGAATGGTGGCATGTTCCAATGCTCGGCCCATGGGCCTGGTAATGCTTTGCACCATCGCAACGCCGGGAAGGCGCTCGAGTGCCTTGGCCGCCCGGTCCAATGAGATGAAATCAGCCGAGTTCCGCAGGTCGTGATCGGACTCGATCATCAGCATCTCGGAGAACAGCTTGCTCTTCGGGAAGTGTCGATCCGCCGCCGCGAAACCCTGGTTGGCGGAGCTACTGGCCGGCTGGTATTGACGGTCGTCGTAGTTCTGCCGGTACGTCGGCACGAAGATCGCGCCGAGCATGACGGCAGCGGAACTGGCCGCGAGGATGGGCACCGGCCACCGCACCACGCTCGTCCCGATGCGCCGATACAGATGTGCCTTGGCCTTGCTTTTCGGGTCGAAGAGCCCGAAAAGGCTGCCGACGGTCAAGAAGGCCGGGCCGAGGGTCAGCGCTGCCGAGATGGTAAACAGCATGGAGATTGCGACGGCTGGCCCCATGGTGTGGAAGTAGTTCAGTCGCGCGAAAGTCAAGCAGTAGCACGCCCCCGCGATCGTCAGCCCCGAGCCAAGGATGACCGGCGTGACGCTCTTGTATGCGGTGTAAAACGCCTCCTCCCTGGTTTCGCCGTCGTGTCGTGCCTCGTGATAGCGGCCGATCAAGAAGATGCCGTAATCCGTTCCGGCTCCCAGGGTCAGCGCGACGACGATGTTCACCGCGAATGACGACAGCTCGATGTACCCGAGATGCCCGAGGGTTGCGGTAACCCCCTTCGCGACCAGCAGCTCGAACAGAACTCCGGCCAAGGGCACAAACAGGGTGACAGGGGAGCGGTACACCAGCAGCAACATCCCGATGATGAGGAAGATCGTCACGATCGTGATGTTGTTCAAGCTGTTATTCGCAATGGCCACCGTGTCTTTGGCGAGCGGGGCCGCGCCGCTGACGTACACCTTGAGCCCGGGCGGCGGCGTGTCCTTGGCGACGATGTCCCGAACGGCAGCGACGGACTCGTTCGCTTGCATTTGGCCGATGTCGCCCGCGAGACGCAACAGCACGTACGTGCACTTGCCGTCGAGGCTCTGCGCCCCCGCCGCGGTGATCGGCTTTCCCCACAGATCGATTGCGGACTGCACATGCTTGGTGTCCCGCAAGAGCCGGCGCATCAACTCGTCGTAGTACTGATGGTCCACGTCGCCCAGCGGTCGGTTGGCTTCCAGCACGACCATCGCCAAGCTGGTCGAATTCGACTCCTGGAACTTCGCACCGATGGCCAGCAGCGAACGTTGCGACGGCGCGTAGTGCGGGACGACCGGCCCTGCCAGTTCTTCGGCGACCCGCTCTACCTGCGGCATGAAGGTGTTCGTCGAAATGGCAAGAAGGGCCCAAAAGGCGATGATCGGTATCGCGAAGAGGCGGACCATTCTGGGCACGAAGGGTCGTTTCACGCGGTGCTCGGCTCGATGTTCGCTCATGCGGATTTCACTAGGCAAAAGACGTGTGCATCCTGATGGGTATCGGACTGTTCAGCGCGGACAACGCCATTCACCCGCAGTCGGCAGCCGACTTGACCGCCGTGAACCTGCGCCGAGATGCTGCCGGAGACCACGGTGAGCGTGGTCGACTCCGTGTGCGACCACGGCAAGGTCGTGAGATCAACCGTATGCGGATGTCCGTCGTAGTCCACCCAGACGAGCGTCCCCCCTTGCCCGACGGAGCCGAAAACCTCATAGTCGATTCGTTTGATACTGAACTCCGGCGGCGCTGCCGGTTCATTGACGGTGACGACAGGCGGGGGGTCGGAGAATTGGTGCACCTTCCACATCGCCACCGCGCCCACCCCGACTGCAACGACGGCAACCAGTGGCATCCAGACTCGCGCCAAGACAGTCCTGCCGACTGAACGAGGGCTCACTCGATCACCTTTCCGAATCCGGTCACGAGTCTCATCCCGCTTTCGCCAAGGGCTGGCAAGACCCGGGTATATCAACTAGGTTGAGATATAACCGTCAAAACAGTACCAGCCGTGGGTAGCGTCGCGAACACCAGGTGTGGCGGACGTTATCACTTGCCGGTTCTGTCGGCAGGACGGGCGAGACAAGGTCCAACTCACCGGAATCGACCATCCCCCACATTCCTGTTGTCTCAATAGGCTTTCCGCAGGCGCCTTTTCAGCCTGATGCTGCGGAGAATCTGAGTCGTGAAGTTAATCGAGGCCAACATCGGAAACACACCGAGAAACGTCCTCTCGGAGGGCGTTGCTCCGTGCAAGTGGTAAAGACTGCCAAACACATAAAAGCATCCAGCCATGAACAAAGTAGCGGGTATGCAGAACGTCATCACGGAGCTTCGAGCACCAATGATTTGCTTCGCATAGTCCAACTCATCCGGCGACAGCGCTTCGCCCTTGCGCACTTTGCGCGCAATTGCCTTGGCGCTGCCTATTTCTTCGCCTAGCGCATTAGTCGGTCGGTTCTCCAACCGTCTCACGTATACAGCGGCAAAAACGGCGAACACCATCGCCAGCGCGAGGGTGACTATCGTGAGAAAACCCCACAAGGCCTCTCCCATTGCTCCGCTCCTCCGTTCCGCAGTCAGCATCACGCTAACCCGTCCGGCCGCATCCGTCTAGACGGCAGCGTCCTCTATTTGCATCGTGCGCAGGATGCAGTTGATCAACCAAAAGTCCAGAAATCCCTGGTTGAGGCTGGGTTACGGGCTACCGGCCGGCGACGTGGCGGTATTTAGATAACAGACCATATGTAGCGAGTATCCGGAGTGCGACCGGGACTCACCTCGGAGCCTCCGCCGACGCGGCCTGCGAACCTGCTATCTGGACAAGTTTTCGCAGGATCGGCATCGCCACATGCGCGGCCAGCAACAACGTCTGCGCATCGTCGGACGACAACTCGCCTAAGAGGTTCGCGAGACGCTCGCGGCGACCGTCGGTGCGCCGCTGCCACAGGTCCAGGCCGGCCTGGCTGATCGCCACCAAAGCGGCCCGGCCGTCTTCGGGATCACTCAATCGCTCGAGCAGGCCTTGACGCTCCATTCGCTGCACCAACTGCGTCATGGCCGGTTGGCTGGTGTCCTCGGCCGCCGCCAGCGCCGTCAGCCGCATCGGGCCTTCCTGATTGACTCTGTTCAAAACCAGCGTCGCACTGGCACTCAGATCTTTACGATTAATCAGCAGGTAACGCCAGGTTAAGTCAGTGCCGGTGTCGATCATGTCGGCGATAGCCTTGGCGGTATCGGCGACAGAGGATTTCGGCATGACCGAAAATATATCACGCATAGGATGCAGATCTTCAACTGCGGACACCGGCGGATATGCGGCAAGCACGCACTTTTCCTGCGCCGAAAGCACCTACGCCTCACTGCCGGATCGCAAGTGAAAGCCGTACATAACGTGCAAAATAATTTCACGGAGAACTTGGACGGCAGAACGGGCGATACGTCATGAACCGCCAGCACGTGGAAGCTGTTATGGAACACCCGATCGTCAACGCGGTGCTGGACCGATATCGCGACAAGCTTGGGCAGCAGATGCTGACCTACCGCAATCACGTCTACCGCTGCATGACCTACCACCAGCTGCTCATTGGTGACACGATCCCAGATTTCGCCGCACTTGCCTGGGCCACACACGATCTGGGCATCTGGACCGCCGGCACCTTTGACTACCTCCCCGCGTCAGCCGACCTCGCGTCGTTGCACGCCGACGAATTCGGGATCAAGGATGTGCACGCGGCTCGGATGCTGATAACCGAACACCACCGGCTGCGGCCCGCGGACGATCGCTTGACCGAAACGTTCCGCAGAGCGGACCTTGCCGACGTCAGCCATGGGTTCATCGCCGGACCGATCAGACGCTCGCAGGTGCGAGCCGTCGCCAACCAGTTGCCGTACAACGGTTTCCACGCTTTTCTAGCCAAAGGCCTGACCGGGTACGCCGTCCGTCACCCCTTGCGGCCACTTCCCATGCTGCGCTGGTGATTACGAGCTAGCGCGTGCGCCGCTCCTTGTACCTGCGTTTCATCTCGTAGTGGCCGCGGAGGACGCCGCCGTCCTTTGTGTACACGGTCGCCAGATCTTCGGCGGCGTTGGTCGGAGGCCACCCGCCAACGTAAGGTTCAGGATGAGAACCGCGATGGTATTCCCAGCAGGTGCCGTCGGTGTCAACGCGACGTAGGACCTCGCCGAAGTACCAAGCAGCGCCCTCGAGAAAGTCGGCGTTTGCCTTGTCTTCGAGCAGTTCTTCTGGGCCTGGCGCGACGTGCCGGATCAGCGCCTCCAATCCGTCGAGGCTCTCCTCGCTGAAGTCCCAGTGTGCCTCGGCGCCAAACTGCTGAACCCAGCGCGGGAATCCTTCCTCACGCTCCGCCAGCCAGCGCGCCAGCACTTCCTCATCAGACTTTCTGCGGCCGGTGCGCCGCTTGGCTTGTTCGCGACGCTTCTGTGAGTCCTCGACGCGTTCGCGCATCGATGCGGTAACCCAGCGTCCGTATTCGTCGTACAGCCGGGTGGGATCGGGTTCCGCCGACTCGCGGCCGTCCCAGACCGCCTTGCTTCGGATCACGCTGTCGAGTTCCTGCAGCAGAAAAACCGACAGCCCGTAGCGTCGGAAAACCTCATCGTTGGTAACGACTTCCGTTCCGTCCCAACCGCGGCCGGTCCGCACGGCCGTGCTGGCGCTGTATCGCCAGTGCGACGGCTTGGCGCGGTGCAGGGTTTCGCCGAAATACCACACCACACCGGTGACGAAGGCGTCACCATCCGGGGCGTCGAGCAGGGAGGTGCCGGCCGGGCAGTGGTCGAGCATGACGCGGGCCAGGTCGTGCATGGATTCGGCGGAAAAGTCCCATCGACACCCGGCGCCATAACGGGCCACCCAGTCCGCAAATTGTGCCGCTGCGTGGGCAACCCAAGTCAGGATCGGCCTCGGCTCCGGCATTACGTCCAGTCCCGGGGTCGGCTGGCGTTGCAAATCCAGCTCGGCTCCGCCGCGGCGTCGCTCCTCCGCCTCGGCGACCCAGGCGCGGTGGATGCGAGCGAAGGTTTGTCCATCCCGGCGGGCCCAGGCGTATTCGATCAGATGGGTCGGTGACACTCGTTTGACATCGCGCTTCACGACGGGGAACCCGTTGGTGAGACGGGCGGGATTTTCGTCCCAAATCCAGTGCTCGCCGCCGGTACGCAGCAGACACTCGCCCACATACGCGGTGACGGCGGCACGCAACACCAGATCTTGAGTCGCTGCGAGCTCATTGACAGTGAAAATCTCGACGGCCTCCAGCGAGGCCGTCGAGTAGTCCAGCGCAATGTCGGGCAGCTGCGCGGCCAGCAGGCTCAGCAGATCGGCAATGCCGTTCAGCCACTGATCGAGCTGGGAGAACCACTGCTGCCCGGCCTCATCCCATGACCAGCTGCCGGTCTCGCTTGAGAAGATCCACGGCGGCCACGGCTTGTCCCACAACGGGGCGATGTAATCCAGGTAGCGCTCGCGCAACCACATCGGTTCGCCGAAGTACGGCACAGAGCGTAGGTGTCCCTGTGGATCTTCGGGTAGCTCCTTACTGGTTTTGGCTGTCCGCGCAACGGCGTATTGCCCGGCGTAGGGGCCGTCGTCGCGTCGTATCCAGTGCAGCTTTTTGGGATCGCTACGACGCACGATCTCGCCGAGGTACCAGGCGGCGGGTTCGCTGAACGGAGCGTTGTCCGGGTGGTCGATCGCCTCTTGGGTCGGAAAGTGATCAAAGATGATGTAGGTCAACACATTCAGCGAATCGAGTCCGAAGTCCCACTGCGCTGGGTCACCGCCGCCGTAACGAATCACCCACTCAGGGAAAGCGTCTTGCTGGCGGAGCGCCCACGCCTGGCCATCGGCGGCGGGATCCGCGGACTCTTCGCTCACGTCAGCGAGGCGGTGTAAATCTCGTCGATGTTCTCTTTGAGCTTCTCGTCGAACTCCGCATCGCTCTGGTCGATGGTCAGCCCCTCGGTCAATGCTCGGGAGAAGCTCGCGATGAGGTGGTGGCAGCGAGCCAGGATCGTGACGCTTTCCGCGAGGGTGTAGCCACCGGACAAGGCGACCACCCGCAGGACGCGGGGATGCTCGATCAGCGGCGAATACAGATCGTTCTCGTCCGGCAACGTCAGCTTCAGCATGACCTGTCCGTCGGCGGGCAGCCCGTCGAGCTTGCTCTTCAGCTTCTCCACCAACAGCCTGTCCGCTTGGGGCTTGTCGGGGCTCTTGATGCTCACCTCCGGCTCGATGATCGGCATGAGGCCGCGCTCCGCAATTTTGTGCGCATAGTCGAACTGCTGGTCGACGATGGCGCTGATCCCATCGTCGTCCGGCTCCTGGATGAACGAGCGCATCTTGGTGCCGAAAATGCCCTTGTCGATGGCCCGGTCGAGTAAGGAGTCGAGCTTTGTCATCGGCTTCATCAACTGCACACCGTTTTCAGCGTCAGCGAGTCCTTGGTCGACCTTCACAAACGGCACGATGTGCTTCTGCTTCCACAGGAACGCCGCGGTGTCTTCGCCGTTGATGGTGCGGTCCATCGTCTGTTCGAAAAGAATGGTTGCCAGTATCTTATCGCCGGTGAAACTCGGTGCCGACATGAGGCGCTCGCGCATCTGGTGGATGAGATCGAACATCTGCTCGTCGTTGTGGTACGCGTCCTCCGAAATTCCGTAAAGCTTCAAGGCTTTTGGAGTGCTTCCACCGCTCTGATCCAACGCAGCGATGAAGCCGCGCCCTGATGCCATCACGTTGCGTTGTTCTTCGTTCACTGCCGTCCTTCCTCTATTCCTGTGACCTCTAGCATCGCCCAGCGATACCCCTTGCGGCTACCACCTGGAACAAGCTCGCAAACCGGCCGCGGTTTGCGCAGGCGTCGCGGTGGATACGTTGGCAGTGAGGGAAAGGGACCTGATGGCGTCGCGTGACCATAACCCCACTGATGACCTCCTGCAAGAACTCCTGTGGACCTACGGGCCGTGCGGGCAGGAAGATGCGGTGCGAGCCGTGTGTGCCCGCGAGCTGGAACCCTTCGTCGATGACATGTGGACCGACGACGCCGGCAACCTGATCGGCTACATCGGCGCGTCGGATGAGGCCGCGGACCACGACCATCGTCACCGCTTGACGTGTGGGCCCAGCCCCGGGACCCGGGTCCTGGCGCACATGGACGAACTGACGATGCTGGTCAAGCGGGTCGAACCCGACGGCACGCTGCACCTGACGCAACTCGGAATCATGTACCCGGGCAACTTCGGGCTCGGTCCAGTCGCGGTGCTCGGCGAGCACCAGACGCTCACTGCGGTGCTCACGCTCGGCTCCGAGCACACCACGCTGGAGAGTCCGCGGATCTGGGAAACCAAACCCGATCAGGGTGACCGCGCGCTGGACTGGCAGCACGTGTACGTCTTCACCGGTCGGACCGCCGAGAACTTGGCCCGCGCAGGCGTACATGCCGGCACCCGGGTATGCGTTGACCGCAGCAAGAGAGATCTGGTCGAGTTCGGAGATTACGTCGGCGCCTACTTTCTTGACGACCGCGCCGCGGTGACCGCCCTGTTGCGCACGGCGCGACTGCTACATGAGCACGGGAAACGGCCCACGGACGACGTCTACCTGGCGTTCACCACCAACGAAGAGGTCGGTGGAATCGGCGGCTCCTATGCCAGCGCCAGCTTGCCGGGCACGCTCACGCTGGCCCTGGACGTCGGGCCCACCGAGCGGGAGTACGCGACCACCGTGACGGGTGGTCCCATCATCGGCTACAGCGACGCCCTCTGCGCATACGACAAGGACGTGGCCGACCGGCTGATGCAGATCGCCACCGCGCGCGGGCTGGCGCCCCAGCCGGCGACGTTAGGCGCATTCATGTCCGACGCCTCGCACTCCAAGGCCAGCGGGCTAACTCCGAAGGCGGGGCTGCTCTGCCTGCCCACGCTGAGCACGCACGGATTCGAAGTCATACCACGCAATGCCGTCGACGACATGGCCGCTGTCGTCGCCGACTTTCTGCTGCAGTAAAGGCCGCGCCCGGCGCAACTTAGGGTTGGGCGATGAACTTCGAGGAATATCGGGCATACGACGCGACCGGCCTGGCAAAGCTGGTCGCCGACAAAGAGGTGTCTGCCACGGAGCTGCTCGCCCTGGCGCAGGGGCGGGCGGCCGCGGTGAACCCCCGAATCAACGCGATCGTGCGCGACATTCCGGCATCGCCGTCGAGCGAACTGCGCGGCCCGTTCGCCGGTGTTCCGTTCCTGATCAAGGACATTGCTCAGGACTACGCGGGCCTGCCTAGCTCGCAGGGCTCACGGGCGTACAAGTCGTTTCCGGTCACTGAACATGCGACGGTTGTCGCGCGGTGGATCGACGCGGGGCTGGTCATTTTCGGCAAGACCAATCTGCCGGAGTTCGGCGCGAAGGCGATCTCCGAGCCGGTTGCGTGGGGTCCGGCCCGCAATCCGTGGGATTTGCACCGGACACCGGGCGGGTCCTCGGGTGGATCGGCGGCCGCGGTCGCCGCCGGGATAGTGCCGTGTGCCGGTGCCAACGACGGAGGGGGGTCGACGCGCATCCCGGCGGCGTGCTGCGGACTGGTCGGCCTGAAACCAGGCCGCGGCTTGACACCGATGGGCCCGGCAGTAGGCGAGATGATGCACGGTGCCGCCGTGCAAGGGGTTGTCTCGCGGACCGTGCGCGACACGGCGGCGATGCTCGATATCATCTGCGGTGGAGAGGCTTTCGGCCCCTACGTGCCGGGCATTCCTGCATCGTCGTTCGCTTCCTGCGTGGGATCGGATCCTGGGAAGCTGCGGATCGGTGTGCGGGTGCCGTCGGCAATCACCCCGACGCCGCACCCCGAAGCGTTCGCAGCCGTCGAGGCGACCGTGCGCGGGCTTATTGATCTCGGCCATCATGTCGACGAGCTGCCGCAGGCACCCTACGATGACGCCGCGCTGTCCCGCGACTTCCTGCTCACCTGGTTTGTCTACATCGCCTATCAGGTCGATGAGGCGAAGCGACTGACCGGTGCGGGCAACGAATCTTTCGAACGCGAAACGCTGATCATGACCGCTCTGGGTCGTGCGACCAGCAGTGTCGATTACTTGGCGGCGGTTCAGCGCCGGCATGCGTACACGCGCCGGCTGACGAAGTTCTTCGAGTCCTACGACCTGTTGTTGACGCCGACGCTCGCGACGCCGCCGCCGAAGATCGGCGAGTTCGAACTGCCGGCCGCGCTGCGGTTCGGGGCCGACGCGCTGATCAAGACCGGCACCGCCCGTTTTCTGCCCGCGAAGATCATCGATGACATGGTGGACGAGAACCTTGGCTGGGTGCCGTACACGCAGCTCGCGAATCTCACTGGGCGCCCCGCGATTTCGCTGCCGCTGCATTGGACGGCCGACGGGCTGCCGTTGGGTGTGCAGTTCGTCGCACCGCTAGAGGGCGAGCAGCTGCTGATCCGGCTGGCCGCGCAACTCGAGCAGGCGCTGCCGTGGGCGAGTCGCGTCGCGCCGCTCTAAGTGTTTTGCTACGAGTGTGCGGGGTATTGCCCGAAAGGTGATGCTCACCGTCGACCGGATCATCGAAGCGCCGCCGTCGGCGGTGTGGCGGCTGTTGAGCGACCTCGACGCATGGCCGAAGTGGGGTCCGCCGATACGGCATGCAGAACTCGATGGTCCGCACGAGTCGCTCGAACTGCATGCGACCGGCACGGTCTACACCTGGCTTCCGGTTGGATTGCCTTTCGTCATTACAGAATTCGAGCCGCAGAGGTCGTGGGCGTGGTCGGTGGCCGGCATCGAAGCGACTCGTCACCGGGTCGAGCCGCTTAATGGTGGCGCGCGGGCGTCGATTGCCGTGCCGTGGTGGGCAGCTGCTTACTTGCCGGTCTGTGCAGTGGCCCTGCGCCGTATCGAGCGGATGGCGACCCGCTTCTAGGCCGCCGATTTTTCCAGGATGTGGACGCCGCAGGCCGAGCCCAAACCGATCACATGCGCCAGCCCGACTTTCGCATTGTCGATCTGCCGATCGCCGGCTTCGCCGCGAAGGTGGTGGCAGATCTCCCAGATGTTGGCGATACCGGTGGCCGCGATGGGATGTCCCTTGGACTGCAGCCCGCCCGACACGTTCACCGGGGTCGAGCCATCACGCCACGTCGCACCCGTATTGAAAAAGTCTGCAGCGCCGCCTTTTTCGCACAACATCAAGTTGTCGTAATGGACCAGCTCGGCGGTGGCGAAGCAGTCGTGCAGCTCGACCAGGTCGAGGTCGCTCGGGCCGACACCGGCCTGCTCGTAGGCGGTCGCGGCGGCATTACGAGTCAACGTGTTGACGTTCGGCAGGACCTGGCAGCCCGCCTCATAGGGGTCGGTGGTCAGCACCGACGCGGACACCTTCACCGCACGCCGACGCTGCTCGAGCGACAGCGACTTCAACGTCTCGCCGTTGCAGACAACCGCAGCCGCGGCGCCGTCGCAGTTGGCCGAGCACATCGGCCGAGTGTTGGGGTAGGCGATCATGACGTCGTTCATGATCTGCTCGAGGGTGAACTTCTTTTGGTACGCGGCCAGCGGGTTCAGCGTCGAGTGCGCATGGTTCTTCTCGCTGATTTTGGCGAACAATTCGAAACTCGTGCCGCCGTACTTGTGGCCGTACTCGGTGCCGATCTGGGCGAAGACGCCGGGCATGGCCTCGGTGCCGATCCGGCCGTCGATCCCGGCGACCGCGCCGTAGCGTCCTTTCGGCTTCCACACGTCGGCGTCGGCCTTCTTCGTCCCGCCCGCGCCGAGCAGCCCTGCGCCGGAAAGCTTCTCGACGCCGACCGCCAATCCGTACTTCACCTCGCCGGCCTTGACGGCCATGATCGCGGTGCGCAGCGCGGTGGCCCCGGTCGCGCAGGCGTTGGCCACGTTGTACACCGGGATGCCAGTCTGGCCGATCTGCTTTTGCAGCTGTTGCCCGATGCCGGCATTGGCGGCCATCAGGTTGCCGGCCGCGATCACCCCGATGTCGGCCATGGTCACGCCGGCATCGGCGAGCGCGTCGGTCGCTGCCTCGGCGGCCAGATCGACAGTGTCTTTGTCGGGATGCTTGCCGAATTTGGTCATCCGGATGCCGAGGATCCAGATGTCGTCGCTGGCGCTCATGGCTGCTCCTTTGGTTATTCGGCGGGCTCGAAGCCGAAGGCGATCGCCTCGGTACCGGCCGAGTCGGTCCCCATCGGGTAAGTGGCGAGGCGCACCTTCATCCCGTCGCGGATGTGCTCGGGATCAGGCTCGACGTTGATCAGGTTGGCCCGCACCTGGGTGCCGTCGCAGTCCACCACGGACGCGACGAACGGGGTGGGGATGCCCGGGGCGGCGAAGGTGACGATGGTGAACGCCCGCACCGTGCCCTCGGTCGCAACCGGGACCGTGGTGAACTCGGTCGCAGAGCAACCGGCGCACGCGTTGCGCCGGTCGAAGAAGCGGGCGCCGCAGGCCTTGCATTCCTGGGCGATCAAGTGCGGATCGCCGTCGTCGAGCACCAGGTAGTCGACCAGTGGGATCTGCTCGGCCATAGGCACCTCCGTCACATGTGCTAATGACGGTAGCGGTCTCAGGTCAGCCGCAATACACCAGGGCCATCCGGATCGCCCGAGTGATTGAGATCGGCTGCGTACCAACGCGACTTAAGTCATTGCGGTGCGATGATTTTCGCGGTTTGCTCCGCTACCGCCGCTCTGATCTCCGCGTCAGTGAGGTTGTTGAGGCCGAACGCGACTCGCAGTGTCGGGGCCATCAGCCCCCAGCCGAATTGCAGGGCCATCGCGTGGGCGGCCATCAACCGCGCCTGACGCTCGTCGCTATGACCGGACCGCACCTCCGCTAAGAACCGCTCCATTCCGGGGAACCGCTGCTGGAGTTCTTCGACAGGAAATCCGTCGAGCACCGACCGCACCATGACGCGCGCCTGAAGTTCGTGGATGGCCTCGAGTTCCGCCGCCGGGGCCCCGGACTTGTGCAACTCGTCGCCGGAATCGGCGAGGTGCTGCAGCGTCGCCGCCAGCAATTGTTGCTTGCTCCCGAAATGGCGATGCAGCAGACCGTGGTTCACCCCGGCCCGCGCCGCGACCTCGCGTATCGATGTTGCGGCCGGCCCCTTCTCCGCAAACAGCTCGCTGGCCGCGCCCAGGACGGCGGCGACCACCTCTTCTTTGCCTAGCGGTTTCGAGGCGTCGGTAACTGTTGCCGCCGATGTAGCCATGTGTGTACAGTAGCGGACGAAGCATTGTGTAGACAGTCGGCTACACAGGAAAGCCTCGAAGGGACTTTCCTGAGCCGCGCTGGCGACGATGCAGAGCGAAGCGATGAGGAGGAGCGGCGCACATGAACAGCGATCTCCGTGTGGTGAAGCTGAGCGAGAACATCGGCGCGCGGGTCGACGGGGTGCGACTCGGTGAACTCGACGACGAAACCGCGGCCGCGATCAATCAGACGCTCGCGGAGCACAAGGTGCTGTTCTTCCGCGGTCAGCATCACCTCGACGACGAAACACACTTCGCCTTCGCGGAGAGCCTGGGCGTCCCGACCACGCCACACCCCACCCTGAAGTTCGAAGGCAGCCGGGTGATGCGCCTGGCATCTTTCGCGGGTGGCGGCGCCAACCAATGGCACACCGACGTCACTTTCGTCGACCGGATCCCCAAAGCCTCGATTCTGCGTGCTGTCGAGCTGCCCTCTTACGGTGGCACCACCACCTGGGCCTCGACGGTCGCCGCGTATCAGCAGCTGCCGGAGCCCTTGCAACGGCTTGCGGATGGCTTATGGGCGATGCACAACAACGCGTTCGACTATGCCCAAGCGGATATCGATCCGGCCAAACTGGCTGCGCTACAGGCTAATCCCGACGCGGTATTGAAGTACGCTGCCGAATTCCATTCGGCGCATTTCGAAACGCACCATCCGGTGGTGCGCGTGCATCCTGAGACCGGCGAACGATCACTGCTGCTCGGCAACTTCGTCAAGCGAATTCTGGGCGTCAACAGCAGCGAGTCGCAAGCGTTATTCAAGATCTTCCAGGACCGTATTACCTGGCTGGAGAACACGATTCGATGGAACTGGGAACTCGGCGACGTGGCAATGTGGGACAATCGCGCGACCCAGCACTACGCGGTGTCCGATTACGGCAAGCAGCCCCGCCGGATGCACCGGATCACGCTGGCCGGCGACATCCCGGTGAGCGTGAACGGTGAACAGAGCCGGGTGATCTCCGGCGATGCCACCGAATACTCGGTGATCGATACCCCAGCTCCGCGGGTGGCTTAAACCGGCCATCTGGCTGCAATGTTTGCAGTACGTGCAACCATGGGCGTGTGGGCATTCACATGGGTCTGCGTGAGCGACGCCGTCGGCAGACCAGCGCGGACATCCGCGACGCCGCGGTGCGGCTGGCGCGCGACCGCGGCTTTGACAAGGTGACCGTCGAGGAGATCTGCGCCGAGGCCGGAATTTCCTCTCGCACGTTCTTCAACTACTTCCCGAACAAAGAGTCGGCGATCGCCTATGGCCCCTCGGACATACCGCCCGAGCTGGTCGCCGACTTCGTCGCGGCCGGACCCGCCTCGTATTCGGTTGTCCTGGCAGAGCTGATCACTCTGGCGGCACACCATCTTCGTGACATGCCCCCGGCGCGTGAACAGGCCGAAACCATGCTGGAACTCGCCAAGACAAGCCCGGCGGTGCTGTCGGCGTTCCTCGCCGACCTAGAGCGGTTTCAAAACCACTTGACCGACATCGTCGTGCGCCGTCAAAAGATGCGGCCCGACAACGAGATGGCAGTATTGATTTCTGCGCTGGCCTTGACGGCCATCCGCTCGGGCATCGAGAGCTGGACCAGCGGTAAGCCCAAGGACGCCGACGATACGCCGATGCCGTACGTGGAACGCGCCGCTGCGTTGGTCAACAGCATCTTCACGAAGTGACCTGAAACACCGCGGCAATTCTTGCACATTGTGCAAAATATGCACATTATGTAGTATGGCTAACCTGCGGTGCCTGACAATGCGTCCGCAGGGCTAGGCCGAAGCCTGTTGTCGTGCAATGCAACTCGTGGCACACACCTGCTCAGACACCGAGAGGGGAGTCACTTAGGTGCAGCGATCGAAGGTTGTCCGCAACGCGTGGTTGCCGGTTTTGATCGTGGCGGTCGTACTGGTCGGCGGGTTCACCGTGGCGCGGGTCAAGTCGTTCTTCGGCGCTGAGAACGCCGCCCCCGTAACCAGCGCGCGGGTGGACGATTCCAAACCGTTCAAGCCCAAGGTCGTCAAATACGAGATCTTCGGGTCGGCGCCCAGCGCGAACGTCAACTATCTGGATTTGAACGCCGACCCGCGGCGTATCGACAATGCGCCGCTACCGTGGACGCTGGTCCTCAGCACCACGGCCCCCTCGGTCTTCCCGAACCTTTCGGCACAAAGCGACGGTGACTACCTCGGTTGCCGCATCACCATCGATAACGAAGTCAAGGCCGAGAAAATAACCAACGGCGTGCACGCCCTGACCTTCTGCTTGGTGAAATCAGCATGAGTACCAGCATCGACGACGCCCGCACCGACGCCATTCCGGTCGCGCCCAGACATTCTGCGAGGCCGGCGATTCCGCGACTTATCCGCAAGTTTGCCGTACCCGTCATCGTGGGCTGGATCGTGCTGATCGCGCTGCTCAACGTCATCGTCCCGCAGTTGGAGGTTGTCGGGAAGATGCGCTCGGTTTCGATGAGCCCCAACGATGCGCAGTCGGTGATCGCGACAAAACACATGGGCGAGGTGTTTCACGAGTTCAAGTCCAACAGCTCGGTGATGATCGTCCTTGAGGGCCAAAATCCGCTCGGCGCCGAGGCGCACGCCTATTACGACCAGATCGTCAGGAAGCTCGACGCCGACACCAAACACGTTGAACACGTCCAGGACATGTGGAGTGATCCACTAAGCGGGGCAGGTGTCCAAAGCTACGACGGCAAGGCCGCCTACGTTCAGGTCTACCTCGCCGGAAACCAGGGCGAAGCACTGGCCAACGAATCGGTCGAGGCCGTCCAACGGATCGTCAAAAGCGTGCCCGCCCCCACCGGCGTCAAGGCCTACGTCACCGGTCCTGCAGCGCTGTCAGCCGATCAGAACATTGCCGGCGACCGCAGCCTGCAAGTGATCGAAACCGTTACCTTCCTGGTGATTATCACGATGCTACTGCTGGTCTACCGGTCGATCATCACCGTGCTGCTCACCTTGGGGATGGTCGTGCTCGAGCTCGCCGCCGCCCGCGGCACGGTCGCTTTCCTGGGTTACCACAAGATCATGCTGCTCTCCACGTTCGCCACCAACCTGTTGGTCACGTTGGCGATCGCGGCGGCGACCGACTACGCGATCTTCTTGATCGGCCGGTACCAGGAAGCCCGCGGTGCGGGCGAGTCGCGAGAAGACGCGTACTACACGATGTTCGGTGGCACCGCCCACGTGGTGCTCGGATCCGGCATGACCATCGCCGGCGCGACGTTCTGTCTGCATTTCACCAACTTGCCCTATTTCCAGACATTGGGTATTCCGCTGGCGATCGGGATGGTGGTTGTGGTCGCGGCGGCGCTGACGCTCGGCCCCGCCGTCATCTCGGTGGCGTCTCGCTTCCGAAACACGCTGGAGCCACAGCGAACACAGCGCATTCGTGGCTGGCGCAAGATCGGCGCCGTCGTGGTCCGCTGGCCCGGACCGGTCCTGATCATGACGATCGGCGTGGCTCTGGTTGGTTTGCTCACCCTGCCCGGTTACAAAACCAACTACAACGACCGCAACTATCTGCCCGCCGACCTGCCGGCGAACGCCGGCTACGCGGCCGCAGATCGACACTTCTCCCAGGCGCGGATGAATCCCGAGGTGTTGATGATCGAAAGTGACCACGATCTGCGCAATTCCGCGGATTTTCTGGTCATCGACAAAATCGCCAAGGCGATCTTCCGAGTGCCCGGCATCGGGCGCGTGCAGGCCATCACCCGGCCGCAGGGCACGCCAATTGAGCACACCTCGATCCCGTTTCAGATCAGCATGCAAAGCGTCACCCAGCAGATGAACCAGAAGTATCAACAAGACCAGATGGCCGACATGCTCAAGCAGGCCGACGAGATGCAGACCACCATCGACAGCATGGTCAAGATGCAAAGCCTGACCCGGCAGATGTCCGACGACATGCACGCCATGGTCAAAAAGATGCACTCGATGACCATCGATGTCGCCGAGTTACGCGACCACATGGCCGATTTCGAGGACTTCTTCCGTCCCATTCGCAGCTACTTCTACTGGGAGAAACACTGCTTCGATATCCCGGTGTGCTGGTCTCTGCGGTCCGTCTTCGACGGCCTCGACGGCATCGACATCATGACCGACGACATCCAGAGTTTGTTGCCGATCATGGATCATCTCGACACTTTGATGCCCCAGCTGACGGCGTTGATGCCGTCGATGATCGAGAACATGAAGGTCATGAAGACGACCATGCTGACGATGTATTCGACTCAAAAGGGTCTGCAAGATCAGCAGAACGAGGCGCAGAAAAACTCCAACGCGATGGGTAAGGCATTCGACGAATCC
The DNA here is from genome assembly GCA_035506875.1 of Mycobacterium sp. GTDB lineage: Bacteria > Actinomycetota > Actinomycetes > Mycobacteriales > Mycobacteriaceae > Mycobacterium. Next base: position 18,290 of record DATJOR010000375.1, read on the forward strand.
AAGAACGACGACTCGTTCTACCTGCCCCCGGAGACCTTCAAGAACACCGAGTTCAAACGGGGGATGAAGAATTTCCTGTCCCCCGACGGCCACGCCGTGCGGTTCATCATCAGCCATCAGGGCGATCCGATGACGGCGGAAGGGATTTCGCATATCGATGCGATCAAGAAGGCGGCGCAGGAAGCATTGAAAGGGACGCCGCTGGAAGGCTCGAAGATCTACCTCGGCGGCACCGCAGCCACCTTCAAGGACATGCACGACGGCAGCGACTATGACCTATTGATCGCCGGAATCGCCTCGCTGTGCCTGATTTTCATCATCATGCTGATCATCACCCGAAGTGTGGTGGCCTCCGCGGTGATCGTGGGCACCGTCGTGCTGTCGCTGGGCGCGTCGTTCGGGCTTTCGGTGCTCATCTGGCAGCACCTCATCGGCATCGAACTGCACTGGATGGTGCTGGCGATGTCGGTCATCATCCTGCTTGCGGTCGGCGCCGACTACAACCTGCTACTGGTGTCGCGGTTCAAGGAGGAGATCCACGCCGGCCTGAATACCGGGATCATCCGCTCGATGGGCGGCACCGGATCGGTGGTCACGTCGGCAGGACTGGTCTTCGCCTTCACGATGATGACGATGGCGGTCAGCCAGCTGACGGTCATCGGCCAGGTCGGCACCACCATCGGCCTCGGCCTGCTGTTCGACACGCTCATCGTCCGGTCA
>DATJOR010000376.1:0-5117 GCA_035506875.1 Mycobacterium sp.
GATCGGCATCTCATTGACCGATTCGGGCGTCGAACTGCTCGGCCAGCGCCGCGGCCTGGACGCCTATGTGGCCAACGGCAAGACGATGGGTATCCCCATCTTGTATCCATGGGCAAATCGACTGGGCGCCAACACGTATACCGCGGAGGATACGACGGTCACGCTGACAGCCGGCGAGCACGGGGTGCGGGCCGACCCCAACGGGCTGCCGATTCACGGTGTGCTTGCTGCCTATCCGAACTGGCGCGTGACGCACGAGTCGGCCAATGAGCTGACCGCCGAAGTGGACTTCGGCGATCAGGAATTGCTGGCCAGCTTTCCGTTTCCGCATCGGCTGGCGCTGACCGTCTCGTTGTTCGAGCGGACCTTGCGGCTGCGCACCTCGGTGACGCCGTCCGGGGATAAGGCAGTGCCGCTGTGTTTCGGCTTCCATCCGTATCTTCGGTTGCCGGACGCACCGCGCGACCAGTGGATCATCGAGACCCCGACGCTGCGGCACCTGAAGCTCGACGAGCGAGGACTGCCCGCCGGAGAGGCAACGCCGCAACCGGCCAGCACTGAACCGTTGGGCAACAAGGCTTTTGACGACGGCTATGACGAGGTTGCCGAGGGAGCGGTGTTCGCGGTGTCCGGCGGTGGCCGCCGTATCGAGGTCCACTTCGAACAGGGATATCCGGCCGCGCAGATCTTCGCGCCGCCTGGCGAGGACGTCGTGTGCTTCGAGCCGATGACCGCCCCCACCGATGCGCTACGGCGCGGCGGCTACCGGACCGCTAAACCCGGCGACTGGGGAATTGCCCAGTTCTCAATCCACGTTTAGCAGCCGGCCTGCAGCTGCTGCTATTTGACATGCGCTGAAATCGGCGCGGACGGCCGGTACCCTTAGCCAATCCCGGGCAGGAGGAGCTGGTGACCCCTGGCGAGAGCGGCGCTTCGATCGATGAATTGCTGGACCGCGCGGTACGGGCCATCAACGAAGGCGACCGGGCGACCGCAGCCACGTTGGCCGGGCAGGTGCTTTCCGTCGACCGCGGCAACCCGGACGCCGAGGACCTGCTCACCGCGCCGTCTCGCTACGGTGAAATCCGCCGACTGACAATCATGTTCGCAGACCTAGTCGACTCGACGGCGCTGTCTACCCGTCTGGAACCCGAGACGTATCGCACGTTGGTCGGCCGCTACCGGGAAGAGGTGCGCCGGATTATCGATCGATACGAAGGCCATATCAGCTCGATCAAGGGCGACGGATTGCTGGCGGTCTTCGGCCATCCCAAGGCACACGAGGACGACGTACGGCGTGCCGTCGCGGCGGGGCTAGACATCACAGCCGCCGTGGCGCAGCTCAGCGGACATGCCGAACGCAAGCTCGGCGTCGCCGTCAACGTGCGGGTGGGCATCCACCGCGGCCTGGTCTACCTCGACACCAAGCAGGACGACGTGTACGGGTTCGCCGCCAATCTGGCCGCTCGCCTTTGCGGTGTGGCCGAGCCGGGCAGGGTGGCGGTGTCGGATGCTGTCGCACCGCTGGTGGGTAACTCGTTCGAGCTAGACACCCGTGCGCCTGTCGCTGTCAAGGGCGTCGAAGCCCCGATCAGCGCTCACCAGGTAGTCGCTGAATGGCCGGCGGCGCTGCCGCTGCGACCGCCACCGCTTGTGGGGCGTGACCGCGAACGTAGCTGGCTGCAGCAGAGCTGGCAGCAGGCGCGTGAGGGCGCGTTGAACACTCCAGGCGTCGTCTTTTGTGGTGAGCCGGGAATCGGCAAGACCCGACTCGCAACCGAAGCGGCTGAAATCGTCGAGGGCGCAGGCGGAACCGTCATCGAGCTCAGGGGTTCGCCGCTGCACATCGACACCGGTCTGCATCCGGTGCGCAGGCTGCTGGAGCGGCGATGCGGCATTACCCGGCTCACCGACGGCGCCGAGCGGTTGCAGTTGTTGGAACTCGAGTTGCGCTCGTGCGCAATGGATCCAGTGAGCACCGTTCCGCTGATAGCGCCGGTTCTGGGCATCGGCCCCGAGCATGGATATCAGCCGGCCGCTGTGGAAGGCCACACACTGTACGACTTGATCGGCGAAACGGTGCGCCGCTACGTGTTGGCATGCCTGCACAACCAGCCGGGCCTGGTGATTGCCGAAGACGTGCACTGGTTCGACCCGTCGACCCGAGAATTGCTCAATTCGATACTCGCGGCCGCTGATGGGCAACTGATGGTGGTGGTGACCGGCCGCGAGGGTGATTGGCTGCAGAATGACTGGCCAGCAAAGGTTTTCGCGCTCGAACCGCTAACTGACGAGCTGTCCGAAGCGTTGATCGAAGCTTTGGACCCGACCGTGTCGGACGCGCAGCGGACGGCGGTGCGCCAGCGTTGCGACGGGGTGCCTTTCTACATCGAGCATGTAGTGGCCGGCTTGGACGGTCACGCGCCAGTCGTGCCGGAGGCGCTGTATGAGCCACTGTTCGCCCGACTACACACCCATAGCGACGTGGTGCCTGTGGTCGAAGCGGCGGCCGTGATCGGGCGCGCCGGTGATCTCCCGTTGCTGCGCGCTGTGGTCGGGCCCGACGGCCAAGACGTCGACGAGGTAATCACTGAGCTCGTTCGGGCGCATGTGTTCGAACGACGCGGGGCCGACGGCTGGCGATTCCGCCATGAGCTGCTCCGGGAAGTGGCACTCGAGCTGGCGCCGCCATCACAGCGCCGTGACCTGCACGCGCGGGCGGCGCACGCGCTGGCCGACACCACGACCGCCGTCGAGCCGGAATGGCGTGTGGTCGCAAGCCACTTCGAGCAGGCGCAGCAATACGACGAGGCCGTCGCGGCCTACCAGAAGGCCTCGGTCAACGCCCGCCGTCGCGGCGCCATCGCCGAGGCACGCACAGACCTAACGAACGCGGTCAATCTTCTTCCCCAATGCGCCGCGGGACCACAGCGGGACCGCAGAGAAATCGCAATCCGGCTGGAGCGCGGCTTCCTGGCAGTCGCAGTCGCCGTGGAGGGCAGCGTGAGCGGCGAGGGACCCGCGGAGTTCGAACGGTGCCTGCAATTAGCGAGCGACGGCATGCACGAGCGCGAGCTGTTGCTGACATTGACCGCGATGATCAGCTACTACTACGGGCAGGCCGAACTGCGCCGGCTCCATGAACTGCTCGACTCACTGTCTAACCGGATCCCGCGGGACTGGCTTTGGAGCTACCCGGCAATCGCGTCCTCGCTGGGTGCGATCGCCTGGCTGGAGGGCGACTTCGCGGCTGCTTGCAAGCATCTATTGCGTGCCCTGACGGACCGCTCCGCTGCCGATCCACACGAATTGGATGCTGCGTGGTGGATCCTCGACGACCCGATCGCGGTGACGCACGTTTTCTTGGCGCTGACGGCTGCAGTGGGCGGCGACCTGGGTCGGGCCGACGCGGAGCTGGCCGAATCAGTCCGGCGCTGCCATGATTTGGGGGGGTTTCCGCAGAACGCCCACAACAGGGCACACTCATACTTCATGGAGATCTGGGTCCGACTGGAGAGCGGCCAACACTCGGAGGCCGCCGACCTGGCCGCAGAGCTTCGCCGGCTGAGCGAGCAGACAGGCCTCGATTTGTGGCAAGCGGTCGGCGCGACCCAACGCGCTACCGTCAAGGGGCTTGCCGCACTGAGCGCCGGTGACGACGCGACCACCCTGATCGCAAAGGCCGAGCGAATAGCCATGTGGGTGGACGGCTCTCGACTGATGCATCTCAACGTCTACTTGACTTTTCACGACGCGATCATCGGCCGCCTCCTGGTTGCCGCGGGCGAGCCGGAGAGAGCACGCCAGCGATTGGAGATGGCGCTGCGTCACGCGGAAGAAACCGGGATGCACTTCTACGACGCCGAGCTGATGCGCGTGCGCGCTCACACGTTCACCGACCCGCAGGAACGTCGGGACGCCCTGGCCGCCGCGCTTGAGTTGACCCGCCACCAGGGCGCGGTCTTATTCGAATTGCGTTGTCTGTTAGACCTTTTCGATATGGCCGGTGATGGGGATAGCTCCGGGCTGGCCGACGTGGTCGGGCGGTTGCCCGGTGATGCCGGTTGGCCGGAACTTGCACGGGCACAAAGGATTCTCTCGTAGCGCTGCGATCACCGAAGTGGTGGCAACAGGAAAGCTCGATTCATCTTGTCCGGGGTGTTCGTAATTCCTTCGAGCGCCCGGATGTTGGCAGCGACGTCGCGGCTCTCACGCTTGCCGATGAAGCGGACAAGACGAGGAAACGGTGTGAACCGCTTGGGCGGTTGTAGGTACCAGGAACCCAGCGCCCCCGTCCAGGCAGCCTGGTGGAGTTGTTTCTCGCGCGCTCCATCCGGATGCATCGCCAGGCTAATAGCGAAGTACCAAGCCGACTTACGTAACTTCTTCAGCACCCGCCTGATCACCCAAACCTCCGGCGTCAGCCAGCGGATCCAGCGTAGGTCCGGGGAGAGTTGGTCAATGACGTCGAGCGTGCCGGGGACCTGGGAGGCCAGGATGGCATTGACGCGGTTGAAATCGTTCTCCAACGTGTTCAGCGAATTGGCCGCGATCGCCGAGACGGCCACGCCCAGATCGAACGTGATGTGCGCATTCAATCCAGTCATCATCTGCTGCAGGATGATCGGCTTATGGTTCTGGTCGCCGACAAACGCGACCTCCCACGGAACTGTCGGAGGTTGGTGATCGTCAGGGTGGAAGTACGCGTTCAACGCGTTGAAGTAGCGCGTCGCGAAGACCAAGTCGAGCTGCTCTATCCGGCGCCCGTCCTCGAACACACCATCGTTGATTGCCTGGCGAATGGCCACGGTGGTCCGCTTGTACAGCGCAGCGAAATAGCCGATACGGCTTTCTGCCTCAATGGCCCAGGCGATGACCTGATCGATGTTGCGCAAAACATCGTCGATGGTTGCGGGCTTTTCGAGGCGGCCCAGTTGCAGCGATGGGTGAGGAGACACAGCAGCAGACATCTCAGCGGGGACCTCCGGTTCAATCGGCCGCGCGCAGGCCGACCCGAGCACGGATGGGGGCGGCGGCGATCATCGTCAGTGGGGTGGTGGTTGGGAAATCAGTGCTGAGCGAAAGGACTTTGGCGCGTCGAAGGATCGTGGCCAGAG
>DATJOR010000377.1:0-3512 GCA_035506875.1 Mycobacterium sp.
GTTGCCGCCGATGACAACCCAGGAGGGACGTCTCGACGCTGTTGTAGCTGAGGCCGTAGCAGGGGATCGGGACGCGCTTCGAGAAGTGCTGGAGACGATCCGCCCGATCGTGATCCGATACTGCCGCGCACGGGTCGGCGCCATCGAGCGGAGCGGCTTTTCGGCCGATGACGTGGCACAGGAGGTGTGCATGGCCGCCGTCATGGCGTTGCCGCGCTACCGTGATCGCGGGCGCCCTTTCCTGGCCTTTGTGTACGGCATCGCCGCCCACAAGGTGGCCGACGCGTACCGCGCAGCCGGCCGCGACCCCGCCTATCCCACCGACTCGATACCCGATCGCAGGTCGACCGAGGCCGGTCCGGAGCAGGTGGCCATCGAAGCCGATTCCGTTACCAGGATGAGAGCGCTGCTGAATGTGCTGCCCGACAAGCAACGCGAAATCCTGATCCTGCGTGTGGTTGTCGGACTGAGCGCTGAGGAGACCGCCAGCGCAGTCGGCAGCAGCGCCGGAGCCGTGCGCGTTGCCCAACACCGCGCCTTGGCGCGGCTGAAATCCGAAATTGTTGCAGCGGGGCAAGATTATGTCTGAGTCAACTTATTCACCGTTCGATCAGCCTGATCCAGGCGCGGTGGCCCGCACCGAGCGGTTCGTCGACGCACTGGCGAAACGTGAGCCGACCGATATCGGCGATGTCGCGGACCACACCGACACCGGAAACAGGGCGCTGGCCGGCCTGTTGGAGAACTGGCGGGACGAGTTGAGGGCCCCGGTGCCGCCCGGACTCTGCCGGGAGCGGGACGCCGTCGCCGCGTTGGATCGTGGGATGGCAGATCGCCGTCGTATCCGCCGCCGGATGGCGGCGGTGGGGGCGCTGGCCGCGGCCCTGCTCAGCATCGGCGGATTCGTCGCCATGATGGGCGAGGCCAAGCCCGGCGACACGCTCTACGGCGTCCACACCAAGGTGCTCGGGGAGCCGGTTTCGGTGCACGATGAGCGGATCGCACGGTCCGCCCAGAATGACATGGACTCGGTTGAGGAAATGATCGCGTTAGGCCAGTGGGATCAGGCCCAGAACAAACTTGCCTCGGTCAGCGGACGGGTACAGGCCGTCAAGGACAACGGCCGCAAACAGGGACTTGTCGAGCGGGTGAATCTGTTGAACGCGAAGCTCGCCAACCGTGATCGGGGTGCGACGATTTTCCCCGACCAGCCGCCCAACTCGGAGGACGGTTGATTACTGCGTTTCTGAGGTCGCTTCGTTGAGCGAGGCGTCGGCGTACCCCCGGCAGTAGTCCCAGGTGACGTAGGCGTCGGGCTCGGGGTCGTAGGCCGGCTCGTGCGGACGGACGGTGCCGTCGACCAACAACTGCAGCAGGTTCGCGCGCAGCATGTCCCAGTCGTGGTAGTGGTCTTGCTGACACTCGTCACAACAGACCACCAGGCCGCGGACACCCTTATGCGCCAGCAGGGCTTCGTAGACCGCGAGGTCGGCTAAATCGGCCTCGACCGCCATCCGCTCCTGGGGGTCGAGCGGCTGGCCGGGCTCGACGGCGTCCAGCGCCGCCGACGGATCACACGGGTCGTCGGCAAAGGGATCCGGCGGCAAACCCGGCGGGAGGTAGTCGCGCACGTGTCCACACTACGCAGCCGGGCGGGTCTCACGCCAGCGCTGTGCCCGCAGACCAGCCGTCATGTCGTTGTGGTGGGCAGCGCCCCGGCGCGCGTCGCCGCCGCGTCCGACGGAGCCGATAGGATGAAGCTCTTACTCCGCATGCGCATGGGAGGGCCCCGGCATATGTCTATTGGGTCATCTGGCTTGTCCCGTCTTGAAGGCAGCGGCGATCTGATTGTCGAGCCGTACGTCCGCGTCGGTGGGCTCGCCGACGACCCGGTGCCCACCGGAGGTGACGATCCGCACAAGGTCGCGATGCTGGGACTTACCTTCGACGACGTCCTTCTGCTGCCGGCCGCTTCGGACGTGGTGCCGGCCACTGCGGATACCTCCAGCCAGCTCACCAAGAAGATCCGGCTCAAGGTGCCGTTGGTCAGCTCGGCGATGGACACCGTCACCGAGTCACGGATGGCCATCGCGATGGCCCGGGCCGGCGGCATGGGTGTGCTGCACCGCAACCTGTCGGTCACCGAACAGGCTGGCCAGGTCGAGATGGTGAAACGGTCGGAGGCCGGCATGGTCACCGACCCGGTCACCTGCCGGCCGGACAACACGCTGGCGCAGGTTGAAGCGATGTGCGCGAAGTTCCGGATCTCCGGGCTGCCCGTGGTCGACGACTCCGGCGCGCTGGTGGGCATCATCACCAACCGCGATCTGCGCTTCGAGGTCGACTCGACCAAGCACGTCGCCGAAGTGATGACCAAGGCCCCGCTGATCACCGCCCAAGAGGGTGTCAGCGCCGACGCGGCCCTGGGCCTGTTGCGCCGCAACAAGATTGAGAAGCTGCCGATTGTCGACGGTCACGGCCGGCTCACCGGGCTGATCACCGTCAAGGACTTCGTCAAGACCGAGCAGCACCCGCTGGCCACCAAGGACAGCGACGGCCGGTTGCTGGTCGGTGCCGCTGTCGGAATTGGCGACGACGCCTGGGTGCGGGCCATGACGCTAGTCGACGCCGGGGTTGACGTTCTCATCGTGGACACCGCGCACGCGCACAATCGGCTGGTGCTCGACATGGTCGGCAAGCTCAAGGCCGAGGTCGGCGACCGCATCGAGGTGGTCGGCGGCAACGTTGCCACCAGGTCGGCGGCCGCGGCACTGGTTGAGGCCGGCGCCGACGCGGTCAAAGTGGGTGTGGGTCCGGGTTCGATCTGCACCACCCGGGTGGTGGCCGGCGTCGGGGCACCGCAGATCACCGCGATCCTCGAGGCCGTCGCCGTCTGCGCCCCGGCGGGTGTGCCGGTGATCGCCGACGGTGGGCTGCAGTACTCCGGCGACATCGCCAAAGCCCTTGCCGCGGGTGCCTCGACGGCGATGCTGGGCTCGCTGCTGGCCGGCACCGCCGAGGCGCCCGGCGAGCTGATCTTCGTCAACGGCAAGCAGTACAAGAGCTACCGCGGCATGGGATCACTCGGCGCCATGCAAGGAAGAGGGACTTCGGGGGAAACAGCCAAGTCGTACTCCAAGGACCGCTACTTCCAAGACGACGCGCTCTCCGAGGACAAGCTGGTGCCGGAGGGCATCGAGGGACGGGTGCCGTTCCGCGGGCCGCTGGGGTCGGTCATCCACCAGCTCACCGGCGGGTTGCGCGCAGCGATGGGGTACACCGGGTCCAACACCATCGAGCACCTTCAGCAGGCGCAATTTGTCCGGATCACAGCGGCGGGCTTGAAAGAAAGCCATCCGCACGACATCACCATGACCGCCGAAGCGCCCAACTACTACGTGCGGTGAACCGATCGAGAAGGGTCGCTCATGCGTGACATGGTCGAGATCGGCATGGGCCGAACGGCAAGGCGCACTTACGAACTCGAAGACATCAACATCGTGCCGTCGCGG
>DATJOR010000378.1:0-15788 GCA_035506875.1 Mycobacterium sp.
CGGTGCAAATGGCGAACCATCGTCCACGAGAAGAATTTGATATTCGTCCTAGTTCTAACGCAGATGCAGAGGCTGCGATTGCTGGACGCCGTCGAGAATAACCTGCTTCGATGCCGGAAGCAAGAAGCCCCTCCGCCGTCCTGTGGACGTTAGCTGCGAACAGCTACCCCAGAAGTCCATCGTACTCCGTCGCCGGCGGTCATCGCGCGGACGGTAAACCCGTTTGCGGCGCCGTACTCCAGGGCCTCTGCGGGCAACTCGGAGGCTGTGCTCAGCGCGATCACCGCCGGACCGGCGCCCGACAGCACAGCCGCCACGTTGCAACGCCGCAGAAGGTGCAGGTATTCCGCCGAGGACGGCATCGCGGATGCGCGCTGTGGCTGATGCAGCACGTCCTCGGTGGCGGCCATCAGCAGATCGGGCCGCTCGGTGAGCGCTACCACCAGCAGTGCCGCGCGGCTGACATTGAAGCGGGCGTCCTGGTGGCTGACCTGCGCAGGCAGTAGCACCCGCGCCTCGGCCGTCGACGACCGCTGCTCGGGAATGGCAGGGAACAGCCGAATGTCGGGATGTAGCCGCAGCGACACCGCCGAGAAGGCCGGTGGTATGCCACTCAGGTCGGTCCAGGAAACAACCGCGCCGCCGAGCACCGCGGCCGCCGCATTGTCCGGATGACCTTCGAACTCCGACGACAACTGAATCAACTCGGCTTGACTCAGCGGGGTCGAATCCACCTGTGCGAGAAGCCCATTCACCGCCGCAAGCCCACCGACGACTGCGGCCGCCGAGGAGCCGACACCGCGCGAGTGCGGGATCGCGTTACGGCACCGCACTTTCAAGCCGGGCACGCTCGCTCCCGCGGCCTGCAGGCCGCGCTCGACGGCGCGAACCACCAAGTGGCCTGCGTCAAGCACCAGTTTGCCGGCACCCTCCCCCTCGACCTCGACGACCAGCCCGGAATCGATTGTCTCGACGATGATTTCGTCGTAGAGATTCAATGCGAGTCCAATACTGTCGAAGCCCGGGCCGAGGTTGGCGCTGGACGCAGCGACGACCGAGCTGGCCACCAGTCCGGCAGGCAGCATTTGGCTACTCAGGCCTGATGAGTGGCGACCCGCTTCACCCGGCTGCGCCGCGCTTGCGATCGCCACTAGACGAGCCCTAGCTTCGCGACGACAGCGACGGGGTCGACGGGCACCGCCGCCACGGTCGGCATGTCGCGCAGCGCCGTGTCGGGATCCTTGAGGCCGTTGCCGGTCACGGTGCACACGACGGTCGATCCCGGTGCCACCCAGCCGTCCTCGACGGCTTTGAGAAGACCGGCGATGCTGGCCGCCGACGCCGGTTCGACGAACACGCCTTCGCTACCGGCCACCAGGTGGTAGGCGGCCAGGATCTCGTCGTCGGTGGCGGCGAGGAATCGGCCCTTGGACTGCTGTTGGGCCTCGACGGCCTGCGCCCACGACGCCGGCGAGCCGATGCGGATCGCGGTGGCGATGGTCTCGGGTTGGCTGACCGGTTGGCCGAGCACCAACGGCGCCGCGCCGGCCGCCTGGGTGCCCAGCATGCGCGGCAGCTTGTCGATCACTCCGTCGCGGTGGTATTCGGTGTAGCCCTTCCAGTACGCGGTGATGTTGCCGGCGTTGCCGACCGGCAGGGCGTGCACGTCGGGTGCATAGCCGAGCGCGTCGACGATTTCGAAGGCCGCGGTCTTCTGGCCTTCGATGCGCACCGGGTTGACCGAGTTGACCAATGAGATAGCCGGGAAGTCGGCGACGATCTTGCGGGCCAGTTCCAGGCAGTCGTCGAAGTTGCCGTCGATCTGGATGACCTTGGCGCCATGCATGACGGCCTGCGCCAGCTTGCCCATCGCGATCTTGCCCTGCGGGATCAGTACCGCACAGGTGATGCCGGCGCGGGCCGCGTAGGCCGCCGCCGACGCCGAAGTGTTCCCCGTCGACGCGCACAGCACGGCCTGCTGACCGCGTGCCACCGCGTCGGTGACGGCCATCGTCATGCCGCGGTCCTTGAAGGAGCCGGTGGGATTGAGGCCCTCGACCTTGAGATGGACCGTGCAGCCGGTCTTCGCCGAAAGCCTTTTCGCCGGTATCAGCGGGGTGCCGCCCTCGAGAAGGGTGACCGGAGCCCAGTCGTCGCCGACCGGCAGCCGATCCCGGTAGGCCGCAATCAGACCCGGCCACGGCTGATGGATGCCGGTCTTGGCGGCGCTTGCCGAACTCATTCGCTGGTTCCTTCCAACCGCAGGACACTGGCCACACCCTCGACCACGTCGAGGTCGGCCAGCGCGTCGACGGTGTCGGACAGTGCGGCGTCGGTGGCGGTGTGGGTGACCACCACGATGCGGGCTCCAACCCGTTGTCCGCCCTCGCCGACCACACCCTCCTGACGGACCTCGGCGATGCTGACTTCGCGCTTGGCGAATTCTGCTGCCACCGAGGACAACACGCCCGGTTTGTCCGCGACGTTCATGCTCACGTAGTAGCGGGTGTTGATGAAACCCATTGGTGCGACTGCCAGTTGGGCGTACTTGGATTCCTTGGGCCCGCGGCTGCCCAGCACCCGGTTGCGCGCGGCCATCACCAGATCTCCGGTCACCGCCGACGCGGTCGGCGCTCCGCCAGCGCCCTGACCGTAGAACATCAGCCGGCCCGCGGCTTCGGCCTCGACGACCACGGCGTTGAAGGCGCCGTTGACCGTGGCCAGCGGATGCGACAACGGGACCAGCGCAGGATAAACCCGCGCCGAAACCCGCTTCTGCCCATCGTCGGTGGTGATCCGCTCGCAGATCGACAGCAGTTTGATGGTGCAGCCCAGGGCACGCGCGGACACGAAGTCGTCCGGGGTGATCTTGCTCATGCCTTCGCGGTAGACGTCGTCGGCGGTCACCCGGGTGTGAAACGCAATGGATGCCAAGATCGCGGCTTTGGCCGCGGCGTCGTACCCTTCCACATCCGCGGTGGGATCGGCCTCGGCGTAGCCGAGCGCGCTCGCGTCGGCCAGCGCCTGCTTGTATTCAGCGCCGGTGCTGTCCATCTCGGAAAGGATGTAGTTCGTGGTGCCGTTGACGATCCCGGCCACCCGCTGCACGGTGTCGCCGGCCAGCGACTGCGTCAACGGCCGGATCACCGGGATGGCACCGGCCACGGCAGCCTCGAAATAGAGGTCGACGTTAGCGCTCTCGGCCGCCTGCGCGAGCTCTCCGGTCGAGATCGATAGCAGGGCCTTGTTCGCCGTCACCACCGACTTGCCGTGCTCCAGCGCCGAGAGGATCGCTTTGCGCGACGGTTCGACCGGACCCATCACCTCGACGACGACATCGACGTCGTCGCGGGAGACCAGTTCGTCGATGTTGTCGGTGAGCAGATCGACCGGCACACCCCGGCCGGCGGCTACTCGCCGCACGCCGACGCCGCGCAGCACCAACGGCGCGCCGATCCGGTTGGCGAGATCGTCGGCACTGTCCTCGATGATGCGAACAACTTCACTGCCCACATTACCCAGTCCCAATACCGCTACACCGACCGGCTTTTCATTACCGTTCACGGCTCACCTCACCTCCAGACTCAGTAGATCGTCGACGGTCTCCCTGCGCAGAATCAGACGGGCTTGTCCGTCGCGGACAGCTACGACCGCCGGCCGACCGATCAGGTTGTACCGGCTCGACAGCGAGTAGCAGTAGGCACCGGTGGCTGCCACCGCCACCAGGTCGCCCGGCGCTACATCGTCGGGCACCCACGTGTCCCGGACCACGATATCGCCGCTCTCGCAATGTTTTCCGACAACTCGGGCCAGCGTCGGCGACGCCTCGGTGGCCCGGGAGACCAGCCGAACGTCGTATTCCGCGCCGTACAGCGACGTGCGGACGTTGTCACTCATCCCGCCGTCCACGCTGACATAACGGCGATTCGCTGACGCGCTCACCCCGACGTCTTTGACGGTACCGACCTCGTACAGCGTGATGGTTCCCGGCCCGACGATGGCGCGGCCGGGCTCGACGACCAGCCGCGGAACCGGCAAGCCGACCGCCGCGGATTCGTTGCGCACGATTCCTCCGAGCTTGTCGGCGAGTTCGCGCACCGGCGGCGGATCGTCGTTCGGCAGATACGAGATGCCCAGGCCGCCACCGAGATCGACGGTGGCGATCTGCGCGGTCTTGTCGACGCCGAACTCGGCGACGATGTCGCGCAGCAGGCCGATCACCCGGTGCGCGGCGAGCTCGAAGCCGGCCACGTCGAAGATCTGCGAGCCGATATGACTGTGCAGGCCGACCAAGCGCAGGTGGTCGGTGGCGAATAGCCGTCGCACCGCCGCCATCGCCGCGCCGTTGACCAGGGAGAGCCCGAACTTCTGGTCTTCATGGGCGGTGGAGATGAACTCGTGGGTGTGGGCTTCGACGCCGACCGTGACGCGGACCAGCACGTCTTGGACGACGCCGGCCTCACCGGCGATGGCGTCGAGGCGCTCGATCTCGATCATCGAGTCCACCACGACATGACCGACGCCGGCCTTGACCGCGGCGGTCAGCTCGGCGACCGATTTGTTGTTGCCGTGCAGCGCGATCCGTTCGGGCGGGAAGTTCGCGTTCAGCGCGACCGCCAGCTCGCCGCCGGTGCAGACGTCGAGCGAGAGACCTTCCTCGTCGATCCACCGCGCTATTTCGGTGCACAGGAACGCCTTACCGGCGTAGTGCACGTTGGCGCCGCCACCGAATGCGTTTGCGATCTCGCGGCACCGGGCCCGGAAGTCGCCTTCGTCGACAACGAATAGTGGCGTGCCGTATTCCTGTGCCAGCCAGCTCAGCGCGACTCCGGCGATGCTGACGACGCCGTCCGCGCCGCGGACGGCGTTGCGCGGCCAGACATTCGGTGCCAACTCCAGGAGTTCTTGCGCGGTCGACGGGCAGGGTGGAACGCCGGAGTGATGAAACTCTTCGGCGTGACGTGGGCCGGCGGGGTGCGCGCTCACATTCGCTCCGGAGCGCGGACACCCAGGATGGCCAACCCATTGGCGATCACCTGGCGGGTCGCCTGGCACAGCGCCAGGCGCGCGGTGTGCAGCTGGTTGGGGTGCTCGTCGCCCTGCGGCAACACCCGGCACGAGTCGTAGAAGCGGTGGTAGTCGCCGGCGAGGTCTTCCAGGTAGCGGCACACGCGGTGCGGTTCGCGCAGCGCCGCCGCGGTTTTCAGCACCCGCGGGAACTCGCCGAGATTACGAACCAGCGTGCCTTCCTTGTCGTGTGTGAGCAGCTCGAGGTGGCTGGTGTCGGGAATCAGGCCGAGTTCGGCGGCGTTGCGGGCCAGCGCAGAGAGTCGGGCATGCGCGTATTGCACGTAGTAGACCGGGTTTTCGTTGGACGCTGACGACCACAGCGCGAGGTCAATGTCGATCGGGGTGTCCACCGACGAGCGAATCAGGCTGTAGCGCGCCGCATCCACGCCGATCGCCTCGACCAGGTCGTCGAGGGTGATCACGGTGCCGGCCCGCTTGCTCATCTTCACCGGCTGGCCGTCGCGGACCAGGTTGACCATTTGGCCGATCAGCACCTCGACGGAGGCCGGGTCGTCGCCGAATGCGGCGGCCGCGGCCTTCAGCCGGGAGATGTAGCCGTGGTGGTCGGCGCCGAGCATGTAGATGCACAGGTCGAAGCCGCGTTGCCGCTTGTCCAAGTAGTAGGCGAGATCACCGGCGATGTAGGCGGGCTTGCCGTCGCTCTTGATCACGACGCGGTCCTTGTCATCACCAAAGGCGCTGGTGCGCAACCAGGTTGCGCCATCCTTCTCGTAGATGTTGCCGTTCTCGCGAAGCCTGCCGATGGCCTGCTCGACGCGGCCGCTGGTGTGCATCGACTCTTCGTGGGTGTAGACGTCGAAGTCGGTACCGAACTCATGCAGCGATTCCTTGATGTGCGCGAACATCAAGTCGACGCCGAGGCGCCGGAACGTCTCGTGTTGCTCGGCGTCGGGCTGACTCAGCGCGTCGGGCGCCTGCTGCAGGATTTGCGCGGCGATGTCGGCGATGTAGCTGCCGGCGTAGCCGTCTTCCGGGGTGGGCTCGCCCTTGGCCGCGGCGATCAGCGAGTTGGCGAATCGGTCGATTTGGGCGCCGTGGTCGTTGAAGTAGTACTCGCGTACCACGTCGGCGCCCTGCGTCGTCAGCAACCGGCCCAACGCGTCGCCGACCGCGGCCCAGCGAGTGCCGCCGATGTGGATCGGCCCGGTCGGATTGGCGGAGACGAACTCGAGGTTGATTTTGTGCTTGGCCTCGGCGGTGGAATTGCCGTAGGTGTGGCCCGCGTCGATGACGTTGTTGATGACGACGCCCTGCGCCGACGCATCCAGGCGCAGGTTGATGAACCCGGGTCCGGCCACCTCGGCAGAGGCGATGCCGTCGGCCGCGGTAAGCGCCTCGGCCAGCCATCCGGCCAGCTCACGGGGGTTGACGCCGACCTTTTTGCCGAGTTGCAGCGCCAGGTTGCTGGCATAGTCGCCATGCTCGGGGTTGCGCGGCCGCTCGACGGTGACCACCGGCGGCAGCGCGGCGGTGTCGAGCGCGTGCTCGGCCAGCACCGCGGTCGCTGTGGCCTTGAGCAGCTCGGCCAAGTCGGCGGGATTCACGCAGGCCATCCTATTGGCTGAGGTACTCAGGCTTCGACTCCATTCCGATGGCCAGCCGGCCGCTGCGATGCGTTAGTCTGTCGTGGCCCGTTGGCGCAGCATTTCTCGCGTGCGCCCCCGTAGCTCAGGGGATAGAGCGTCTGCCTCCGGAGCAGAAGGCCGCAGGTTCGAATCCTGCCGGGGGCACCCCCAAAAACATTGCTTTACCTGGCAGGTGTCATCGTCGGACCCCGTCCTCGCGGTCCTGGGCGTGCTCCTGGGCCGCCTCTCTGGTGGAGAATGTCCCGTGCTCCTGCATGTCGTGCGAGGTCAACGGCTGCACGCCCAGCCACCAGGTGGGGTCGCCGACCGTGCTGATGTTGACGATGATCCAGGTGCCGTGGTCGCCTACGGCGCTCCAGGCCCCTCCGGCGTGGAGTATCCATTCGAGCCGCATCAGATGGCCGACTGCAGCTTGGGCCGGGCAGCGAGGAAACAAAGTTCTAAGGTCATGGTTCGTCAGATGTTGCGTGTCCCGTTTCGCCAGTGGCAACGCCCGAGAGCAAACTCACAGCGAGACGTCTAGTAATTACCTTTGTACCAAGGTGGCAAACGGCGTCGCGTCGAACTCAGCATCATTGCGACATCCACCATGCTGTGAACTGAGATTCGACCTATCGAGTGACGATTGCTGCCGCCCATAAATTCAGCTCTGTCAGTTCGGCCGCTTAGCCGCCGACGACGACGGGAAACGCGTTCCCACAGAAGGTAGAACCGCCGACGAGCGAGGAGCTCCGGACGATGAGAGAACTTGCGACGAACAGGTTTTCAGAACGCGTGATGCCGCAGCATGTTCGGCTTGGGTCATCCACAGCCGGTATTTCGTCTTGACGTCGACCACCCTGGTGACGTAGTTACACCGGAAATCTTTGTTGCTCGGCAACCATGTCGCCACGTCCCCGGCTTTCTTGTTCCTGTTGGCCTTGCCGCTGACAGCTAGAAGGTCGAGGGGGTCATTGGCGAACTGCGTGCGCTTGACTTGATCCCATGCCTGGGCGCCTGTCTCCCAGGCGTTTAGCAGCGGTACGACGTGATCGACCTGTACGAGGACGTCAGTACCTTCTTCTCGATTGAATTGGATGTCTTTTCCGGTATAAGGGTCGTGCAACACTCCGGACAAAACAATGCAGCCGCTCGGAGGGGCGACATTCGACAGATCCCGCCGCAGGATGTCGTTGCGGGTGTCACAGCGGTTATGCCCACCTTCGACATCGACATCGTCGGTCCAGGGCCGTCCAAACTTATAGCGAGAGTAGCCGGTCTTCGGCGCTCGTCCCTTGATCGGGATCGTTTCGAGCAGTGTCAGTGCGTCCTTTTGCGCCGTTGGGTTGCCGCTCTTGGGGATCTTCTCCTTGTTGTAGATGGCGACGACGAGCCCGATGAGTAAAAGTACGGTAACTACGACGACTACGCTGAAAACGATCTTGTTGATCTTGCGGCGTCGATTCGCCGCCAACCTCTGTGTTGGTTCTTCCGGGAGCGCCGCTGAGGGTGCCGGTTCTTCTTCTTCCGGCTTCCCCGAGTCGCGCCGTACGCCGTCCCGCAAGCCGTCACTAAATGCTTTCCAAACCGTCATCGCGGAGGAGTCTGTGACATCGCGGGTCTGGTACGCACGTTCCAGTCGGTGTAGTCGGTGTACCCGTCGGCGAGTATTCCATGGAGATTTTCCACGACACCGAGGGCTCGGACGTCGCTGACGTATTGACTCTCGTTCCCAGCGTCGGCGTGGGCCAGCGCCGCGAACGATAGCAGCGCAATGGCTGCCGCGATGAGAGTTGCGCGGAGAAGCAAGCGCCAAACCTCTTTGTTGGATGACGCAGCACGACTCAAGGGCACGACAGATGTTGCGCATCTCGGTTGACGCGTGGCAATGCGCAAGGGCGAACTCACAGGGAGACGTCTAGTAATTAGCTTTGTACCAACCAGGCAAACGCGTCGCGTCGAACCCAGCATCATGCGCATAGGGGCTTGGCGTGTATTCCCCGTAGATGCCGCGGTCATCGCCCGCCATCAGCCAGCCGTGCGGTTCCACCCGCGCGTGCCGCGGTGCGATTCAGTGCCGGTGAACTTATGGCGTGTCGATGGCGTATGCGCATAGCATCGCGGCGACGGCCGGCGGTCGTCGAGGCCGGTCCAGGCCGGCTGATGGCTGCTGCCGGATTCGCCCAACGAAGGGGAACCGATGCCCGATCAACGTGAGCCGAGTCCCCCCGAAACCCTCCAACGGGTGTTGACCGAGGGCGTCCCGTTGGGACGGTGGAAAGAAGGGTTGCTATTCGAGGGCATCAACCCAACCCCAGGGTTGGCGAGCGCGGCGAACTGGTTCCCACGAACTGAGGAGGTCGGACCCGACGAGATGCGCATCACCTTCATGGGCACTGCGCCCATGATTCGCCCGGGACAGATGAACACCTCGATCTTCGTCGAACTGGGCAACGGCGACAACTTCGTGTTCGACCTCGGCGAGGGATCAATCGCCAACTACAACGCCGCCGGTCTAGCGATGAACCAACTAGACAAAATCTTCATCACTCATCTGCACATCGACCACTTCGGCGCGCTGCCCTACCTCTACATGTTCGGCGGCTGGGCCGGCCGCTGGCATAAACCGCTGCGCGTATTCGGCCCATCGGGTCGCACGCCCGAGTTCGGCACCGCGCACATGGTCGAGGGAATGAAGCAGATGCTGGCCTGGCATCGCGATGCGTTCGCGGTCTTCCCGGTCGGCCAAGGCCACAATATCGAGGTGACGGAGTTCGACTTCCGCGACAACGGCGGCTTCGTCTACGACGAGAACGAGGTCCGGGTCATCCACTGGCAACGCTCGCACGCCAAGGACGGCGCGTCGGGCTACCGGCTCGACTGGAACGGGCTCAGCATGGTCTGGACCGGTGACGGTCGCCCGTCACTCCTCGACGCCGACTACGCCTCCGGGGCCGATGTATACATCACCGAGACGCAGGCCGAGATGTGCGCAATTAGCTCCGGGGTGCAGGGCGTGCCGCCGTTCTTGGGCCGCTACACCCTCGACACCCACCACACCCCGGCCTACGCGGCCGGCTACGTGGCCAACCGTGCCAATCCGCGATTGTTCATGACCACCCACATGCCCTTCGATCCGTACCTGAATGAGGAAACCACGGTCGAGATCCGCCACCATTGGAAGGGACCGTTTCACTTCGGTGCGCCAGACGGGGTGGTCGTCAACGTGACCAAGGACGACATCTGGGTTCGCGAGGGCGTCCTGCCCGACTACCCGAACGTCCGCGCACCCCAGTTCGACTTTGACACCGGCCAGCTTGTGGTGCCCGTGCCCACGAACAAGCGCGTGGAGATCCAGGAGCCGTTCGTCCGGGAGCAGGAAGTGCCGCCTGCGGACTACTACCCCAAGGGCTACCATCCGCAGCTATTGCCCGATTGGCCCGCCGACGAGGATCTCGTCATCCCTATTGAGGTCATGCCCCCACAGATGCTCGCCGGGATGGGCGCCGCCTGGCGACACCGGCAGGCTTACAAGAAACACATCGACGAGTTATCCGCCGATACATCATCAACTCCCTGAACCCGTCGTCGTTCACGACGGCCACCCCTGGGGTGTGTATTCCCCGTAGGTGCCGCGTTCATCCCCGGCGAGTACCCACGCGTGTTGCTGATCGGCTCGGGCCACCAGTTCGGCGCGCTTCTCATACTTGGTGTCGGCGCGCCGCTCCAAGTAGGACGTCAGCCACAGCAGCAGCCCGAACACCATCAGGCCGCCGAGCACCGCGGCGATCCACACCCAAAACTTGACGATTGCGCCGATGAAGATCAGCAGCACGCACGCCGCACCCAAACCGCCGCCGCTGCGGCGTTGGCTGCTCATGGCTGCGGCACATAGAACTGACAGGGCTGCAAGCTCGCGCCGCCGGGGCAGAGCTGCGGCATCGTCGTCAAGCCGTGATCCCAAGTGTTCTGCAACGGCCCGTTGTACTGCGGCGGCCCTTCGCAGTCCCAGTCACCTCGGAACCCGCAGCGGGGCTCGGCGACGGCAGGCGCCGCCGCGACGATCCCGCCAAGAGCGAGCGCGGTAGCAGCGGCGCTCAACAGCGTACGTTTCATGCTTTGTCCTGCCTGCGGTGAGCAGGGACGTTACGGCGACCTCCGATGGCCGAGAGTGTCACGACGATGTCACAACTCATGCAAAACTCCCCTCGCGAACCCCTGCGAACGGCAACGTACCCACAAGGTCCGACACGGACGAATCCCCGCAGCTCACAGGTACTTTCGGCTCGCTAGGGCCAACTGCCGCCAGACGCTCGCGAACGCTGTTCAGCTACCGATGTAGTCCGGCGCAGTGCGTGTAGGAACAGGGTCACCGGATCGCAACGTGGAGCAAGTGGTCATGGCAGGTCGGTATAGCCGGGTACGACGGATTCTGTCTGACGCACGTGCCCAGCTCCCGTCGGCGTTGCGTGGCTGATCGCAAAACACCGAAAACGCCGTGTTGGCACACACCGTCTTTTCCGTCTCGTGGCCTGCGCACTAATCGCCAACGGGCACAGTGACTTACGCGTACGGCGGAAGGTCGCCTTGATGGCTTGGGCAGTAGACGTCCACTGATGCGGTGATGAATCTGATCGCGGTTCTTCTAACGCGATCGGGACGAAGGTGCAAAGCCGGATTGTCCCCAAACGCGAAGTTCATCTCGTCGTTTACCACGGTCTCGACCGGGGTGCCGCCATCGAGTTCGCCACAAATTTGATGGGCTCGGGCGATGAGACCAGGCACGTTATCGATGGGGGGAATCTGTTCTTGTTCGAGCAGCGCCACAAACTGATCCTGTTGGCTTGGGTCGGCGCCTGCCGCGCCAGCGCAAATAATTGCGGCGGTCAGCACCACCAAGGCGTTAACCAGAGCATCCGCAAGGCCGATGATGCCGGGGCGCACGGCAGGATTCATCGGCGCTGCCGCTTGCGCTGGTGTCTGGCCACGGCGTCTTCGGCGGCGCCGAACAACTGGTAGTCGTGCCAGGTCGGTGAGCGGTATCGCACGCGGCCCAGCGCGGATTCAGCGTGCAAACTCGCGGCGTCGGTCTCGCCCACGAGCAAAAGGTTACGGCGCTCTACGCGCCGGGGCTAAGAGTTGCCGCAGTCGGCGGTCCGGGAAACGCTCAGCAGTGAGCGGCCCAGCACCTCTGGTTGGGGCAATACGTCTGATGGGCGATGTTGACCATGGCTCCGACGTCGTGCACGCTGATGTTATCCGGGTCCAAGTTGGCATGGACGTGGTTGGCAATTTGTTGCGGCGTCCAACCCCACCCGAGGTCGTCGCAGATGAGCAACGCCGTCCCGATAAGCGCCTGCTCGTGGCCCGGCGGCCAAGTCAGGCCGGCGCTACGAAGTTGATCGAGGTATGCGTCAGCGGCGGGATCGCCAGTCGCAGTCGCAGCGCCAGTAACCAGGGCAGCGCCAACCATGGTGGGAATGGCCAGCGCTGCCAGCCAGCGAGATGAACGCATTTGATGTGCTTCCTTTCGCCCCCCGCATTGACGGTGCCGTTAGTGTGCGCGTTCGACACCGCACAAAAATGGAAAAGGGTTAAGGGCTGGGAAAGAGCTGACAAAAAGCTGGATTGTCGGACTAAGGGCCAAGACGCGGCCGGATCAATCCCCAGTGCAGCTGCCAGGTGGTGCGGGTAACGGCCCGGGCGGCAGTGCCGGCATCAGACCGGAAAACGGGCCTGGCGGCGGATGCGGCATGACGCACTGCACCACGAAGACGGTCTGCGCTCCGGAGGTGCGCTTAACGGAGTGCCAGTACGAGCCATCCGCGTAGGGCACTCCGTCGCAAAAGGGCTCGGCGGGTTGGCCTGGTTGGCCGTCCACCCCCGCGCCGCCCGGGCAGTAGTTGGCACCCGCGTCGGGCTGATGTGGGTCAGGGTCGGCGTGTCCCGCCGGCGCGGTCAGGATGGCGGTGGCGATCAGCGCCGTGGTCATCACAAGCTTCACGACCGGCATTCTGCTGCCTGCGGGCCGACTTCGCCGTGCTTTGGGGATTGAAAACGCCCGTTGTGTCGAAAGTCTCGGGCGGACCAGTCAGTTCACCGCGCCGCGGGTCACTTGCGGGCCGGGCGCAGCGCGGTGCCGCGACAGCAGGCGTGCCGCTTGACCCGGCGCCCCGAGTTGGAGCATTGCAGCCAACGCCGTTTCGAGCACCACTTCCTGTTGAACCCGACTACCGCCAATCGCCGGAAGCCCGGGCAGCGATTCCAGCAGATAGTCCAGCGCGGCGCGCGGCTCTCCCGCCGTCAACGCGATCAGACCTTCGCCGATCAGACGCAACGTCGTCGCCTGCGCATCGGTGGCATCCGGAACATTGATCGCGCGGATCGCGGCCGGATCATTCGCCGCGGCCAAGACCAGCAGCGCATGGAATGCGATGAACGGTGTTTGCGGCGTGTATGCCAGCGAGCCGACCTCGGCGAGCACCGCCATCGGATCAGGTGGCGTCACCCAATCCGGATGCAGGCGCGCCCGCCACGCCAGCGAACCGGCATCGACCAGACACCGCACGTCCCTCGAATGCGGCGGCGCCAGAAAGGCGTTGTACCGGCGCGCCGCGGCGGCCGCGTCGCCCATCGCGAGCTCATGCAGCGCGGCGTGCCACTGAAAGTGCGGCAGGTACCGCTGCGTGCTGCCGTCACCCGGGATCCAATCCTCCAGCCATTTCAGCCCGGCCGCGTGCGCGTCGGTCTCGTAGTGCACGTGCGACAGCGCATGCGCGGCATTGCCGTTGCCCGGATCGAGTTCCAGTGCGGCGTCGGCCAAGTCGGCTGCGTCATACCACAGGCCCTGCTCGGTTCGGCCGTAGGCGCGCAAGCCGAGATACCACGGCGCCTCGCCGTGCACGCCGGTGAATCGCTCGACGTACTGCCACGCGTCCGGCAGCGCGTCGCCGGCCCCGGCGAACGCGATCGACGGCGCGAGCACCAGCAACGCGACGGCGTCGTCCGGGATGCGGTCGAGATGGTCAATGAGTGCGTCGGTGCCGGCAGCGTTGCCCTTCTCGCACCACGTCGCGATGGCCTCGACGTGGCTACGGTCTTCGTCGCTGCCGTGCGCCAGCGCCGCGCGCGCCCGGGCAAGGTGACCGGCGACGGCCTCGGGGCCGCCGGCACGGTCGGGCCGTTCGGTGGCGATCATCGCGAGCGCGACGTGCGCACGGGCGTGGTGCGGATCTTCTGCTACCGCGGCGGCGAAGGCAACCGACGCGCCGTCTTGCACGGCGAGCAGCCGGCGTACGCCCTCGGCGTAGGACGCTGGCGCGCCGGTCAATTCGGGTGCCGTCGTAACGAGACTGGGCGCCCGCATCGGTTGGGGAGGAGTGCCGTCGGCAAGCAGCTGCGCGATAGCAGCCGCCTGCGTACGGATTTCGGGAATCGCCGTGGTCTCCCACTCCTCACCCTGGCGAATCAGGCCGAGACAGACGATGTTTGGGCTCGCGACGCCGGACGCGTCGATGAGATAGCCGTCCGCGGTGAGTCGCACGCCGACGCCGCAGGGGTGCGGCGACGCGACACCTGAGCCCAACAGATTCGACCAGAGCGTCGAGCGTTGCAGCGAGCGCCGGTCCCACGTCGCGCCGGTAGCGACGACGACCGCATCACCGCGTCGGCGCACGGACCCATCGCTCGTCGTGACCACAAGTTCGACGCCGTTGCCGCGCAGCGACACCTCGGCGACCTCGCCCGCCTCGATGATCAATTGGTCGTTATCGATCGCGGCATAGATCGCGTCGGCAATCGTGGGCGGCATCCGGTGACGAAGCACCTCCCACTGCCGCAGGTCCTCACGCAGGAATCGGCGCTGGTCCTCCCAGCCCAACGATCGCCACAACCGCGCGGTGCGCGGTCGCACCGCATCGATCACTTGTCGCCAGTCCCAACCGGATTCGCGCGCATGCGCGAGATCCGCTTCCAGCGACGTGCGTAATTTCTCAAGCGAAACCTCGGCCGGCAGGGCATCGAGGTTCGGCACCTCCACCGGCGGGCCCGTGACGCGGAATCGGCGCGGAAGCGCGCCGTTACGCGACAGCAGCGTGACCGTGGCGCCACGCGCCATGAGATGCAGCGCGACGTCAACGCCGGTCAGTCCCGAACCGATCACCAACACGTCAGCGGGCCGACCAGCGCCGAGAGCCGCCAGGGCGCCCGGCGCCCACGGATCGAGCACAACCCTGCCGTCGGCGCCTGCGGCCAATACCGGAGCGAACGCGCGTTCCAACGCCTCGGGCATGCCCCCTTCGGGGCGCCCCGCCGCGAGCACGACGGCGTCCGCCGATAGTTCACGTCCGTCGCCGAGCGCGACGCGCACGGGTGTGCCCGGCGTCAACCCCACCACCTGGGCGGTCTCGATCCGCACGTCGGCGACCGCGAGTTGATCTCGCAGATAGCGGCCGTAGGCAAGACGCGGCGCAAAGCCCTGGAGTAACGTGACGGCTCGTTCGTCGAGCCAACGGCAGAAGTGATCGGGATCGTCGGGCCATGCGGACATCCGCTGCGCGGGAACGTTCAGCAAGTGGGTCGGGTCGTTGGTGCCGTAAGCCGCGCCAGTCCCGGGTTGACCGGATGCGTCGATCAACGTGATCTGTGCGTCGGGTTTGGTCCGGCGCAGATGCACCGCGGCGAGCACACCAGCGGCTCCACCGCCGACGATCGCGACGCGCATCATGGCGGAAGGTTATCTCGCCCGCGAAAGTTATTGGGGCAGATCAAATGGTTGCACAGGCGGGTATTGGCCGTAGAGGCCGGAGGGGTCGCCGGACATGTACGCCCGGTGCTGGGTCTCGGCGCGGCCCGCGATCCTCGCGTCCTCCGCACGACGGTCGGCCGCGCGCTGATACGCCAGGTAGCCGACGAATCCCAGGGTCGCGACGGCCAGCAGGCTGAGGAACACCTGAAAATTAGCGGTCGCAAGCCCGACGAGAAACAGGCCACCAACCGCCGCCAGCACGGTAATGAGCGCGGGACTAGTACGGCGCGGCTGTCCCACCGTGCGCGCCTGCTGGTTGTCGGCGAGCGCGATGATCAACCAGACCGGCAGCCACATACCGCAGGTGAACACGGTGAGGGCCAGGT
>DATJOR010000379.1:0-6493 GCA_035506875.1 Mycobacterium sp.
GTGGTGCGACCACGACACCGGCGAAACCACCAAGCCGAACAGCGCGATGCAGATCACCGCCAGAGTCGACTCACCCGCGCGCAGCACCCGCCGCGTTGCCCACACCGTCAACGCCAGCACGAGCAGGCACGCGGCCACCCACGGCAGGAAGCGTGCATGGTCGCTCAGGCCCAGTCGCGCCAGCGCGCCGGCGATGTTCTGGTTGGTGTTCAAACTCGCCGCGCCGATCCGATCGGTGTCGTGGATCGTGTCGGTCCAGTACTTCCACGAGTCGTGCCAAGCCAGGGCAAACCCGGCCAGCGTCGCCGCCACGAAGGACGCCAGTGAAGTCAACATCGCGCGTTTGTCGCGGTTGAGGACGAAATACAGCAGGAACACCGCCGGAGTGAGCTTGAGCGCGATGCCCAGTCCCAGCAGCAGGCCGCGCGGCCATGGCGTGCGCCGCGGCACGCAGTCGGCGATCACCAGCGTCATCAGCACGACGTTGATCTGCCCGAAGGCGAAATTCGACTCGATCGGCTCCAGCCAGATCGCCGCTGCCGCGACGATCAGCGCCGCCAACCACCATCGCCGCAACCAGGCCGGCCCCGGCACGAACCGCGCGGTGCTCCACACGTCGAGTCGAGTCAGCAGGATCATCGTGGAGACGAGCAACAGTGCCAGCGTGATCAGCGTGATCGTCACGCTGGCCACCGGCAGGCCCGACCAGGCGAACGGGCAGAACACGATCGCGGCGAGCGGGGGGTAGGTGAACGGGAGATTCAGGCCGATCGGCGTGTGAAATTCCACACCGTCGTCGTAGAGCGGACGGCCATCCAGCCATGCCTGACCGCCCATCCGGTAAACGTCGATGTCGATGCGGTACGGGAGGTGGCCGACGAGCCGCCATACTGCATAGCCCAATGCGGCCAGCGCCAATAACTGGAGCAACGCCCACCAGGCATTTCGCCAGATGCTGCGCCAAGCGGTGGCTGCCCGCCCGCGCGAACTGCCCAGGTCGGGCGACTGCCGTGTACTCATGTCGTTGAACAGCCTATCGGTGCGGGCGTGTC
Source organism: Mycobacterium sp. (assembly GCA_035506875.1). Lineage (GTDB taxonomy): Bacteria > Actinomycetota > Actinomycetes > Mycobacteriales > Mycobacteriaceae > Mycobacterium. Next base: position 1,053 of record DATJOR010000379.1, read on the forward strand.
AGCCGGTGTCGCGGAGGGCTGTCGGTGCGAAGTGAGCGTAGGTTTTTCTACGTGCTCCGTTGGTTCGAAGACGACATTATCGGCCGCGGTCGTTTGCCGCTGCTGTGCTGTCTGGTCGCCTTCATACTCACATTCTTCGTGACGCGCACCTGCGTCCGCTACATCCGCCGCCGCACCGAGCGCGGCGTGCCGCCGAAGTGGTGGGAGCCACGCAACATCCACATCGGAAGGAAGCACATTCACCACGTCGTGGTCGGGGTGCTCCTGGTCATGATCTCCGGCGTGACATTGGTCGCCTTGTCGGTCAACGGAACCCGACTCGAACACACCGCGGGCGCGATCATGTTCGGCATCGGAGCCGCGCTGGTGCTCGACGAGTACGCGCTGATCCTGCACCTATCCGACGTGTATTGGGAGGAAGACGGTCGGACGTCGGTCGACGCCGTCTTCGCCGCGGTGGCCGTCGGTGGATTGCTGGTCCTGGGCCTGCACCCGTTTTTGTTCTTCATCAGCCTGTGGCATGACACCACCCACTCGGTGCTGCTGCGCGCCGGCGTGGTCTTCGCGATGGTGCTGACCGTGCCACTGGCGGTGCTAGTCGTGCTCAAGGGCAAGGTGTGGACCGGGCTGATAGGCATGTTCTTCGTCCCGCTGCTGTTCATCGGGGCGATTCGGCTGTCCCGCCCACAAGCCCCCTGGGCCCGCTGGTTTTACATGAGCCAGCTGGACAAAATGGCGCGGGCGCTGGCGCGCGAACGGACTCTGCGCCGCCCGGTTGTGCGGGCCAAGCTGTGGGTGCAGTACACGATCGCGGGCACGCCGCGTCGGCCGGACCATCACATGATCGACGCGCTGCTGGACCGCGAGGTTCATCCGGCGCCACCGCCGCCGCAACCGCCGCAGCGCGCCCTGGCCGGCGGCGTCGGCATCAGGTGACCGGCTGACAGGTGCGGTACTTCTACGACACGGAATTCATCGACGACGGCCGCACTATCGAGTTGATCTCGATCGGGGTGGTCGCCGAGGACGGCCGCGAATATTACGCAGTCTCTACCGAATTCGATCCCGAGCGGGCCGGCAGCTGGGTGCGCACCCATGTGCTGCCGAAGCTGCCGCCGCCGGCCTCGCAGCTGTGGCGCTCGCGCGCCCGGATCCGCGCGGACCTGGAGACGTTCTTCGACGTCGACGGTGCTGAGCCCATCGAGTTGTGGGCCTGGGTCGGTGCCTACGACCATGTCGCGCTGTGCCAGCTGTGGGGCCCGATGACCCATTTGCCGCCGGCGATGCCGCGATTCACCCGGGAACTGCGCCAGTTCTGGGAGGACCGGGGACGCCCGCGATTGCCGCGCCGACCGCCCGATCTGCACGACGCGTTGGTCGACGCGCGAGACCAGCTGCGGCGATATCGCGTGATGACCTCGGACGGCGACCCGGTATAGCCCACCTGGTGCGTTCGCCCTGATAAGCGGGCTCCGGTGCCCAGTTACCATGGACGGGTGAACTGGACCGTTGACGTACCGATCGAGCAGCTGCCGCCGTTGCCTCCGCTGCCGGCGGATCTGCGGGCCCGGCTGGACGCTGCGCTGGCCAAGCCAGCTGCACAGCAGCCCAGTTGGACACCCGAGCAGGTCGAGCCGGTGCGAACGGTGCTGGAGAGTGTGCCGCCGGTGACGGTGGCGTCGGAGATCGTCCGGCTGCAGGAAATGCTGGCCCAGGTCGCCATGGGTGAGGCGTTTCTGCTGCAGGGCGGCGACTGCGCCGAGACGTTCGTCGACAACACCGAACCGCACATCAAGGGCAATATCCGCACCCTGCTGCAGATGGCGGTGGTGTTGACCTACGGCGCCAGCGTGCCGGTAGTCAAGTTGGCCCGCATCGCCGGGCAGTACGCCAAGCCGCGATCGGCCGAGCTCGACGCGCTGGGGCTGCGCTCCTATCGCGGCGACATGGTGAACGGGTTCGCCCCGGATGCCGCCGCGCGTGAGCATGACCCGTCCCGGCTGGTGCGTGCCTACGCCAACGCCGGTGCGGCGATGAACCTGGTGCGGGCCCTGACGTCGTCGGGGCTGGCGTCGCTGCATCTGGTGCACGACTGGAACCGGGAATTCGTTCGGACCTCGCCGGCCGGCGCGCGGTACGAGGCGTTGGCCGGTGAGATCGACCGGGGCCTGAAATTCATGAGCGCCTGCGGGGTGGCTGACCGCAACCTGCAAACCGCCGAAATCTATGCCAGCCATGAGGCTTTGGTGCTCGACTACGAGCGTGCCATGCTGCGGCTGTCCGACCAGGAGGACGGCGAGCCGCAACTGTATGACCTGTCCGCGCACTACCTGTGGATCGGGGACCGGACGCGGCAACTCGACGGGGCGCACATCGCCTTGGCCGAGGTGATCGCGAACCCGATCGGCGTCAAGATCGGGCCGACGACGACACCAGATCAAGCCGTCGAATACGTCGAACGCCTCGACCCGCACAACAAGCCGGGCCGGCTGACGCTGGTAAGCCGGCTGGGCAACAACAAGGTGCGTGACCTGTTGCCGCCGATCATCGAAAAGGTGCAGGCCACCGGTCATCGGGTGATCTGGCAGTGCGATCCCATGCACGGCAACACCCACGAGACGTCCAACGGCTACAAGACACGCCACTTCGACCGCATTGTCGACGAGGTGCAAGGCTTCTTCGAGGTGCACCGCGCGTTGGGCACTTACCCCGGCGGTATCCACGTCGAGATCACCGGAGAGGACGTCACCGAATGCCTTGGTGGCGCGCAAGACATTTCGGACACCGACCTCAGCGGTCGCTACGAAACCGCATGCGATCCCAGGCTGAACACCCAGCAGTCATTGGAGCTGGCGTTCCTGGTCGCGGAAATGCTGCGCGACTAGAACAATCCGCTCAGGTTGCTGCCGATCGTCCATGCCGCGGCGGCCACCATCCCGGTGACCGACAATATGACCGCGACCCAGATCAGTACCATGCGTCGGGCGTGCTGGCGCTCGAGCGCGAACTCGACCAGGTCGATCCCGGCGAATTGGCCTGACACCTGGTGGTATTCGCGATCGGCGGGTGCTGGCCCTTCTTCGGGGCCCGCCGGCCAGTCCTCGGGTCCTCGCGTCAGCTGACGGGTGGGATGGTGCGCCGGCGGCTGCTGGACGATAGGCCGGTGTTGGTCGGTGGTCTGGTGGCGGTCGATCTGGCTGCCGCTCAGCACCGCCGAGCGGTGCTGAGCGGAGTTGCGCGGCGCGGGCACCCGGAATTCTGGGAGCCCCAACTCGTCGGCGATGGCGTCCAACTCGGCGCCCATTTCTTGGGCGTCTGCGTAGCGGGCGGCAGCATCGCGGGCTGTCGCCCGTCTCACCAGTTCGTCGAATTGCTCGGGCACGCCGTCGATCACCGTGCCGGGTGCCGGGACGTCGGTCTCCAAACGTTGGTATGCGACCGCCAGCGGCGAGTCGCCGGAAAACGGCGTCTGCCCGGTCAGCAGCTCGTATGCCACGATTCCGGTGGCATAGACGTCGCTGCGCGGGCTAGCGTTTCCGTCCCGGACTTGTTCGGGGGACAGGTAGGCGGCAGTACCGAGAATGACGCTGGTGGAAGTGATTCCGGCCGCAGCGACGGCACGCACCAACCCGAAGTCGACGATTTTGACGTCGCCCTCGTCGGAGATCAACACGTTTTCCGGTTTGACATCGCGGTGCACCAGGCCCGCGCGGTGTGCTGCGGCCAGCCCGCCCAGCACTGGCCGCAGCACCGCGGCGACGGCGTGCGGCGGCATCGGGCCGCGCTCGGACAGCAACTCGCGCAAGGTGCCGCCCTCGATGAGTTCCATCACCAGGAACGGGTGTCGGGCGTCGAGGCCCTGGTCGTATACCGCGACGAGGCCGGGGTCTTTGAGGCGGGCGACCGTGCGCGCCTCGAGCTGGAAACGGGTGAGGAACTGTTGATCGCCGGCGTAGCGGGAATCCATCACTTTCAGCGCGACCGGCCGGTCCAGCCGGGTGTCGAGGCCGCGGTACACCGTCGAGGTGCCGCCGGTGGCGATTTTGGTAGCGACGCGATACCGCCCGTCCAGCAGCGTGCCCTCGAGGGGATCGTCCGTCGCCGCTGCAGCCACGGGGTTCATGGTAGGTGGCACCGCGAATTTCGCCGGAAACCGTTACACCGCGTGCCTACACTGAGTCGGTGAGCAGGATTCCGGCCGGCGACGACGTTCTGGACCCCGACGAACCCACCTACGATCTTCCCGGGGTCGCCGAGTTGCTCGGCATCCCGGTCACCAAGGTGCAACAGCACCTGCGGGAAGGCCATTTGGTGGCGGTACGGCGCGCCGGTGACGTGCTGGTGCCGCGGATGTTCTTCACCGATTCCGGCGAGGTGGTCAAGAGCCTGCCCGGATTGCTGATGGTGCTGCACGACGGCGGCTACCACGAGACCGAAATCGTGCGTTGGCTGTTCACCCACGACCCGTCACTGACCGTCACCCGGGACGGGACGCGAGATGCGATCACCAACGCCCGCCCGGTCGACGCGCTCCACGCTCACCAGGCGCGCGAAGTGCTGCGCCGTGCGCAGGCCATGGCGTACTAGGGCGTCAATCAGCTGAGGCGCCCTTCTCTGCGGTTCGGGACAGCGTGTACCAAGCGATCACGGCGCAGGCTGTCGCAATCGAGACATGGAGCCACGAGTACATGCCATGGGCGCCATCGGGTTTGAAGATGACCATGATCCAGGTGGAGAATGCGGCGATCGCCGCGACTGCCCGTCGGGACTGGGCAAGCGGCGCCACGACAGCCAGCGGCCAGGTGTAGTACCACGGCAGCGCGCCGGGTACGAACAGCACGACAACGAGCATGGCCCAGGCGACCCCGGTCAACACGGTGCGGTCGTCACGACGGAATCGCCACCACAGCAGCGGTAGCGACACCGCGATGATCCCGATGCCGATCAGTCGGGTGACCTGTAGCACGGCATAGAAATTCACCGAAAAGAACAGTCCACCGACAGCATGGATCAGATTGGCCATCGCCGTCGGGACCGTCAGCCAGTTGATGATCTTCACCGAACCGGCCAGCGCGGTCAGCCAGCCTAACCCCACGCCGGCCAGACCGGATAACGCCGCGAACACGGCGACGAGGATCAGCACGGACGCTGCGCTGGCCGCCGCGAAGGCCGTTACCGGCCGGTATCCGCGTCGGTCCCGCAGATGGCGCATCCACACCCAGACCATGAACGGCAGCGCGATACCGGCCGTCGCCTTGACGGCAACCCCGATCGCGATCAGCGTGACACCCGCGGCAGGACGGCGCTCGAAAGTCAGTGTGATGCCGGCGGTCATCAGGCCCACCATCAACATCTCGTTGTGAACCCCGCCCATCAGATGGATGATCACCAGCGGGTTGAGGACGCAAATCCACAGCGCGATGGGTGCATTGGCGCCGAGG
>DATJOR010000380.1:0-9456 GCA_035506875.1 Mycobacterium sp.
GGCCTGCAAGGCATAGAAAGCCGACGGAGTCTGGCTCAGGACGGTGACCTGTTCCGCGACCAGCAGAGCATGCAACTCCTCAGGGGACCGGACCACCGCGTCGGGCACGATCACCACCCGGCCGCCGTAGAGGAGCGCGCCCCAGATCTCCCATACCGAGAAGTCGAAGGCCAGCGAATGGCACTGCGACCACACCTGCCCCGCCAACTCCAGGTCGGCGTCCAAGGTGTCGAGCAACCGGGTCACGTTGCGGTGCGGGATCGCCACCCCCTTCGGGGTGCCCGTCGTACCCGAGGTGTAAATGAGGTACGCGACGTCGTCAGGGGCCGGGCCCGGCGCGGCCAGTGTGGTGCTGGATTGGCTGTCAACGACCGGGTCTTCGACATCGACGACGGCCAGATCACACCCGTTGAACCGCTCGGCCAAGCCGGCGGTGGTGACCGCGGCGATCGGTGCGGCATCGGCGAGCACGAACTGCATCCGGGCCGCCGGCACCGCCGGGTCGATCGGCACATACGCCGCGCCGGTTTTCACCACCGCCAGCATCGCCACGATCGCGTCGGCCGAGCGCGGCAACAGCATCGCCACCCGCTGCCCTGGGCCGACACCTCGGCCGGACAACACGTTCGCCAACCGGTTCGCGGCCTCATCCAGCGCCCGGTAGGTCATCGACACGCCCGCAGAGACCACCGCCACCGCGTCCGGTGTGCGGTCCACCTGGGTGGCGAACACCGCCGGAATCGACACCGACGCCTGCGCCGGCTCGGTCAACACCACCCGATTACCGATCGCATCCAGCCCGGCGCGCTCACCCTCGTCTAGCACATCCAACGACGACAACCGCCGGCCCGGATCAGCGGTCATCATCGCCACCAACACCCGCCCCAACCGATTCGCTAGATCAGCGACCGCGAAATTCGAAAATGGTCCCCCGCTGCCTGCCGTGCTGAGAAAAAGCTGGTCACCCGCGCCAGAGAAGATGAACCCGAAGTCGCCCACCTGACCAGGATTGGTGAATGATGCCGATGCCTCGACACCAGCAAAGTCCATTGTCATTTTTGACGGCATGAAGTTGACGCTGACCCTGTTTCCAGGGCCGTGCGGGCCGCGGGCACGCGCTTTGCGTTCCAGAGCGTGCACCGGAAACCGCTGGTGCTGCAGCGCTTCCCGTATTCGCGTGTCAACGTGTTGACAAAAACTGCCAACCGTAGCTGCCGGCGAAACCTTCAGCACCAGCGGCACCGCCCCGGAAAGCATTCCCGGAAGCATCTTCGACTCTGGGCGCACTCGTCTGCTGACCGGGAAGTCGAGCACCACCTCTGAGCCTTCAGTGCACCACCCACGCATGAAAAGCGCGCATGCCGCGGTGATGACCGATGATCGCGGCATGTTCCAAATCTCGGACAACTCTTGAACTTGACGAAGGACCACGGGGTCCAACCGGACCGGTGCAGAAGGCGATGGCGGATGGCCCTCGCCCGCGGCTTGCGGCAACTGATAATGCGGCCCGTTTTCCGGGGGAAGGTTCTGAGTCCAGTAGTCCTCATCGTCTAGGTAATCGGTGGACGCTTCGTATTCCGACTCGCAGCGGACCAAGTCCTGCAATGAACCAAAGAATGTAGGAGGAATGGGTGCGTCCGAAACGATCGCAGCGTAGACCGTTGCAATCCGGTGGGCGAGCAAGGTGATTCCCGACCCATCGATAACTAGGTGGTGAAAGCAACCGAACAAGTAGAACTCGTCGGCCCATGTTTGAAATAATGCGAATTTGAACAGTGGGCCGTCAGACGCCATTGGCGTGCTTTGGATCGATGACGCTATCTCACGGGCTTCCTGTACTGGATGGCGCGATTCGCTCAGGTCATGGAAGGCCACCTCGACGTCTGAGTAATCGATCGCGCTTTGGAAAACCTGACCATCCGCCTCGAAGATGGCGGCCCTAGCTGGTTCGGCCTCCCGCATCACCTGACGGATCGCTTGCTCGAGCAGATCGCGCCGCACCGCGCCGTCGAATCGCACGAGCACGCCCAGCTGCCAGTCCGTCGCGGAGTGACCAGTTTCCTGCGCGAGCCAGATATCTAGTTGTCCCCGCGTCAGCGGAAGAGCACGGTCGTCAAGAGCCATCCGGTTTCCCTATCGAAACCCCCTGTCCAGTGGCTAACCTGTCGCGCAGACTCTTCGGTCTTATGTCAGCCCAGTTCTGGTCGATGTAGTCCACACACGACGCGCGATCGCCTTCGCCGTACACCACGCGCCAGCCTGCCGGAATGTCAGCGAAGGCGGGCCACAGACTATGTTGCTCCTCGTCGTTGATCAGGACGAAAAAGCTGCCGTCGCCGCCGTCGAACGGATTGATGCTCACCGCGTCTCCAGCCGTCTACTCGACATGGGTATAACAAGTTCTAGACCATACCTGGAGCCCTCAGGGTTGTCTAAGGGTTCGGACTGTGAGGCCGCTGGGAAGGACAAATAATCCGCGGAGAACACTCGCGCCGTCGACGTTCGCATCGCGATCGCGCGACCGCACTTCGATGGTGTGAGATCCGTGTTTGCCCTGGTCATCTTGAATCCGACGGCAGCGCTCCGGGCGAAGCCTGCACGATCGAATCCAGGCGTTTGTAGGCCTTGCTCGGCTACTTTCATCGCGGCACACACCTTCTGTTCTGTGCCGGTAGCTGGCGCTTGACGGTTCTGGCCGCCGAGCGGCTGCAGCTACGCTTCGTAGTAAGCGCTTCGTATAAGACGGGGACCAAGTACATGCCGCCTATGTACGCAGTTGAGATCTCATGATTCGGTACTCCAATAAGCCCGCCCGGAGCTGCTCATAGATCGCAGACCCCGGGAGCGCAAGAAAGTTAGCCACGCGGGCATTTCCGTCGCCATAAACCTGCTCGTAGTTATTGCTCGCTTGATCGCGCGAGGCCAGGACGTTGGCCGTGATGTCGCGGTCGCTTTCGACGGAGAAATCCAGCGCCTTCAGCCGCATCCGGATGTAGTCCCAGTCCTCAGGACTGAGAAAATCCGTATGCAAAAACCATCCGCCGGAGCGACAAATCCTGCGGACCTGACTCAGAAACTTCGGCAGGTTGCCATACGAGTGCGATGACTCCACATTGATCACGGCATCGCAGGACGCGTCGTCCAGGGGAATATCCAGTGCATTGCCGACCCTGAAGTCCAGCGAAGGGCTGACGTGTCTTCGACGGCAGAAGGTGATTGCTTCTGCGGACATATCAATGCCAATCACTTGGGCGTTGAATTTCTCCGCGACAAGTGCGGAGTTGCCGCCGCGCCCACAGCCTATCTCGACAATTGTGCAATCATTTAGGTCCAGCGATCCGACAACCTCGAGCACTAACCGAACCGAGTTGGCGTTGAACGTGCCTTCACGAATGATGAACGAGGATTCATTGTTAGAATCGGTCGGAACATATCCATAATTCAAGAAAAAGGATACATCGGCCAATCCGACGTTCTCCAAGCGGCGGCTGAGCAAATCATAGAAGCTGTGCCACCCTTCGGCGGTCGTCGATAGTAGGTCGTCAGCCAGGTGCGCCGACATTGCCACTGGTGAATTATCCATCGCGTTCATTTACATCGCCCCAACCAAATCTGCTTGCCCTATATTTTGTCGCGGCCGAAAAGCGACGCTGTACATGTCATTCCTTCGATCACTGCGCTTCGGCGGTATCGCCGGAATCCACCTCGGCCAACTCCGGTACCTGCCCGGCCAGGTACTCGGCCAGCGACCCGATCGTCGGGTAGTCGAATACCGCGGTGGCGCTGATCGTGAACGCGCCGCCGAACTGGGGGAGCAGTCGGTTGCTGAATTCGACCGCCATCAGTGAATCGGTGCCGAGTTCCAGGAACCGACTGGTCGCGGCCGGCGGTTGCGCGAGCCTCAGGAACTGTTGCACTTCATGCCGCAGGTATTCGGTGAGGAAGCTGCCGCGCTCCACCTCGGGCACCTCGTGCAGCTGCCGGAGCAACTCACTGTCGCCGCGCGTCGTCCCGCCGGCGCTGGGCAGCACGTGGTCGAGCATCGCCGGGCGAGAGCCGCCCAGCCCCTTCGCGGCACGCTGCCAATTGGCCTTGATGACGGTAGCCTGCCCGATTCCGTGCGAGATGACTTCGCCGAGCGCGTGGAGGGCCGCGCTGGGTTCGAGCGGAATCAGACCCTGCGCGCTGAGATTGGCGCGCGCGGCGTGCGAAGTGGCCATCCCGCCCTTCGCCCAGGGACCCCAGTTGATGCTTGTCGCGGGCAGGCCCTGCGCCCTACGATCGGCAACCAGCCCGTCGAGCAGCGCATTGGCGGTGGCGTAGTTGGTCTGGCCGGGCGAACCGATCACGCCGGCTGCCGACGAGTACATGACGAAGAACTCGAGATCGTCGTGCTTCGTCAACCGATGCAGGTGGCCGGCGCCGAAGGCCTTCGGCGCTAACGTCGTCCGGAAGTGTTCGAGGCTCTGCTGTGTCAGCAGCGCGTCGTCCAGCACGCCCGCAAGGTGTGCCACCCCCGCCAGCGGCGGCAACTCCGCCCGGATCCGCTCCAGCAGCTGGGCGACTTGCGCCTCGTCGCCGACGTCGGCCGTGAAGGTATGGATCCGGCACCGGTAGCGCTCGGTGATCTCGTCGATTTCGCGTTGCACGTCCGCATCAGGCATGCGCCTGCTGGTCAACACGATGTCACCGGCACCGAGTTGAGCCAGATGCGCCGCCGTGTACAGGCCGAGCGCGCCGAGGCCGCCGGTGATCAGATAGCTCCGATCATCGCGCGGCTGCAGTGGTTTCGGCATCTGCAGCACGATCTTGCCTATGTGCCGCGCCTGCTGCATGCGGCGGAATGCGGTCTTCGCTTCCGTCAGCGGGTAGACCTCGACAGCGAGCGGCGCAAGTTCGCCGCTGGCCATGCTGTCGGCCACCTCGGCCAGCAGGTTGCCCGTCCGCTCGGGTTCGTGCTCGATGCAGTAATCCAGCGCGATGATCTCGTAAGCGATATCGGGACGGGCCGCAGCCATCTGCTCGCGCGTCCAGATGTCGCGCTTGGCGATCTCGGCGAACCGGCCACCCTGTGCGGTCGCCCGCACGGTCGCCTCGATGAACCCCTCGTTGGTCAGGGAGTTGAGTACTACGTCAACACCCGCGCCGCCGGTATCTTTTAAGATCTGATCCGCGAAATCCGTGCTGCGCGAGTCGTAGACGTGTTTCACACCCATCTTGCACAGCGTCGCGCGCTTGTAGGCGCTGGCGGTGGCGAAGACGGTCGCACCGCGCTGCTGGGCGATCTGGATCGCGGCCAGGCCGACGCCACCACTGGCGGCGTGGATGAGCACACGGTCACCCGGTCCCACCTTGGCCCAGTCGAACGCGAGCCGGGTCGTCAGCGCCCCGGCGGGTATGGTCGCCGCGGCTACCGCGCTGATCCCGTTCGGCACCGGCGCCAGGAACTGCGACGGCACATTGACCCGGCTGGCGAACGACCCTGGCATGAAGCCGAACACGCGCTGGCCAACCTCGAATCCGGTGACGCCGTCACCCAATTCAGTGACCACACCGGCGAGGTCACCGCCGCCGATCCGCCCCGGATCGCCCGGGTAGAGGCCAAGCACATTGAGCACATCCCGGAAGTTGAGGCCCGCGGCCTCAACCCGGATCTGCACCTGACCCGCGCTCGGCGGCGGCACGTGCAGCTCAACCAGATGAAGGTTGTCGATCGCGCCGCGTTCAGTGACATCCAGGAGGTAATCAGTTGCGCGAGGTACCGCGAGATGACCGCTGCGCGACCATGGTACTAGCCGCGGCACCAAGTATTTTCCTTGTCGCAGTGCGAGTTCGGACTCGTCGGGGGGTGTCCCGAGCAGACGAGTCAACGATTGCACGGCATCGTCGACACCGTCGTAGTCCACCAGCCGGCAACGCAATGCCGGCTGCTCGGTCATGACGGTGCGTCCGAAGCCCCACAGCGCCGCCTGCGCCGGGTCGACCGGCTCGCCGGGCTCAGTTGCCACGGCCCGTTCGGTGACGATCCACAGCCCGCCGGTCAGTTTCACGTCTTGCTGAGCCTGCAACGACTGAACGACGGTGAGCAGCTGCTCGATCTCGGTCTCCAGCCGCGCGGCGAATTCAGCGCCCGACTCCTCTTTACCGGGCCGGCCGGCGCCGCGCCACACGATGCCGGACACCGGGGCGCCGCGCTCCTGGGCCTCTGCGAACAGCCGCTTCCAGGACTCCGAATCCGTAGTGCGGTCCGACGTGATTGACCCCGGCAGGTCCGCCGCCAGCTCGTCGAATCCGGCAATCAGCCAGGTGCCGTCTTTGTTGGCCACAGCATCGGCCGACGGTGGCGGCACCTCCTCCCAGCCGAGGGCATACAGGTTGCGGGTGGCGTCGCCGCCGAGCCCACGCAACAACGCCTCGCGCGGCGCCCGCTTGACCGTGAAGTCGCGAACTTCGCCCAGCTGCTGACCGTCTCGATCGACGAAATCCAGGTCGAAGACTTGCGTTTCGCTGTCGGGACCGCCGGATTGCCACCGCGCGCGGCAGTAGAACCGCTTTGGCATCCGCTCACGCAGCACGACCCGCCCATAGCGCAGCGGCAAGAACAGGTCGGTCATCGGCCCGCCGTCTTTGGGCGCCGCGAGAACCTCGGGGAAGGCCGGGAAGGCGATCCCGGTGCACAGGTCCAGCAGCACCGGATGAATCGGCTCGCTGCCGAGTTGTTCGGCCAGTTCGTCGCCGATGGCGATGTCGCCAACCGCCTCACCGTCACCGGACCACAATGATTTGAGCGAAGTGAACCAGGTGGGACCCCATGCCAACTCCATGTCGGCGAAGGTGTCGAACAGCTGCTGCGGGCGCATGCGGCTCAACCGCTCGCATGCGGCATCGATGGACTCTGCCGGCTCCGGTGCCGGCTCGTCGTCGAGACCGGCGGCGATTTTGCCATCGGCGTTCAACGACCAATCGGCGTCGCGATCACCGTACGGGCGGCTGTGTACTTGGAAGGTCCAGCCGTCCTCGACCGGATGCACAGTCAGCTGCACCTCCCGGGAAGTCTTCTCGCCCAGGATGATCGGCTCGTAGAAGAAGACGTCGCGCACCTGCGCCGGCGTTCCAACCGAGGCAAGTGCCATCGCCGCGTACGTCGCGCCCGGAACGACAACGGTGCCGTAGATGACGTGATCGGACAGCCACGGCTGCGACTTGATCGACCACCGGCTGGTGTAGACGGCGTCGCCAGAAGCGAGATCCTTTGCACTGCCCAAGATTCCGGACACAGCAGCGCCGTCGATGCGCGAATCGGAAGTCTTGGGCCAGTAGCGCCGGCGTTGGAAAGGATAGGTGGGCAGTTCGAACCTGCGGCGTGGCTGATGGTGCACCGCAGCGAACTTGGGGCGATGGCCGGCGACGTAGGTCGCGGCCAGCGCTTCGGCCATCTGGCGCGCAGCGTCGGTGCCCTTGCGAAGCGAGACGACCGCCTGAGGAGCGGCCGAGGATTCCGGCCACACCTGCAGCGCAGCGCCAGTGAGAATCGGTTGCGGACCGATCTCCATCAACACCGAGCATCCCAGCTGCGCCACGGTTTGGACGCTTTCGGAGAACTGGACCGGCTGCCGGGAGTGCCGCCGCCAGTATTGCGCGTCTAGCGGGGTCTCCGCGGTGAGGACCGCGCCGGTGCGGTTGCAAACCAGGGGCAGCGTCGGTACGGCGAATTCGAATCCTTTTGCGAACGATTCGAATTCGTCGAGCGCCGGCTCCAGCAGCTCGGAGTGGAAGGCATGACTGGTGTCCAGCCAAGTACAGCGGATTCCGTCGGCGCTGAGCTTAGCGACGATCGGCTCCAGATCGCCGCCCGGGCCCGACAGCACCGTGTTGCGGCCGTTGTAGGCGGCGACTGAAACCCGCGGGGCATCCTCGGCGGCGCGCTCGACTTGCTGCGCGTCGGTGAACACCGCCACCATCCGGCCGCCCTCGGGCAGATCGCCGAACAGCCGGCCGCGTTCGGCCATCAACCGTACCCCGTCTTCGAGGCTTAACACGCCGGCCACACAGGCCGCCGCATACTGGCCGACACTGTGCCCCAGCACCACGTCGGGCTCGATGCCCCACGACTGCCACAGCCGAGCGAGGCCCATCTCGATGGCGAACAATGCGGGCTGAGCAAACGAGGTGTGCCGCAGGGTGTCTCCGTTGTCGGTGTCGAAGATCACCTCCAGCAACGGACGCGGCAGCAGCCTGTCGACAGCTTCCGCGCATTGCCTCACGGTGTCGGCAAACACCGGCTCGGTGTCGAACAACTCGCGAGCCATCCCCGGGTATTGGCTGCCCTGACCGGTGAAGAACCACGCCGTCTTCGGCGGGTCACCGCACACGCCACGCATCGCGCCGGGTTCCAGCCGGTTCTCGGCCAATCCGGCCAGCAGCTCGCGCGCACCCGCAACCGAATCCACTACCAGCGCGGCCCGGTGTTCGAAATGCGAACGCCCCACCCCGGCGGTGAAGCACACATCAGCGATGTCGACCTCTAAGTGGCTGTCCAGCCAGGTTCCGTATCGCTGCGCCAACGCCGTCAGCGCCTCGGGCGAGCGCGCTGACAGTGGCAGCACGCTGACTTGTTCAGGCCTGACATCCGGCTCCGGTGCCGCCGCTGCGGATGGTGACGGGGCCTCCTCGATGAGGACGTGTGCGTTCGTGCCGGAGAACCCGAAGGAGCTCGTACCGGCGCGGCGCGGCCTGCCATTGGCGTGCCATGGCATCGGCTTGTCGACGACACGGACCGGCAGGGAGGCCCACGGGATGTTCGGCGACGGGTTTTCGAAGTGCAGGTTCTGCGGCAGAACTTCGTGCTGCAGAGACAACACGACCTTGATCAGACCCGCGATGCCCGCTGCCGACTCGAGGTGCCCGATGTTGGTCTTCGCCGATCCGATCAGCAGCGGGCGGTTCGAGTCACGGCCGGCACCGTAGACGGCCGCGGCGGCCTGGACTTCGATCGGGTCGCCCAGTGAGGTGCCCGTGCCATGCGCCTCGAGGTAATCGACATCGCGACCCTCGACACCGGCACGAGCGAGCGTTGCGGCGATAAGCCGTTGCTGCGCACCGCCGTTCGGAACTGTCAAACCACTGGAGGCGCCGTCCTGGTTGACCGCGCTGCCCCGGATGACCGCGCAGATCTGATCGCCGTCGCGCTCCGCATCGCTGAGTCTCTTGAGTACCAGGATCCCGCAGCCTTCACTGCGCGCGTAGCCGTTCGCGGCGGCGTCGAAGGTCTTGCATCGTCCGTCGGCGGCAAGCATTCTGGCGCGCGCGGTGGCGACGATGGATGCCGGGCTCACCAAGACGTTCACCCCACCGGCCAGCGCCATGTCGCAGTCACCGGAATGCAATGCCTGGCAGGCCTGATGGACGGCCACCAGCGACGCACTGCACGCGGTATCCACCGCCATCGCCGGCCCT
>DATJOR010000381.1:0-17655 GCA_035506875.1 Mycobacterium sp.
CAGATCGTCGGCGTGCTCGGCGTCGTTCGGGCCGGCGCCCGGGCTCAACGGCAGCATCGCGCAGCGGTAAAAGTCCAGGATCAGCCGATCGGCCTGGTCGATGGTGGTCATCCGCAGCGCCACCAGCCCGGTCGGCGCCCGATCCGGCTTGGCGGCGTTCTTCTTCAACCCGACCACCTCGGTGCGGGTGAACAGGGTGTCGCCGATGGCCGGGAATCGGTAGAACACCAGCCCGCGGTAGAACAGGTTGGCCTTCACGTGCTGGGTCACCAGCGTCGACTGCCCGATCGCCACGTCGCAGACCAGGCCGGGGTGGGCCAGCGGCGCGTTCAGCCGGGTGACCGCCGCCGACAGCTCGGCGTCCAGCGGCAACCGCAACCGGTCGCCGAGGATGCTCTGATGAACCGCGGCCAGTCCGGGGGTCAACGTCATCGCAGGTGCGCCGGCGAACACCTGCCCGGTCCGCAGTTCGTCGAAGTAAGGGCCGACGGTCATCGCGTTCCTCGCCGTGTCAGCATGACCGTATGGATCGCGCCGCCGGCGATGCAGTGGGGGTCCCCCCAGCCGCGCAGCGGCGAGGGGGCCGAAGCGATGAGAAGGAGCGGCGCATGGGCGGAGCGCTCAACGACGACGAGGCGATGCTGGTCGAGACGGTGCGTCAGTTCGTCGACAAAGAGGTGAAGCCGACGGTCCGCGAGCGGGAGCATGCCAACGAGTATCCCGAAGCGTGGATCGAGCAGATGAAGCGCATCGGCATCTACGGGCTGGCCATCCCCGAGGAATACGGCGGCGCGCCGGTGTCGATGCCGTGCTATGTGCTGGTCACCCAGGAGCTGGCTCGCGGCTGGATGAGCCTGGCCGGGGCGATGGGCGGACACACCGTCGTGGCCAAGCTGCTCACGCTGTTCGGCACCGAAGAACAGAAGCAGCAGTACTTGGCGCCGATGGCCAGCGGCGAGCTGCGGGCCACGATGGCGCTCACCGAGCCCGGGGGTGGCAGCGATTTGCAGAACATGTCGACCACGGCTCTGCCCGACGGCGACGACCACCTGGTGGTCAACGGATCGAAGACCTGGATCAGCAATGCGCGGCGTTCGGGATTGATCGCACTGCTGTGCAAGACCGACCCGACGGCAACGCCGCGGCACACCGGCATCTCGGTGCTGCTCGTCGAGCACGGCCCGGGGCTGACCGTTTCGCGGGATCTGCCCAAGCTGGGCTACAAGGGCGTAGAGACCTGCGAGCTGTCATTCGACGGCTACCGGGTGCCGGCGTCGGCGATTCTCGGCGGCGAAGCGGGCAAGGGTTTTTCACAGATGATGAAAGGCCTTGAGACCGGCCGTATTCAGGTCGCATCGCGCGCCCTTGGGGTCGCGACCGCCGCGCTGGAGGACGCGCTGTCCTACGCGCAGCAGCGGGAAAGTTTCGGCCAGCCCATCTGGAAGCACCAGTCGGTCGGTAACTACCTGGCCGACATGGCAACCAAACTCACCGCCGCACGCCAGCTCACCCGCTACGCCGCCGAGCGGTACGACAGCGGCGAACGCTGCGACATGGAGGCCGGGATGGCCAAACTGTTCGCCTCCGAAGTCGCAATGGAGATCGCGCTCAACGCGGTACGCATCCACGGCGGCTACGGATACTCCACCGAATACGACGTCGAGCGTTACTTCCGCGACGCCCCATTGATGATCGTCGGCGAGGGCACCAACGAGATTCAACGCAACGTCATCGCCGGACAACTGGTGTCCCGCGGCGGGATCTGATCACACAGCAAATTGTCAGTACCCGGCGATAACGTCGCCGCATGGTTTCCATTCGAGAAAAGAAGATCCACGCGGCATTCGACAAGCTGGATGCGACCCTCGACCGCATAGCCGAGATACCGCCGCATGAGCTGACATTCGAAAAGCGGTTAACGCTGTGGGCTCAGCTGGAAACGCTGCGCCCGGCGCTGGCTGAGGCTGCACGACGATGCCGACGTGCCGCGTCGTGAGTCACCACTCCACGCCGGTGGAGACGCAGAACTCATTCTGCTCCGGGTCCGACATTCTGACCCATCGTGTTCCGCCGACGCTCTGCACGCCATCGTCGATGCGACGGGCGCCAAGTGCCTGCAGCCGGTGGACCTCGGCCTCGACGTCGTCGACGACGATGTCGACATGCATGCGGTTCTTGCCGGCTTTGGGTTCCGGCACTCGCTGAAGGAGAAGCGGTGAAGCGGTCTGTTCTTTGGGCACGAGCACGGTCAGACTCGCCTCGTTGTAGTGGTCGCGATAGTCGAGCGCATCGCGCCAGAACTTAGCAAGCCGCTTTGGCTCTGCGCAGTCGAGCACGATTTCCACCGACGCCTTGCGCCCCATCACATCTCTCCATCCACTAAGCCCCAGGTCACGGCGGTCTCGACGTCGATGGTCAACCCACTTAGCACCAAATATGCTGTGCGCCAACGGCCTATCCGTCGTGTCACGCTGACGGTGCCGCCGGCGCCGGGAATCAGGCCGAGGCTCAGTTCGGGCAACCCGAATACCGCATCGTGCCGGCACACCACCCGACCGCAAAACGCGGCCATCTCCAATCCGCTGCCCAGCACCTGACCGTGCACCTCGGCGCGGCACGCTTGCCCGAGCCGGGCAGAGAGCGCGTCAAGAACTAGCGCGGGGCTGTAGCGGGTGCGGGCCAGGTGTGCGCTGGCAGGGTCGCTGAACGTGCCGAATTCGGCGAGGTCGCCGCCGCTGCAGAACGACGGCCCGTTGCCGGTCAGCACGACCTCGTCGACCGAGGGGTCGAGCTGCGCGACGGTCAACGCCTCCAGCAGCGCGGCGCGGGCGTCGGTGGAGAACGCGTTGTGGCGTTGCGGCCGGTTGAACGCGACCCGCAGCGTGTTGCCGTCGCGACGGGCCTGCACCGGATCGGCGATGTCGGGCATGCTGGGCGGGCCGCGCTCGGCCAGCCAGCGGGCGAACTCCGGCCCTCCTTGCAAGGTGGAGTAGGCCAGCGATTCGGTGACCACGCCGGTCAGCGTCGGGCCGGCCGGATCCATCGACCGCAGCACGTCGTCGCAGACCGCTGCGGCCGTCGGCCGCTGGTCGACCCGCGCTGTCAATGCGGCGACAGCCTCCTCGACCGACGGGACGGTGATCGCCCGGCGGTCGTCGGTGTCGTCCTCGGTGAGGGTGAATGTCGCGTGCTGCAACCAGAATTCGGATGCTTGCGCCAACGGCCCGACCGCCACCACCGGGACATCAAGTGCCGCAGCTGTGCCCTTTAGGACGTCGGGTGCCTGTTCCGACACGTCGACGATGCGCAGCGTCACACCGAGTACTTCTTGACCAGTTCGTTTTTGTACAACTTGCCGGTGTCGGTGCGCGGCAGCTGCGCTTCGAACGAGATCGATCGCGGACACTTGTAGTGCGCCAACCGATCTCGCAGCCAGACCAACAGCTCGTCGGCGAATTCGTCGGTGGCATCCGCCGGGTCGACGGTCTGCACCACCGCCTTGACGCTTTGGCCCATTTCGTCGTCGGGAATGCCGAACACCGCCGCGTCGAGCACCTTAGGATGAGTGACCAACAGGTTCTCGGCTTCCTGCGGATAGATGTTGACGCCGCCGGAGATGATCATGTGGTGACGACGGTCGGTCAGGTACAGATAGCCCTCGTCGTCGAGGTAGCCGACGTCGCCGACGGTCGCCCAGCCGTGCTTGTCGTGCGAGGCCGCGGTTTTCGCCGCGTCGTTGAGGTATTCGAAGTCGTACCCGCCCGCGAAGTAGATTTCGCCGGCCTGTCCCGGCGGGAGCTCATTGCCGTCCTCGTCGAGAATATGGATCTCGCAGGCCATCGGCTTGCCCACCGAGCCCGGATGCGCCAGCCACTCCTCGGCGGTGATCAACGTGGACCCGATCGCCTCGGAAGAGGCGTAATACTCGTCGACGATCGGCCCCCACCAGTCGATCACCTGCTTTTTGATCTCCACCGGGCACGGCGCCGCCGCGTGCATTACCCGCTCGAGACTCGAGATGTCGTACGAATTGCGAACGGAATCACTAAGTTTCAACATTCGGGTGAACATGGCCGGCACGAATTGACCGTGCGTCACCCGGTGGCGCTGGATGGCATCAAGGCAGCCTTCGGGATCGAACTTCTCCAGCACGACGGTCGTGATACCGCCGGCCTGAACGCTCATCGACCACACCGACGGTGCGGTGTGGTACAGCGGCGCTGGGCTCAGATAGACCGCGTCAGGATGCATCCAGAATCCGACCAGCGCCGACATCATCCCGGCCGCCTCGGCGGGGCTCACGTGCGGCAGTTCGCGTTTGATCCCCTTGGGCCGGCCGGTGGTTCCTGACGAGTACTGCAGCAGATCGCCTTCGACTTCATCGTCGATCGGCGTATCGGGTTGGCCGGCAACGCATTCCGGGTAGCGCTGCCAGCCGTCGAGATCGTCATCCGCGACCAGCAACACTGGCGGCAGGCCGGCGGGGAGATGCTCAGCGATGTTCTCGCAGGTCTTGCGTAGCGCGGCCGAACCGATGATCGCTTTGGCGGCGCTGTTGTCGACGATGTAGGCGGCCTCCGCCGCGGTCAGGTGCGTGTTGATCGGCACGTAGTACAGGCCGCTGCGCCGCGCTGCCCACATCACCGCGTGGATGTGTTCGTTGTTCTCCATGAGGATCGCGACGGCGTCGCCCTCGACCAGGCCCGCACCGCGGAAGTAATGCGCCAGCCGATTGGCGCGGGCTTCCAGCTCGTCGAACGTTACGACCGTGCCGGACGGGTGAAGAATGACAGCGGGCTTGTTGGCGCCGACGTGCTCACGGATCTGCATGGCCAGACTGTACCGCCGCCAAAGTTGACAGGTGTCAAAGGGCTATCGCCGCCGCCGGCTCAGCCGAATCATGCGGGTGTCCGCCGTGCCGCTTGGCCCGACCGGCGAACGGCGCCAACAACGTTGGCACCAGCTGGCGGCGATTGACCACCAGCGCGGCGACCGCCACCGTCGCATAGACGGCGCTGAGCAATACGCGGCCCTCGGTCGACGTGATCGGGAACTGCACGACGAATAAGCCGAGCAACGCCCAGGCCGCCCAGCGACGGAACCGCAGGCCGAGGATCATCGCCACGCCCATCACTGTCTGCACGGCGGTCAGCACCATCTCCTCGATCTGGCGGCCGTCCAGTTGTATCGATGTGTCTCCCCCGCCCAGCATGAACGCCACCGGCAATGACCCGACGAGCAAGGTCCACTGGTTGACCTTCGACGAGATCAAGGTCGCGATCGCGATCGCGCCCTTGCCCCTGGCCGCGAAGATGGTCGCGATGATGAACTCCGGCGCCTCCGAAGACAGCGGCGCCAGCCACTGCACCAGCAGGAAGCGATCGATGCCGAGCTGCGTGCCCGCGTCGATCAGGCTCTCCGCGAAAGGTTTTGCACAGGTCACGATCACCGACGCGGCGAAGATGAACAGCGCCGACACCGCGATGCGGCGGGTTCGGTCGGGCAGGGCCCCCAGTGCGGCGGCGGTACCGACCAGTTCGGGCTCCTCGACGTCGCCGCGGCTGAGCTTGTACAGGTAATAACCGAACCAGCCCAGCAGCATCACTCCGAAGACGATGTGGATGCGCCCGGTCGCGGGTACCAGGAAGGCGGCCACCCCGGCGAACATCAGGAAGCCGATCTCCACTCGGTTGCTGGTGTCGAGGTCCAGCTGGCCGACTTTACGGCCGGTGGCCCGGCGCGCCACCAGAATGCTGACCAGCACGACGACCGGCCACCCGAGGCCCATCAGCAGCCGGTTCGAGCCCGTCATGTTGGCCGCGGCGTACTGGGTGTACTGGGGCACATGGCCCGCCGTGTAGGCGTAATACAGGTCGACCGCGTACTCGGGCAGCACCGCGATCACGCCGAGCACCGCGACCGCCAGTCCACCTGACACGTCGATCTGGGCGGCTTCCGCGGCCCACGCCAGCAGGAAGCTGGCGGCGACGACGGCCGCGCCGTAGGTGACCAGTCCCAGGAGCGGGCTTGGGTGGATGCCGATGGTGCGCAGCACCAGGGCCGGGCAGATGAAGACGGCGACGATCCCCACCGGGCGGAACAACGACCTCGACGGGGCGCCAGCGCGCACAGCGCTGGGGGCCGTTGTTGTCACGTCCATATCGCTGAGATCGCCTGCTCGTCGAAAGCTTGGAGAGGCTTACCTTCGCCCCGGTCGGAACATACCGTCCGAGCGGTGATCCAGCAACGTAGGCCGGCTACCGATAATTCGGGCCGCTTAGCCTGAATTTGCTGGTCAGCAGGGCCGTAATAGTGAGTTCGGGCGACCGACACTCAAGATGTGGCTACCCTGCGGCGGTTGCCGGCAGTTGACTGGCTAATCGGCTTCGGCGAGTCGCTGCTTGAGCGCTTCGAACTCGTCCTTGACGCCGGTCGGCAGCTTCTCGCCGACGAACTCGAACCACTCCTCGATCAGCGGCAGTTCCTCGCGCCATTCGCTCGCGTTGACCAAGAGCGCTTTCTCCACATCGGCGGGGTTGACGTCCAGCCCATCCAAGTCGAGGTCATCGACGGAGGGCACGACGCCGATCGGGGTGTCCTGGCCGCCGACCTTGTGCTCGATACGGTCGACGATCCACTTCAGCACGCGGCTGTTCTCGCCGAAGCCCGGCCACAGGAACTTGCCGCCTTCACCGCGGCGGAACCAGTTGACGAAAAACACCTTCGGCAGCTTGGACTCGTCGGAGTTCTTGCCCAGGTCGAGCCAGTGCTGGAAGTAGTCACCGACGTGGTAGCCGAGGAACGGCAGCATGGCCATCGGGTCGCGGCGAACGGTGCCGACCTTGCCCTCGGCGGCGGCGGTTTGCTCGCTGCCCATGGTGGCGCCCATGAACACCCCGTGCTGCCAGTCGCGGGCCTCGGTCACCAGCGGCACCGTGGTCTTGCGGCGGGCACCGAACAGGATGCCCGAGATCGGCACGCCTTGCGGGTCGTCCCACTCGGGTGCCAGCGTGGGGCACTGCGACATCGGCGTGCAGTAGCGCGAATTGGGGTGGGCCGCTTTGGTTTCCGTCTCGCGAAGGATCCAGTCGTTGCCCTTCCAGTCGATCAGGTGATCCGGCTCGCCCTCGAGGCCCTCCCACCACACGTCGTCGTCGTCGGTGAGCGCGACGTTGGTGAAGACGGTGTTGCCCTTGGCGATGGTGCGCATCGCGTTCGGGTTGGACTTCCAGTTGGTGCCCGGCGCGACCCCGAAGAATCCGAACTCGGGGTTAACGGCGTAGAGCCGGCCGTCCTTGCCGAAGCGCATCCAGGCGATGTCGTCGCCGAGCGTTTCGGCCCGCCAGCCCGGAATGGTCGGCTGCAGCATCGCCAGGTTGGTTTTGCCGCACGCCGACGGGAATGCCGCGGCGAAGTAGTACGCCTTGTTCTCCGGCGAAATCAGCTTGAGGATCAGCATGTGCTCGGCCAGCCAGCCCTCGTCGCGCGCCATGGCCGAAGCGATTCGCAGCGAATAGCACTTCTTGCCCAATAGCGCGTTGCCGCCGTAGCCCGAACCGTAGCTCCAGATTTCGCGGGTTTCCGGGAAGTGGGTGATGTATTTGGTGTCATTGCACGGCCACGGGACGTCTTTTTGCCCGTCCTCCAGCGGAGCGCCGACGGAGTGCAACGCCTTGACGAAGAACCCGTCCTCGCCGATTTTCTCCAATGCGGCTTTGCCCATGCGGGTCATCGTGCGCATCGACACGACCACGTATTCCGAGTCGGTGATCTCCACGCCCAGCTTGGGGTCTTCGGCACCGAGCGGGCCCATGCAGAACGGCACCACCCACATGGTGCGACCCCGCATGCAGCCGCGGTACAGGTCGGTCATGGTCGAGCGCATCTCGGCCGGGTCCATCCAGTTGTTGGTCGGACCGGCGTCGATCTCGCGCTCGGAACAGATGTAGGTCCGCGACTCGACACGTGCCACGTCGGAGGGGTCGGACAACGCCAGGTAGGAGTTCGGCTGCTTCTCGGGGTTCAGCGGCTTGAAGGTCCCCGCCTCCACCAGTTGGTCGCAGAGCCGTCGCCACTCTTCCTCGGACCCGTCAGCGAAGACGACCCGGTCCGGCTGGGTGAGCTCGGCGACCTCCTCGACCCAGGACAGCAGGCCCTGGTGGTTGGTCGGCGCGGTATCCAGACCGGGAACGGTCGCTGAAGTCATCGAAATCTCCTGCACTCGTCTGCGTAGGCGGCTGCTCTATGGCCCAGAGCGGACCATTATCGCCCGTGCGGCTTTGCGGTGAACGTATACCCAGGTTATCGCGGCGAATATCGCTTAGGCAGGTCGGGAGGGTATTGGATGACTCACAAGAACGATTCAGAACACGTTATCTGCGGTATTCGGCGACGCGGTTTCGCCAATTTCGTCGCCGCCGGCTTCCGCGTCGCCGGCCGGCATATCCGAGCCCTCGGTCTGGCCGATGGCGCCGCCGGGCGCCGCAGGTTCGCCGAGTTCGGCCCGCACCGCTTCCAGCGCGGCCTGCAGCGTCGGCATCTCCCGGCCGCGCAGTGCGGCGGCCCGCGCCCCGACGACGGCGTGCTCGCGCAGCTCGGTGTCGATGAACCCCACCTGCTCGGTGACACGCGCGCTTTCGACCTCGTCTTGCTCACCCAACGCCGTGGTCAGCGACGACTCGGCGCCCAGCACCCGGGTTGCGACCAGCTGCTCGACTGCCGAGCGCAGCTGGGCGGTCGCCTCGCCGGCCCAACGGTCGAGCAACGCGCGATCGCGCAGCAGGCCGCGGGTGCCGACCACCCAGACGGTCAGCGCCAGCCCGATCGCCGCGCACGCGACGGCTCCGGCCACGGTGAGGCCGGGCGTCAAGTCGGCCAGCAGCCGGCTCAGCGTCAACGCCACACCCAACCCGAAGCCAGCACCCACCAGCATCATCAGCCGGGTCTCCAGCCGTCGCGACTTCAGCTGGGGGGCCGGCATCTCGATCTTCGGCAGAGCGGTCGGCGCCTGCGAGTCGACCGCCAGGCCCAGGCTTTTCGCGACGTCGGCCAAATGTGTGGTGGTGCCCTCGTCCACCTCGGCGACCACCTCGTTGAGGCGCTGGCGGGTGTAGTCCTCGAATACCGGCAGTTGGCGCCGGGTCAGAGCTGCGGCGTCCTCCTGCAGCTCGGAGCGCACCGAGGCACACCGGTTGCGGGCGAAGTACGACAGCTGGACGCGGGCCTGCTGGGCCTGGCTGCGCAGCGCGATCGTGCGCTCGGACTTCGACAGTCGCCGCTGCCGCAGGATCCCGCTGCGCTGTTCACGTAACGCCTCAACCCGCGCTCGCCGGCCCGCGCCGTCGGCGTCCCGGTCATAGCGGTCGGCGACGTTTTGCAACCGGGATTCCCAGGCCCGCAATCTGTTTCGTCGCGCAAGATCGGTGTCGGCGAGCTGTTCGCGTACCACGGCGACGAGGTCGTCGACTTGCGGTTCGCCGCGGTCGGGCAGGGCAGCCACGCCTATCCAGGGCACGTCGCGGTAGCGCGGCGCGTGCGCCGACAGGGCTTCGCGGTCGGCGGCCAGCACCTCGCGCCAACTGCGATGCACGTCGATCTTCGACACCGCACCGATAACCGCGTCGGTATCTGCGGTCGCGGCGTCAAGCAGCGCACAATCGGATTCGGTCAGCGCTGCCGCCGCCGAGACGACGAACACCACCGCCGTCGGCGCCTCGCCGGCCGCCAGGTCGGTCGACTCGATGAACGTGTACTCGGGCAACCGCTCGCTCAATGCCGCGACCACGCCGCTGACCCCGGCCAGCCACGGACCGGTCACCAGAACGACGTCCCGCCGCAGCGTGGTCGGCGCACCCAGGCGCGGCCCGATAGCCGCCACCATTGCGTCTACTGCGTCGACGGCGTCATCTTCGGCGACGGCGCCACTGTCTGTCCGGTCAGTCACGTTGAACTCCCGACCTTCGACCATAGCCGCAGCGAACCCCTGACGATGTCGGCGCCGCACGCCCGGTGCAAGCCCGCCACCGGTCCACGGTTGTAGCGTTGCCAGCCCACGGCGCGGCGTAAGTACGCCGCGGCGTTGTCGCAACGATCGACGTTCAGGCCGGCCGCCTCGACGACGCCGACGGCGTCCGCCATGCGCGCGACCACCGTGTCGTCGCAAGCCAAGAACTCCGCGATTCGCCGATCGCCGACGGCCAGCGTCTCCAATTCGGCGACGGCGTCCAGCACCCGGCGGTAGTGGACCTGCGCGCCAGCCGACTCGGTCGCGCCGACCACTTCGTCAATGCAGCTCAGGCGGCGCAGCATGGCGCGAGTCTGGTCCCGGGTCGAACCGCGCCGGATCGCGGCCACTGCCTGCTCGACACCGAACACGTCGAGGGTGTCGAGCAGCTCAGGCACCGACAGGAGCCCGGCACGCCGGCTGGCCAGCGACTGCAGCACCGCCCACACCTTGTCGTCCAGCAGGTCGTCGAGAGCGGCGACGGCGAGCAATCCCACCACCGGCTGGATCGGCAAACCGATGTGCGCGGACAGCCGTGCGCAATGGGTTCGCGCCGCTCCGGTCGGCCCGTGCGGATGCACACCCGGTTTCATGGTGACGATCAGATCCGCCTTGTTCAGCACCACTACGACCGGCCGGGTGGCCGCCCCGATCGCGTCGCGATCCTCGGGTTTGACCACCTCGGCGAGGACGTAGACGTCGACGTCGGCTTCCGCTGAGGCCGTCACGGTCACACCAACGCGCGCCAGTGCCTGCGCGAGAGTGCTGCGGCCGACGCCGCGACGTCCGGATACGGCCACCCGCAGCGGCGCGGCCAGCCAATCGGCGATCACGGCGCAACGCGCGTCACCCACCTCGGTGGCAAATCGCTTCAGCTCGTCGACGAAAATCTGATGCCCCTATTCGATCACGTGTTTCGCCAGCTAGACCGGTACCAGCACCGCCCCATTGTCACCGAGCGGTGCATGGTGGCGGCCGGGTCTGCCGCTCGAATGGTGACATTTGCGCCGTTCGGATGCGAGCCACTCGCTACCAGCCGAAGGCAACTGTTGGGTATCAATCTGGACCGCGGGAGGCAACATCATCGATTCATGGGTAACGATGAACGGATGCGTGCGCACCCCCCGGTGGCTGCGGTCACACCGCCGACACCGCCAGAAGCCCTGTCTGCGGCACGCACTGCCAGCGGTTATCGCCGGACGACCAGCTTCCGGACCCGGCGGTCGCAGCTGTCGGCGGCCCAGCAGCGGACCTGGGAGCGGTTGTGGCCCGAACTCGGGATGATGGCGGTGGCGCAGCACGGCCACGATGCGCCCGAAGAGCCGCTGGATACTCGCTCCTGGTTCGGCCGTGATGCACCGCTTGTACTCGAAATTGGCTGCGGCACAGGAACTTCGACGTTAGCGATGGCGCAACTGGAGCCAGCAGTCGATGTCATCGCCGTCGAGGTTTATCGGCGCGGGCTGGCACAGCTGCTCAGCGCCATCGATCGGGAAAACGTCACCAATATCCGGTTGATCCGCGGGGACGCCGTCGACGTGCTGGAAAACCTGATCTCGCCGAGCTCGCTGAGCGGGGTCCGGGTGTTCTTCCCCGATCCATGGCCCAAGGCGCGGCACCACAAACGCCGGCTGCTCCAGCCCCCCACCGTTGCCCTGATCGCCGACCGGCTCTGTTCTGGAGGCGTGCTGCACGCCGCCACCGACCATCCGGGCTATGCAGAGCAGATCGCCGAGGTCGGTGACGCCGAACCCCGCCTGGCGCGGGTCGGACCGGGCAGAAGTGACCTGGCGATCTCGGTCGTCCGCCCGGTTACAAAATATGAGGACAAGGCGCAGTCCGTTGGCAGCGCCGTCTCCGAATTGCTCTGGGAAAGACGCGAACCATGAGCCTGACTGACGAAACAACCGCAGAACCGCTGGCCAGCGACCCAATGCCTGGTGAAGGACCAGCAGGGCCAGCCGCTCACCGGGTGCTGCTGGTGTGGGACGCGCCGAACCTGGACATGGGCCTGGGCTCCATCCTGGGGCGCAGACCCACCGCGCTCGAACGACCGCGCTTCGACGCGCTCGGCCGTTGGCTACTGGCCCGTACCGCCGAGGTCGCGGCCAATCGGGACGAGGTTTCAACCGAGCCCGAGGCCACCGTCTTCACCAACATCGCGCCGGGCAGCGCGGAGGTGGTCCGGCCGTGGGTGGACGCGCTGCGTAATGTCGGATTTGCCGTCTTCGCCAAGCCGAAACTCGACGAAGACAGCGACGTCGACAGCGACATGCTGGATCACATCGCGCAGCGCAGCGCGGACGGCCTTGCCGCGCTGGTGGTGGCATCCGCCGACGGCCAAGCATTTCGCCAGCCACTTGAGGAAATCGGCCGTAGCGGGGTACCCGTCCAGGTGCTTGGATTTCGTGAACATGCCAGTTGGGCGCTAGCGTCGGATACCTTGGAGTTTGTTGACCTGGAGGACATCGAGGGTGTTTTCCGGGAGCCGCTGCCGCGAATCGGACTCGATTCGCTGCCTGAGAAGGGGGCGTGGCTACAACCGTTCCGGCCGCTGTCTTCGTTGCTGACCTCGCGTGTCTGACAAACTAAAACCAATGCGCGGGTCGCCGCAGATCCAGTAAGGAGCTTACGTGTTCGCCTGGTGGGGTCGAACTGTGTACCGCTACCGGTTCATCGTAATCGGCGTCGTGGTGGCGCTGAGCCTGCTCGGCGGCATCTTCGGGATCAGCCTCGGCAAGCACGTGACCCAGAGTGGTTTCTACGACGACGGCAGTCAGTCGGTCAAGGCATCGGTACTGGGCGACAACACGTACGGCCGCGACCGAACCAGCCACATCGTGGCCACCTTCACCGCGCCCAAGTCGATCAACGACCCGGCATGGCAGAAGAAGATCGTCGGCGAGCTCAACGCGTTCAAGAAGGATCACCCGGACCAGGTCGTCGGTTGGGCCGGCTGGCTGGCAGCGCCTACCAGCACCGACCCCGTCATCAAGGGGATGGCCAGCGAAGACGGCAAGCACACGTTCGTCAGCATCCCGCTGAAGGGCGACGATGACGACACGATCCTGACCAACTACAAGGACGTCGAGCCGGATCTGCAGAAGCTCAACGACGGCAAAATCCAACTCGCCGGCCTGGAGCCGATCGCCAACGCGCTGACCGGAACCATCGCCACCGACCAGAAACGCATGGAAGTGCTGGCGCTGCCGCTGGTGGCGGTCGTGCTCTTCCTGGTGTTCGGCGGCGCGGTCGCCGCATCACTGCCGGTGATGGTGGGCGGCCTCAGTATTGCCGGCTCGCTGGGCATCCTGCGATTCATCACGATGTTCGGGCCGCTGAGTTTCTTCGCCCAACCAGTCGTGTCGATGATGGGTTTCGGTATCGCCATCGACTACGGGCTGTTCGTGGTCAGCCGTTTCCGCGAGGAGATCGCCGAGGGCTATGACACCGAGGCCGCGGTACGCCGCACGGTGATGACGGCCGGTCGCACGGTGGTGTTCTCGGCGGTCCTGATCGCCGTGTCTGCGTCGAGCCTCTTTCTGCTGCCGCAGGGCTTCGTGAAGTCGCTGACCTACGCGGTGATCATCTCGGTGACGCTGGCTGCGATCCTGTCGATCACGCTGCTGCCGGCCTGCCTGGCGATTCTGGGCAAGCACGTCGACGCGCTCGGCGTGCGCACCCTGTTCCGGATTCCATTCCTGGCGAACTGGAGGCCGTCGCAGGCCTACCTGAACTGGCTGGCCGATCGGCTGCAGAAGACCAAAACCCGCGAAGAGGTGGAAGCCGGGTTCTGGGGCAAGCTGGTCAACGTCGTCATGCGACGACCGCTGGTGTTCGCCATCCCCATCATCATCGCGATGATCGCACTGGTCATTCCGCTGCATAACCTCTCCTTCGGTGGAATGAGCGAGAAGTATCTGCCGCCGGACAATTCGGTGCGCCTGGCGCAGGAGAATTTCGACAAACTCTTCCCCGGGTATCGCACCAACCAGCTGACGCTGGTGATCGAGAGCGATAACCACAGCAAGGTGACCGATCAGCAGGTCGCCGAGATCCGCAACGACGTCGCCTCGATCAGCGGATTCACCGACAAGACCTGGCAGGAACGGGCCTGCCCGGTGATTGCGGGTAACCCGTGTGTCTCGGGACCGAATGGCAGCCACCCCAAGAACGACTCGGTTCGGGTGATCCAGAACGGTTTGGTGAACGCCGGCGACGCGGCCAAGAAGATCACCGAGCTGCGAGCGATCACGCCGCCGCGCGGGCTGACCGTGCTGGTCGGCGGCGTGCCGGCGCTCGAGCAGGACAGCATCCACAGCTTGTTCGACAAGGCTCCGCTGATGCTGGCGGTGCTGCTGTCCACGACGATGCTGTTGATGTTCTTGGCTTTCGGGTCGGTCGTGCTGCCGATCAAGGCCGCCGTGATGAGCGCCCTGACCCTGGGCTCCACGCTGGGCATTCTGACCTGGATCTTCGTCGACGGTCACCTGTCGAAGTGGCTGAACTTCACCGCGACACCGCTGATGGTCGTCCTCATCGCGTTGGTGGTCGCGGTGGGTTTCGGCTTGGCCACCGACTACGAGGTCTTCCTGGTGTCGCGAATGGTGGAGGCCCGCGCGCGCGGCATGTCCACGGCCGAAGCGATCCGGATCGGCACGGCGACCACCGGTCGTCTGATTACCGCTGCCGCACTGGTTTTGGCGGTGGTGGCGGGTTCGTTCGTGTTCTCCGACCTGGTGATGATGAAGTATCTGGCGTTCGGGCTGATGGCCGCACTGCTGTTGGACGCCACCGTGGTTCGGATGTTCCTGGTGCCCTCGGTGATGAAGCTGCTCGGCGACGACTGCTGGTGGGCCCCGACGTGGATGCGGCGCCTGCAGAATCGTTTGGGGCTCGGCGAGATTCACCTGCCCGACGAGCGCAAGCTGCCCGTCCCGCGGGCCCGCGCCGAACGGCCGGCGGTTACCGCACACGCCCCCGCCGCCACGACACCGCGTCCACCGCACGACCCCACCCACCCCGGCGTCGAGGCTCCGCCGCGACCAAGCAGACCGGCTGGGCCCGCCCCGCGGCCGGAATTCCGCCCGCCGGTTCAGGACACGCCCTCGGCCGCAGGGACAACGAAGATGCGCGCGCCCGGACGCCCGGAGCCCAAAGAGCCACCGACGACCCGCTTCTCGGCACAGCAGAACGCGGCGCCGACGCCCGCCCCCGGGCGCCCGCCGACACCCGGCACCCCACCGCCCCGCGGCGAAGAACGCGAAATAGAGTCCTGGCTCAGCGAATTGCGGGGGCCGCAGTCGAACGACCGTCCTGCCGGACCACGCGGACCGCATCAAACTTCGCCGCCGCCACCATCGAAACCGTCCGCCGACCAAACCCGCGCGATGCCCGTTCCGACGGAACGCCCTGCGGGACAACAGCCTGAAGACGAGGACGTAGAGGAGCAAGCCACCACCGCCATCCCGACGCCCCCGCGGGAGGACAAAGACCCAGACGTCGCCACGCAGAAACTGAACGCCCGGGGAAAAGACGTCGAGGCCAGCGATCGGACCCGGCAGCGCCGCGGCGGCGGGCTCAGCGCTGCGGACCTGCTGCGTCGAGAAGGCCGGATCTAACCTTCGTTTTCCCGTTCCGGCTCGTCCGGTTTGGCTTCGATGATGGACGCTGTGGATTCTGGATCGTCACTTTCCTTGGCCGCAGCGGACGGATCCTTGGCCAGCAACACCTGGAACGCGTTGTTGAAGAAAGCGACGGTCGGGACGGCCAGCAGCGCGCCGACGACCCCGGCGAGCACACCGCCCGTCGAGATCGCCACCACGACTGCGAGCGGGTGGATCGACACCGCACGGCCCATCACCAACGGCTGCAGGATGTGCGCCTCGAGTTGGTTCACGCCGATGAGCACACCCAGCGTCATCAGCGCATAGACCCAGCCCTTCGCGAGCAGTGCGACCACCACCGCGAGAAAACCGCTGACGACGGCACCGACCAGCGGGATGAACGCACCTAGGAAGACCAACGAGGCCAGCGGCAAAGCAAGCGGCACGGCCATGATCGCCAAGCCGGTGCCGACTCCGACCGCGTCGACCAACGCCACCAGGAAGGTGGCCCGCACGTAGCCCACCAGCGACCCGTATCCCGCGCTCCCGGCGGCCCGCACCCGGTCGCGCACATGGGCGGGGAAGAGCTTCGTGACGTAGGCCCAGATATTGCGCCCGCCGTAGAGAAAAAAGATCAGTGTGAAGAACATCAGCAGGGCCGCAGTGACGATTTCGGTGACGGTGGCCGCAGTCGACAGGGCGCCGCTGGTCAACTTCGCCTGATTGTTCTGCAGCGCCTGGATCGCCGCGTTGCCGGCGTTGTCGATCTGCTGACGGCTCAGATGCAGCGGCCCCTCGATCAGCCATTTCTTGGTGGTGTCAATGCTGCGGGTGACCTGGTTGACCAGGTCAGGCACACCGACCACGAACTGGCTGATGACGAACGTCAAGATGCCGCCCAGGACCGCGAAGCCGCCCAGTATGACGAAGGCGACGGCGCCACCGCGGGGCGCGCCGCGCAGGTCCAGCCAATCCACCGCCGGGACCAGCAACGCGCTCACCATCAGCGCCAGCAGCAGCGGCACAACGATGATCTCCAGCCGCGCGATGACCCACAGCAACGCGACCAGAGCCGCCAGGATCACCAGCAACCGCCAGGCCCAGGCAGCCGTCTTCCGAACGATTGGTTCTACCGAGTCCTCGTAGTTCGCGTCGGTCTTCGACGGCATATGGCCAAGCCTAACCGCGCGGCCGAGGTCGTCGTCCGCAAACACAGTGCGGACACCCGCCCCGCGCACCGATGACGGCGCGACCTGCGCGGCTACCCTGAAACACGTGTCTCGCGACGCGCCGGCCACGAACGTGAACGGCCAGCACGAAGAACGCGCCCGCGGCAAGTACTGGTGGGTGCGCTGGGCTGTTCTGGGCGTCGTCGCGATCGTGCTCGCGGTCGAGGTGGCCCTGGTGTGGGACCAGCTGGCCAAGGCCGCGCGGATTCTGTTATCAGCGAAGTGGTACTGGCTGCTGGCCTCGGCGCTGGCGGCGGTCCTGCTGATGCACAGCTTCGCCGAGGTGCAGCGGACGCTGCTGGCATCGGCAGGGGTACGCGTCAAAGAGCTGCGCTCCGAAGCCGCCTACTACGCGGCCAACGCGTTGAGTACCACGCTGCCCGGCGGCCCCGTACTTGCGGCGACGTTTTTGCTTCGGCAGCAGCGGATTTGGGGTGCATCGACGTTGGTGGCGTCGTGGCAGCTGGTGATGTCGGGTGTGCTGCAAGCGGTTGGCCTGGCCCTGCTCGGTCTGGGCGGCGCATTCTTTCTGGGCGCGAAGAACAACCCGTTCTCCCTGTTGTTTACCCTCGGCGGCTTCGTCGCGCTGTTGCTGTTAGCCCAGGCGGTGGCGTCGCGTCCGGAGCTGATCGACGGCATCGGGTGCCGGGTGTTGTCGTGGGTCAACTCGATTCGTAGCAGGCCGGCCGACACCGGCCTGGCGAAGTGGCGCGAGATGCTCTCCCAGCTGGAATCGGTCAGCCTGCGCCGTCGCGATTTGGCGGTCGCGTTCAGCTGGTCGCTGGTGAACCGCTTCGCCGACGTCGCCTGCCTCGTC
>DATJOR010000382.1:0-2796 GCA_035506875.1 Mycobacterium sp.
TCACCTGCGACTCCTCGGTTCGCAGGTGCCATCAGCCTTGTGGCGGTTCGGAAGTCATTTCCGGGCGGGCTCCATCGCCGATGCCAGTTAATCAATGACTGCTCCTCGTGGTCAAGCCGAAGACGCCGTTTGTGCCGTGAAGCATCGGCTGCTGAGCCGATGGAAACCAAGGCTCGCGAGGTTGAGCACTACCATGTTGTTGTCGATCGGGTCAACGTTTTTGCCTAAACCGTCCACGACAGTTCGGTAGCCGTCGCCGTGTAGGACCGCCTGGTAGCGGTGGTGGAAATGTCCATGCCATAGCCGGAC
This sequence comes from Mycobacterium sp., assembly GCA_035506875.1. GTDB lineage: Bacteria > Actinomycetota > Actinomycetes > Mycobacteriales > Mycobacteriaceae > Mycobacterium. The sequence goes on from DATJOR010000382.1 coordinate 310, forward strand.
CGGGCGTACGACGTCGACAACAGACCGCAGGAGCTCCTGGTGCTCTGCGGAGCGCTGCAATTCAGGTACCGGACATCCGAAACGGTCGAACGCCGCGCCGGGCACGGTGATCCCGGCGGGGCAGTCGTGGCAAAACATCACGTCCGCCAGCCCTGAGGCAGCGGCCTGGCGGCCTTGTTGCGGCGTGATCGACTCTTGCGGCCACCATGACCGTCCGGGAGTGCGCATGAAATGGTCGATGGAATACGCACCACCGAGAGCCAAGCACGTGGTTTGGCCCCAGTGCCACCGGAATCCGCGCGGTACGTGCACGATCCGATCACGAAGGTAGCGCAATCCGTCGCTGGCGACCGACCAGGTGAACAATCGATCGAAGTTTTCGTGGTTGCCATCGACAAAGCCCAGCACGAGGCCGTGACGGGCCAGGGCATCCTCAAGCGCGTCCAGGTATTCGTCGGTGAAGTCGTAGCCGAAGTCGCCCAGATGGACCAGGACATCGGCAGCACGTTTAGCGGCGTGCTCGATCGCCGACACCGCGTAGCCAGTGTCGGCGTGCCAGTCCCCCGCGATGGCAATCCGTGCCGGCGGGTCCAGAAACGAACGCGCCGCGACGAGTTCTAACGACTTATCCGTCGACTCCACGATCGGAAGTGATTTAGTCATGTTGGGCTCCTGAGTTCCCGTCGCCCGGTGCGGAACGCGAGATTCGCTCGCGAGACCGTAAGCCTCGATTAGGTTCTCAGGGACCGTTGTCAGCCGCCAGATTTCTCCGTTGACTGCAGGTGGCGAGCCCCACCGCCTGTCTTGGTGCCAGGTTACTCAGCGCCGCTGTGGTCGGTCAATCGCCACCGGCGCAGACCCATCGGCTAGGCTTGGCTCGAGGCGATGGATCTCCGCCCAGGGTATGAAAACCACGACCCGAACCGCCGTCCAGGCTGATGGTTCCTGCTGGAGCGGAATGCGGGAGGTTGCCGTGGTGCTTGTTGTTGGTTACGACCGCCACTCAGCCAGTCGGGCCGCGCTTGTCTTTGCCGGTGAACTCGCCGGTGCCCTGAACGTGCCACTGCATGTTGTACATGTCGTCGATGACTCTGACGAAGCCGACGCCGGGCGGGCGAGTTCAGCCGGCGCGGATGGCGAAGACCTCGATGCTGAACGTCAGCATGTCGGAGACGCGCTCGGAGAGGTGCAATGGACGTATCATCGGCTGCGAGGCGACCCGGTGACCGCATTGCTGGAAATGACTAACCGACATGGGGCCTCGATGTTGATCGTCGGTCGGCCCGAGCAAGGCATCGGCGCCGCATTCGGACACTTGATCACTGGTAATGTCGCGCGAAATTTATTGCGCCGCAGTAATCGTCCGGTTGTGGTGGTTCCTGAATTCGGCGCGGTCTCGAAATGACCCCAACCGCCGATCGCGTGTTCTTGGCCCGGCACGGCCGCACGGCGCTCAACGCGGAAGGCCGCTTGCGGGGGCTCAGCGACCCACCATTGGACGCGGTCGGGCTCGTTGAAGTGGCGAGGCTTGCCGATGCGCTCGCTGCCGAGTACCCCACTGCGGTCATCTGCAGTCCATTGCAACGCGCGGTGGCCACCGCGCAAGCGATCGGTGCGGCCAGCGGTACACCGGTAATCCTTGACGTTCGACTCAACGACCGCGATTACGGCCCGATGACCGGCCGCGTGCGCGAGGAGGTCGAGCGCGAATACGGCAGGGTCGATTCTGCCCCCGGCGTTGAGCCGCTGACGGCGTTGGTCGCGCGCGCTCACCAAGCGTTCTTCGAGCTGGTCGCCGAGTACGGGCCCGGGCCGCTGGTCATGGTGTCGCATGATGCATTCAACCGTGCTCTGCTGGGTCAGCTTGACCCTGCGCTGGTTGATGTCCGCCAGCGAACCGCATGTTGGAATCAGCTCAGCCTGGTCGCCGGGGCGTGGCGGGTGGACGCCTACGACATCGTCGCCCACTAGCCTAGGTGATCGTCGCGCCGACCCCGACCATGGAAATAGGCCATCATCAGGTCCTCTGCTCTGTGGTAGCGCAGTGAATCCACCCATAACCGGTGCACGACCGGCCATCCCCGACGGTATGCGCGGCCACCTGGGGTCGCGACGTAGCCGCCGACGTCGGCGTCGGCCAGCAAACGCAATACAGGGTGGATGTCGTCTTCGTCCAGATCGGCCAGCTCGGCCCAGAAGCTGGCCCACACGCCGTTGTCGGTGCCGCCGGGCGGCAACCAGAACATCACGTTGAATTGCGCTAGATTCTTTATCGGGCGCAGCGGGGAACTCACGGCGAGCCTTGAGAAGCGTTAGCGGACATGCGTTCTCGCCCTCAGTCGATCGGGTAGGGACCGTCGGCGATATCCGCAGTTTGGGCGAGCCCCTCCGCCTGCCACCATCATCGCGCCTTCGAGGGTGTTTCGCCACCGTTTAAGCGCGTTTCGTTGCATCTGGGGTTAACCCACCGTTAGCATCGCGTTCAGG
>DATJOR010000383.1:0-3753 GCA_035506875.1 Mycobacterium sp.
CAACACGTAACGCGTCGTCTTACGGATTCCGCTGGCCGACAACACATGCACGACGGCGTTGTAGCCGTACAGGTCGAAGATGTCCTTGCGCAGCCGTCGCGCGATGCTGCCCAAATCCACCTCGGCTTCGACGACCACACGACCGCCCACGATGTGCAGCCCTCCGGCGAATCGCAGCAAGGAGGTCACTTCGGCGCGCCGGGCGCTCACCGCACTGACCACCAGGCGGCTCAACTCGTCTTTGACTTCGGCCGTCATCGCCACGCGTCGTCACCCCTCGGTCCGTTACGACCCGGTCCTTCTGCGCCGGTCTGCTGACGTTCCTTCTCGATCGGCATCGCGCCGGTGTTCGTCGCGGAAGGCGGCAGCGAGCCGGTGTCCCGCACAGCCACCCCATCCAGCGCCGCGGCCAACTTGCCCGGGTCATGTAAAGGTGTACCAGGCCGAGCCACATCCGCGAACCGAACTTGCGCATCAAGCAGGGTTGCCGTACGTCGCAGCTGCTCACGCTCGCGCTCACTCGGCACCCGCTCAGCATCGATGATCACGTCGTGGACGGTGAAGTCGGGCGCGTGCTGGGCGAGTACATGCAGATGACGCTCCACGGAAAAGCCGGCCGTCTCCCCCGGCTCCGCCACCAGGTTGAGCACCAGCGCTCGACGGGCCGTGGTCGCCTGAAGCGCAGCAGCCAGCTCGGGCACCAGCACATGCGGGATCACGCTGGTGAACCATGACCCGGGTCCCAGCACCACCAAATCGGCGGACAAGATGGCGTCGACGGCCTGCCGGGTGGCCGGCGGATTGCCGGGCAGCAGCCGGACGCGGCGAACCTTGCCCGGCGTGGTGGCGATCGCCACCTGCCCGCGAATCAGCCGGAACATCCGGGGGTCGGCTTCCAAGCCGGAGACATCGGCCTCGATCTGCAGCGCGATCGGGCACATCGGCAGCACCCGGCCCCGCACGCCGAGGACGCGACCAAGCTCGTCGAGCGCGGCGACCGGGTCGGTCAGCAATTCGTTGAGGCCCGCGAGCAACAAATTGCCGATGGGGTGTCCGGCCAGCGCGCCGCTGCCTCCGAAGCGGTGCTGCAAGATGGTCGCCCACAATCGGCCCTGCGGACTGTCAGATGCCAATGCCGCCAACGCCATTCGTAGATCACCCGGTGGTATCACGTCGAGTTCGCTGCGCAGCCGGCCAGACGAACCGCCATCGTCTGCGACGGTGACGACCGCGGTGACGTGAGGGGTGAGTCGCCTGGCCGCCGACAGCGTCGCGTACAAGCCGTGGCCGCCGCCCAGCGCGACAATGCTGCGGCTTTTTTCTAAGCTCATTCGCGACCCAGATCCCGGTGCAGCACGCGCACGGACAACTGCTTGTTCGGCTCCAGCAGCCGCGCCAATTCCTCGGCGATGGCGACGCTGCGGTGCTTGCCTCCGGTGCAGCCGATCGCGACGGTCATGTAGCGCTTGCCCTCCCTGCGATAGCCGTCGACAACCAGGGTCAGCAATCGATGGTAGGTCTCCAGGAACTCCGCCGCGCCAGTCTGGCCGAGGACGTAGTCACGGACCGCCGGATGTTGCCCGGTGTGCGGGCGCAACTCGTCGATCCAGTGCGGATTGGGCAGGAATCGGACGTCCATCACCATGTCGGCGTCCATCGGCAGACCGTACTTGAAGCCGAAAGACTCCACGGTGACGCTGGTGCTCGCGACCGTCTCACCACCGAAAGCCCGTTCGATGCTTTCGCGCAGTTCGCGGACCGACAGTGTCGAGGTGTCGATGATCAGGTCGGCAGTCGCGCGCACCGGGGCGAGCATGTCGCGCTCAGCGGCAATGCCCTCGGCCAACGTCTGCTCTCCCTGTAGCGGATGGCTGCGACGATTCTGTTCGTAGCGGCGCACCAGCATGTCATCGGAGGCCTCCATGAACAACACCCGCGGGGTGATGTTGCGGGTGGCCAGGTCGTTGCGTACCCAGTCCAGGTCACCGGTGAAACCGCGCGAGCGAACATCCATGACCACGGCCAGCTGGGTGATCCGGGACCCGGCGTCCATCCCGAAGTCCACCATCCGGGTGATCAGCTGCGGCGGGAGGTTGTCGGCCACATACCAGCCGAGGTCCTCGAGTACCTTGGCCGCGGTGCCGCGTCCGGCGCCGGACAACCCGGTTACCAACACCACGTCGATACCCGATTCCGTTGCGCCACTCTGTGTTTCGGTGGCATCCATTCCCTGTCCCGTCATCCCGATGCCCGTTCAGCAACCGTGTCCTCGGACGCGCCGTTCGATCCATTGGCGCCACCTCGCAGCGCCTCGAGCACCGCGGTCGCCGTCGCAACCCCGATGCCCGGAACGGAGGTGATCTCCTCGACCGTGGCCTGCTTGAGGCGGGCCAACGACCCGAAGTGGGCCACCAGCGCCTTGCGGCGATGTTCGCCCAGGCCGGGCACCGCGTCCAGTGCGGAGGCAGTCATCCGCTTGGAGCGTTTGCTGCGGTGGTAGTTGATGGCAAAGCGGTGCGCCTCGTCGCGTACCCGCTGCAGCAGGTAGAGGCCCTCGCTGTTGCGCGGCAGGATGATCGGGTCAGGTTCGGACGGCACCCACACCTCCTCCAACCGCTTGGCCAAACCGATCACCGCGACGTCGGTGATGCCCAGTTCGTCGAGTACGGCGCTGGCGGCGTTGACCTGCGGAGCACCGCCGTCGACGACATAAAGATTGGGCGGGTAGGCGAAGCGGCGCGACTTTCCTTCGGGCGAAAGGACTTTTGGATCGTCTTGGTCTTGCAGGTGGCGCATGAACCGGCGCCGAGTCACCTCGGCGATCGATGCCACGTCGTCGGAGTGGCCGCGGCCGGCGGCCTCCCGGATCGCGAAGTGGCGGTAGTCGGACTTGCGGGGCAGGCCGTCCTCGAACACCACCAGCGACCCCACCACGTCGGTGCCCTGGACGTGGCTGATATCGACACACTCAATCCGCAACGGCGCGTCGGCCAGACCGAGCGCTTCCTGAATGTTCTGCAGCGCAGCGGATCTGGCGGTGAAATCGCCGGCTCGCTTGAGTTTGTGCTGCTGCAGGGCCTCTTTGGCGTTGCGTTGCACGGTTTCGGCCAGTGCCCGCTTGTCGCCGCGGCGCGGCACCCGCAGTATCACCCGCGAACCGCGGAGGTTCGACAGCCAGGTGGTCAACTCCTCGGCATTGGGCGGCAGGCAGGGCACCAGGACTTCGCGAGGCACCGGGTTGGCGGATTCGTCTGCAGCGCCGTCGAGTTCGGCCTGATCGGCGTAGAACTGCGTCAAGAACTGCTCGACCAACCGCGCTTCATCGGACTCACCTGGATCGCCTGGTTTTTCGACGATCCAGCCCCGCTGGCCGCGGACCCGGCCACCGCGAACGTGAAACACCTGCACCGCTGCTTCCAGCTCGTCGTCGGCGAATGCCACCACATCGGCATCGGTACCGTCGCCGAGCACTACGGCCTGCTTCTCCAGGGCCCGCTTCAATGCCGAAAGGTCGTCACGAAGGCGCGCCGCTCGTTCGAAATCGAGTTGTTCGGCCGCAGCATTCATCTGCTGTTCCAGGCTGCGGGCGTAGCGGTCGGTCTTGCCGGACAAAAAGTCACAGAAGTCCAGCACGATCTGGCGATGCTGCTCGGCACTGACCCTGCCGACGCACGGCGCCGAGCACTTGTCGATATAGCCGAGCAGACACGGCCGGTCAATTTGCTTGTGCCGCTTGAAGACTCCGGCCGAACA
>DATJOR010000384.1:0-9952 GCA_035506875.1 Mycobacterium sp.
GCGTCGCGAGAAGCTGACCGAGGAGACCGACGATTTGCTCGACGAGATCGACGATGTTCTGGAAGAGAACGCCGAAGACTTCGTCCGCGCATACGTCCAAAAGGGCGGACAGTGACCTGGCCGTTCCGCGATCGCCTGGCCCCCCACCCATCACTTCCCGGCACCGCTTTTGGCGGTCTTTCCTCATTTGCGGACTTCTTGCGGCGTGAGGCCCCCGAGCTGCTGCCCGCGGGCATCGGCAACGCGGAGCCCGGCGCGCTCAGTCCCCAGCCACCACACGGCACCACCATCGTTGCGCTGAAGCACCCCGGCGGCGTTGTTATCGCCGGCGACCGGCGCTCCACACAGGGCAACATGATCGCGGGACGCGATGTGCAGAAGGTGTACATCACCGACGACTACACCGCGACCGGGATCGCCGGTACCGCCGCCATCGCGGTCGAGTTCGCTCGCCTCTACGCCGTCGAGCTCGAGCACTACGAGAAGCTGGAAGGTGTGCCGCTCACCTTCGCCGGGAAGGTGAACCGGTTGGCGATCATGGTCCGCGGCAATCTCGCCGCCGCGATGCAGGGTCTGGTGGCGCTGCCGCTCCTCGCCGGTTTCGATCTCAGCGACCCCGATCCGGAAAAGGCCGGTCGGATCGTCTCGTTCGACGCGGCCGGAGGCTGGAACCTGGAGGAGGAGGGTTACCAGTCGGTCGGTTCCGGCTCGATTTTCGCCAAGTCGTCGATCAAAAAGCTGTACTCGCAGGTGACCGACGTGGATTCCGCGCTTCGGGTCGCCGTTGAGGCGCTCTACGACGCGGCCGACGACGATTCCGCCACCGGGGGACCGGACCTCGTCCGTGGGATCTACCCGACCGCAGTCACCATCGGCGCCGAGGGCGCAGCCAACGTTCCCGAGCAGCGCATTGCCGAGCTGGCCCGCGAGGTCATCGAAAGACGTTCCCGTGCAGACACTTTCGGCCCAGACGCAGAGCGCGAGGGAAGTGACGCATGAGCTTTCCGTATTTCATATCGCCCGAGCAGGCGATGCGGGAACGCAGCGAGCTCGCGCGAAAAGGGATCGCGCGGGGTCGCAGCGTGGTGGCGCTGGCTTATTCCGGGGGTGTGCTGTTCGTCGCGGAAAACCCGTCGCGGTCGCTGCAGAAGATCAGCGAACTCTACGACCGTGTCGGGTTCGCCGCCGCTGGCAAGTTCAATGAGTTCGACAATCTGCGCCGTGGCGGGATTCAGTTCGCCGACACCCGCGGTTACGCCTACGACCGCCGCGACGTCACCGGTCGCCAGCTGGCCAATGTCTACGCGCAAACGCTGGGCTCCATCTTCACTGAACAGGCCAAGCCCTACGAGGTCGAGTTGTGTGTGGCCGAAGTCGCGCACTACGGCGAGACCAAACCGCCTGAGCTGTACCGGATTACCTACGACGGGTCGATCGCCGACGAGCCGCATTTCGTCGTGATGGGTGGGACGACCGAGCCGATCACGACCGCACTCAAGGACTCCTACGCCGAGAACGCCAATTTGGCCGAAGCGGTGCGAATCGCTGTTGAAGCGCTGCAGGCGGGCAGTTCCAATGGCAGGGACGAGCCCACGCTTGGGGTGTCGACGTTGGAGGTGGCCATCCTCGACGCGAGCCGTCCGCGGCGTGCGTTCCGGCGCATCACCGGTGCCGCTCTGGAGCGGTTGATGCCCGAACACAACGGATCTGACTCCGAAGCCGACTCGGCGGAGAACTCGTCGAAATAGGCTGTGTTCCGTGCTGATCGGCTTGCTGCTCGCACTGGGCTGCTCGGTGTGCTACGGCACGGCGACGGTGTTGCAGGCCGCCGCGACCCGCTCGGTGGACCCGGGCAGCGACTCCGGAGTTGACGCCGCCCTGCTGTGGCGGGCGCTGCGGCAGTGGCGCTACCTGGTGGGCATTGGGCTTGACGCCTTTGGCTTTCTGTTGCAAGTGGCTGCGCTGCGCCTGGTCCCGATCTACGTCGTTGCCGCGGCGATCGCGGCTTCGCTCGCGGTCACCGCGATTGTGGCCGCTTGGGTTTTGAAGACGCGATTGACGGCAGTGGAGTGGGCCGCGGTGGGCGTGGTGTGCGCCAGCCTGGCGATGCTCGGGCTTGCCGCCGGTCCCGAGGGTTCCGGACACGGGCCGCCTGAGTTGGGATGGGCGCTGCTGGTGATCGTCGCCGTGGTGTTCGTCGCCGGTGCAGCTGCGGGCCGGTTGGGCGATCGCGCGCGTGCCCTGGTTCTCGGATTGGGGGCCGGCGCCGGCTTCGGCGTCGTCGAAATCGCCGTGCGCCTGATCGATCCGATTGACCCGACGAAAGCCGCGTTCTACACCAACCCCGCCGTCTATGCGGTGATCGCCGGCGGACTGGCCGGGTTCTTGCTGCTGACCTCCGCGTTGAGCCGCGGATCAGTGACCACAGCCGTCGCCGGGATGGTGGTGGGCGAAACGGTAGGCCCCGCGCTGGTCGGAGTCGCGTGGCTCGGCGACCGAACCCGTGAGGGGCTGAGCTGGATGGTGGTGGCCGGATTCGTGGTAGCGGTGGCTGCAACGCTGGCGCTGAGCCGATTCGGCGAAGCACCCAGCCCTGCCGAATCCTGACGCCCGCCCCCGCGCGGGCCAAAGCGCAACGACAGCAACCGGTTTGGCACGTGAGCGTTTTGTTAAACGCCGCGTTGCCGGTGATTGCCCGCTAGGTGCGGGCGAGCGGCTGCGCGACGCGAGGTATGCGGGCCGCCGGCAAGATGCTGACCCCTGCATCGGCGAGTTCCTGTTGCACTGTCTCGGGCGACACGAAGCGCCCGACTGTAGGACCGGAAGCCAGCGGAATAACGGTGTGCACCAACGTTTCCGGGTAGCAGTGCACCAGGTTGAACGCCTGTGCGCCGTCGCGACCCCGGGTTCCCGCCGTCAGCAGGTCCTGTGTGTAGCAGCTGGCGGAGGCCACCGAGACCGGAATTCCGGCGAAGGTTGCCGAGGTGGAGTAGTGCAGATGCCCGGCGAGGATGCTGCGTACGTCGGTGCCGCGCAACACCCGGGCAAGTGGTGTTTGGTCGCGCAGCTCCACCATGACGGCCAGATCCTGCACGCTGGGAATCGGCGGGTGGTGCATCGCGAGAATCGTGCCGAAAGGTGCGGGCTCGGCCAATTGTGCTGCGAGCCATTCCAATTGCTCCGGCGTGATTTCACCGTGGTGATGACCCGGGACTGAGGTGTCCAAGACGATCACGCGCAAACCGGCGACGTCATGCACGCGGTCCATCGGTGCCATTGTCGGGGCCTCGCGCAGCAGATGCTCACGGAAGGCGGCTCGGTTGTCGTGGTTACCCATCACCCAGATGACCTCAGCGCCAGAGTGATCGGCCAACGGCTCGACCAGGTCGCGCAGCTTGCGGTAGGCGTCGGGCTGACCTTTGTCGGCGAGGTCGCCGGTAAAAATCAATGCATCGGGACGAGTTTGCGAAGCTTCAAGCCGGTCAAGCAGCTCGGATAATCGGCCCTCCGCGTCGACGCCGGCATCGGGGCCGTAGAGGTCGCCGTCGCCGGCTATCAGATGGGTGTCGCTGATGTGTGCGATGACGTGGTCCGGCCGCGGATACTCCGCGACCCTGGGTCTGTCCACCGGACTGAAGACGCCTTTCTGACGACTGTGCTCGCGGAATCGAGTACGCCGATTCTACCGGAGCGATCGGGTCGCTCTCGCAGAGCGCGCCACACTCTCGGCGGGGGTTCCGCACCGGTTGCCGATACAACCAGTACCCTCGAATTGTGCAGCGTCGAATTATGGGCATCGAGACCGAATTCGGTGTCACCTGCACGTTCCACGGCCATCGGCGCCTGTCGCCGGACGAGGTGGCACGCTACTTGTTTCGCCGGGTGGTCTCCTGGGGGCGCAGCTCCAACGTCTTCCTGCGAAACGGTGCTCGGCTGTACCTCGACGTGGGCAGCCACCCCGAATACGCCACCGCCGAATGCGATAGCCTGGTGCAGCTGGTCACCCACGACCGTGCGGGCGAGCGGGTGCTGGAAGACCTGCTCGTCGACGCCGAGCAGCGCCTCGCCGACGAGGGCATCGGCGGCGACATTTACCTGTTCAAGAACAACACCGATTCGGCCGGCAACTCGTACGGGTGCCACGAGAACTACCTGATCGTGCGCGCGGGCGAATTCTCCCGCATCTCCGATGTGCTGCTGCCGTTCCTGGTCACCCGCCAGCTGATCTGCGGCGCAGGCAAGGTGCTGCAGACCCCGAAGGCCGCGACGTTCTGCCTGTCGCAGCGTGCCGAGCACATCTGGGAAGGCGTGTCGTCGGCCACCACCCGTAGTCGCCCGATCATCAACACCCGCGACGAGCCGCACGCCGACGCCGAGAAGTACCGGCGCTTGCACGTCATCGTGGGCGATTCCAACATGTGCGAGACCACCACCATGCTCAAGGTCGGCACCGCGGCGCTGGTGCTGGAAATGATCGAGGCCGGCGTGGCGTTTCGCGACTTCTCGCTGGACAACCCGATCCGGGCCATCCGGGAGGTCAGCCACGACGTCACCGGCCGGCGGCCGGTGCGGCTGGCCGGCGGCCGTCAGGCCAGTGCCCTGGATATCCAGCGGGAGTACTACGCGCGTGCCGTCGAGCACTTGCAGACTCGCGAGCCCAACGCGCAGATCGAGCAGGTGGTGGACCTGTGGGGGCGGCAGCTCGACGCCGTGGAGAGCCAAGACTTCGCGAAGGTGGACACCGAAATCGACTGGGTGATCAAGCGCAAGCTGTTCCAGCGCTACCAGGACCGCTATGACATGGAGCTGTCCGACCCGAAAATCGCCCAGCTGGATCTCGCCTACCACGACATCAAGCGCGGCCGCGGCGTCTTCGACCTGCTGCAACGCAAGGGCCTCGCGTCGCGCATCACCACCGACGAAGAAATCGAGGATGCCGTCGACCAGCCGCCGCAGACCACCCGTGCGCGGCTACGCGGTGAATTCATCAGCGCCGCTCAGGCCGCCGGCCGGGATTTCACCGTCGACTGGGTGCATCTCAAACTCAACGATCAAGCCCAGCGGACCGTCTTGTGCAAGGACCCGTTTCGATCGGTCGACGAGCGAGTCAAGCGGCTGATCGCCAGCATGTAGCGCGGTGAAAGAGCCGGGCGCGATTTGCCTTTAGGGTAGTGCGGGTGGCGATCTCGAAAGTCGAGCGATTGGTGAACCTCGTCATCGCGTTGTTGTCCACTCGTGGCTACATCACCGCCGAGAAAATCCGGTCCAGCGTGGCGGGCTATTCCGACACCGCCAGCGACGAGGCGTTCTCGCGAATGTTCGAGCGGGACAAGAACGAACTGCGCGATCTGGGCATTCCGCTGGAGACCGGCAAGGTGTCGTCGTTCGATCCAGTCGAGGGTTACCGGATCAACCGCGACGCGTACGCGCTGCCGGCCGTCGAACTGACCGCCGACGAGGCGGCGGCGGTGGCCGTCGCCACCCAGCTGTGGGAGTCGCCGGAATTGATCACCGCCACCCAGGGCGCGCTGCTCAAGCTGCGTGCCGCCGGCGTGGACGTCGACCCGGATGCGCCGGTCGCGATCGCTTCACCGGCCGGGACCGTGGGACTGCGCGGGTCGGAAGACGTTCTCGGAGCGTTGCTGTCGGCCATCGACTCCGCGCAGACCGTGCAATTTCCGCATCGGCCATCACGCACCGAGCCCTATACCGTGCGCACGGTCGAGCCGTGGGGCGTCGTGACCGAGAAAGGCCGCTGGTATCTCGTCGGGCACGACCGTGACCGCAGCGCCACCCGCACATTCCGGCTGTCCAGGATCGGCGACGAGGTGACCGTGATCGGCCCGGCCGGCGCCTTCACTCCGCCCGAGCATGTCGACTTGCGCAGGATCGTGGCCGCGGCGGTCGCAGACGCGCCGACGGGTGTGCGGGCTCAGGTCTGGGTGGCCGACGGGCGGGCCACCGCGCTGCGGCGCGCCGGGACATCGCTGGGGCCGCGGCAGCTGGCCGGCCGAGACGGCGAGGTCATCGAACTAGACATCGGAACCACGGACCGGCTGGCCCGCGACATCACCGGTTACGGCGCCGATGCCGTCGTGCTGGAACCGTCCACGCTGCGTGACGAGGTACTGGGCCGGCTGCGCGCCCACGCTGGAGAGGGGGAGGCGTGACACCGGTGTCCACCCGCCTGGTGCGGCTGCTCAACATGGTGCCGTATTTTCAGGCCAACCCAAGGGTCACCCGCGCGCAGGCCGCTGCTGACCTCGGTGTTTCGGTCAAACAGCTAGGCGAGGACCTCGACCAGCTGTGGTTGTGCGGCCTTCCCGGCTACAGCCCCGGCGACCTGATCGACTTCGCGTTCGAGGGCGACACCATCGAGGTGACGTTCTCGGCGGGAATGGACACGCCGCTGCAGCTCACCTCGCCGGAAGCCACCGGCCTGCTGGTGGCCCTGCGGGCACTGGCCGACATCCCGGGCGTGGTCGACCCGGAGGCGGCCCGCAGCGCAATCGCGAAAATCGAAGCCGCCGCCGGGGCCGCCGGACACGCGCCTGACGTCGCTGCGGTGGACGAGCCGGCGCCGGTGGAGAGCCAGGCCGCGGCCGCGGTGCGGGCCGCCGTCCACGACAATCGCGCGCTGAGCATCGACTACTACGCGGCCTCGCACGACACGCTGTCCACCCGGATCGTCGACCCCATCCGGATCGTGCTGGTCGGCGATCAGAGCTACCTGGAGGCGTGGTCACGCGAGGCCGAGGGGGTACGGCTGTTCCGGTTCGACCGCATCGTCGACGCCGTCATGCTCGACGAGCCGTCGGCGCCGCCGGAACCCGCGCTCGCAGCGCCCCCGGACACATCGCTGTTCGACGCCGATCCGTCGCTGCCGTCGGCGACGCTGCGGCTGGCACCGGCGGCGTCGTGGATGTTCGAGTACTACCCGATGCGGCTGCTGGGCGAGCTGCCCGACGGTTACTGCGAGGCGGCCATGACCTATGCCTCCGAAGAGTGGATGGCGCGTCAAGTGCTGGGTCTGGGGTCGGCCGTTCGTGTCCTGGCGCCCGACTCGCTGGCCAACCGGGTGCGCGACGCCGCGGCCGCCGCGCTGCAGTGTTACCAGGCCGCGGCGCGGTCCGGCTAGTCGCGCGGCTGCTGCGGTAGCATCGAGGGGACGTCTGGAGGTAGTTAAAAGTGAACGCTCTCACCCCGGGTCACCTGGCGATCATTGCGGTCCTGGTGGTCGTTCTGTTCGGCGCCAAGAGGCTCCCCGACGCGGCGCGCTCGCTGGGCAAGTCGTTGCGGATCTTCAAGTCTGAGGTCCGCGAACTGCAGAACGAAAGCAAGCCAGACACATCCGTCGCGCCGCCCGCGGCCGCCCAGCCGGTGCAGTCCGAGCGGGTCGACCCGCCGGCGGCTGACGGCCGATCGGCCTAACCTGGCATCGCAGCCACGGCGCCCGAGCGCCCATTCACCGTGCGCACCACCGGTTTATTCAGGCGGCTAGATCCGCGACGTCGTCGCAGCCGCACCAACCCCGACGGGACCATGTCGCTCGTCGACCATCTCACCGAACTGCGCGCTCGCCTGCTGATCTCGCTGGCGACGATTACGATCACCACGGCGTTCGGGTTCGTCTGGTATTCGCACACAGTGTTCGGGCTGGAAAGCCTGGGCGAATGGCTTCGGCAGCCGTATTGCTCGCTGCCGCCGTCCGCGCGAGCGCAGATCAGCGCCGACGGCCAATGCCGGTTGTTGGCCACCGCGCCGTTCGACCAGTTCATGCTGCGGCTGAAAGTCGGGCTGACCGCTGGGATCGTGCTGGCTTGCCCGATGTGGTTGTACCAAGTCTGGGCGTTCATCACGCCGGGGCTGTACCGCAAGGAGCGCCGCTTCGCGGTGGCGTTCGTGATCCCGGCGGCACTGTTGTTCGTCACCGGCGCGGTGCTCGCCTATCTGGTGCTGTCCAAGGCGCTGCACTTTCTGCTGACGGTGGGCAGCGACGTACAGGTGACCGCGCTGTCCGGCGACCGTTATTTCGGCTTCTTGATCAACCTGCTGCTGGTCTTCGGTGTCAGCTTCGAGTTCCCATTGTTGATCGTGATGCTCAACTTCGTCGGCGTGCTGAGCTACCTGCGACTGCGGTCCTGGCGACGGGGCCTGATCTTCGTGATGTTCGTCTTCGCAGCGGTTTTCACGCCGGGTTCCGACCCGTTCTCGATGACGGCCCTGGGCCTCGCGCTGACCCTGCTGCTTGAATTGGCCATCCAGATCGCCCGGGTGCACGACAAACGGAAAGCCAGACGCGAAGCGCTGACTGCGATCGCTGACGACGAAGCCTCGGCCGTCGACCCGCCATCGGCGGTCGGTGCGCCGTCGAGCATCGCCGGACCCCATGACGACGTCACCTGACGGCGCGAAGGGCCCCGCCGCGGGCGAATTGGCCAAGTTCGCCGCGGAATTGGCGTTCGGGCTCGACGGCTTTCAGCAAAAGGCCTGTGCGGCACTCGAAAGCGGTCATGGGGTGCTGGTGTGCGCGCCGACCGGCGCCGGGAAGACCGTCGTCGGCGAGTTCGCGGTGCACTTGGCGCTGGCGGCGGGCGGTAAATGCTTCTACACCACGCCGTTGAAGGCACTGAGCAACCAGAAGCACACCGACTTCGTCGCCCGCTATGGCAAAGACCAGATCGGATTGCTCACCGGCGACCTCTCGGTCAACGCGAACGCCCCGATCGTGGTGATGACGACCGAAGTGCTCCGCAACATGCTTTACGCTGATTCGCCTGTGCTGCAAGGTCTTTCCTACGTCGTCATGGATGAGGTGCATTTCCTGGCCGACCGGATGCGTGGCGCGGTATGGGAGGAAGTGATCCTGCACCTACCCGACGAGGTGCGCCTGGTCAGCCTGTCGGCGACGGTGAGCAACGCCGAGGAGTTCGGTGGCTGGATCCAGACCGTGCGCGGCGACACGACCGTGGTCGTCGACGACCACCGACCGGTCCCGCTGTGGCAGCACATGCTGGTGGGCAAGCGCATCTTCGACCTGTTCGACTACACCGCCGACGGCACCGGTGAGCGGCGCCAGCCGATCGTCAACCCGAATCTGTTGCGCCACATCGCCCATCGCCGCGAAGCCGATCGGCTCTCGGACTGGCGTGGCCCGCGCCGGCAGGGTGGACGGGGAGGTCCGGGACGTTCCGGGCGGCCGGGTTTCTACCGGCCGCCGTCGCGGCCCGACGTGATTGGCATGCTCGACGCCGAGGGCCTGCTGCCGGCGATCACGTTCGTGTTCTCCCGCGCCGGTTGCGACGCCGCGGTGGCGCAATGCCTGCGGTCGTCGTTGCGGCTGACCACCGAGGAAGACCGGGCTCAGATCGCTGAGGCGATCGAGCATCGCTGCGGCGAGCTCCAGGATTCCGACCTGGCCGTGCTGGGCT
Source organism: Mycobacterium sp. (assembly GCA_035506875.1). Classification (GTDB taxonomy): domain Bacteria; phylum Actinomycetota; class Actinomycetes; order Mycobacteriales; family Mycobacteriaceae; genus Mycobacterium. The sequence goes on from DATJOR010000384.1 coordinate 9,432, forward strand.
ACTACGAATGGCGCGAAGGTCTGCTGCGCGGCATCGCAGCCCACCACGCCGGAATGTTGCCGGTGTTCCGGCACACCGTCGAGGAGCTGTTCACTGCCGGGCTGATCCGTGCTGTCTTCGCCACCGAAACTTTGGCGCTCGGCATCAACATGCCGGCCCGCACGGTGGTGCTGGAACGACTGGTGAAATTCAATGGCGAACAGCATGTTCCGCTGACGCCGGGGGAGTACACGCAGCTCACCGGGCGGGCAGGCCGGCGCGGTATCGACGTCGAAGGCCACGCCGTGGTGCTCTGGCACCCCGGTGATCCCACCAGCGAACCGGCCGAAGTCGCCGGCCTGGCGTCCACCCGAACCTTCCCGCTGCGCAGCTCGTTCGCCCCGTCGTACAACATGACGATCAACCTGGTGAACCGGGTGGGCCCCGAGCAGGCTCACCGGCTGCTGGAGCAGTCGTTCGCCCAGTACCAGGCCGACCGGTCGGTGGTGAGCCTGGTCCGCGGCGTGGAGCGCGGACAGCGG
>DATJOR010000385.1:0-31064 GCA_035506875.1 Mycobacterium sp.
ATTGCCGATATTGCGCCGGATGAAGATGGTGCCGGCGCGACGCATCAGCGGTCCCATCGGCCCGAATGCCAAGTTGATACCCGCGAAGACATGCACCGGCGGCAGCCTGTTCTCCTGCATCGCCACCGGCATCACCGCGCCGTCGATGTAGGACCGGTGCGAGAAGAGCAACACCGCGGGATGCGCCTCCAGTGCCGCGCGTAGCGCCGCCACCTGGTACTCGTCGTAATCGATTTCCCGGTCGAATCCACGGCTGAACAATCTGCCCAGCACGGAGACCAGGTCGACGGATACTCGACTCCACCCGGTGGCGAGTTCATCGAGCATCTTTCCGGCTTGCTCGACGGTGGCCCCTGGGATCTTTTCCAGGCCGGCGCGAAACCGCGCGGACGCCAGGATCTCCGGGCGCACTAGCCGCGGAGACTTGTATTGCGGTCCGAGGATCCGGTATTCGGCGCGTTCCATTGCCAGCAGCGCGCGGCGGGTGACGAAATGCGCAAATTCACGGGGGTTTTCGCCAACCGTGATGTCGCGCCATTGCTGACGAAGCTCGGACACCTTGGCCGATTCGCCGGCCACCACCTGGGCGCGTGACGGGTCGGTACGCAGGATGTGGCGCTGCTGACGTTCACTGGGCTGGTAGGGATTTCGTCCCGGGAGCAAAGCCGCTACTCGGCTCAGTGCCGACGCGTCGGCTTCCGGCATCCAAAAGACCCGCACCGGAACGATCGACCGGTCCTCGTCCGACTCGAGTTGTTCGACCAGCTGTGCCAGCGCTGCGGGCGGAGAATCTTCTGCCGGCAACGGCAGCACCTCGAGCTTGGTCTCCGGGTGCTGGGCACGTTGCTGTTCCAACCATTTCGCGAGGAGTTCCGATTCCATCGGCGAGGACGCGGCCGCCAGCACCAACGTGTCGTCGGTCGTGGTGAAGGACCGCGCGTCGGCGGCCGATCTGGTCACGATCGCCCTCTGGGCCGGGGCGTAGTGGGCTGGGCCTTGGTGGTCTTGCGCGCCGGGGCTTTTGGCTGAACCGCTTTGGCGGCTTTCTTGGCGGTGGCCTTCGCCGCAGTGGCCTTGGCCGGCTTGGTGGTGGCTTTTCGTGGCGCCTTTTTCGGCACCGGCTTCTTTCGATACACGTCATGGTCGGGCAGCTCGTCGAGCGGCCAGTCGGCCAACGTGTCTACAAACAATTGGCGCACCTCGGCGATCCGATCCGCCAGCGTGTCAACCGTCCAGCCGCTCACCGAGATCGGCGGGAACACAGCCACATCCACCGTGCCCGGATTCATCGTCGTGGAGTTGCGCGCGGCGATGATCTCGGCGTTGCGGATCACGATCGGCACGATCGGGATGCCCACCGCCATCGCCATCCGGAACGGCCCCTTCTTGAACGGGCCCACGCTGGTGGTGTCCAGCCTGGTGCCCTCGGGCGCGATCATGATGGACAGCCCTTGTCTGGCACGCTCTTCGACCTGATGCAGCGACTCCACCGCTGCGGTCGGGTTATCGCGGTCGATGAAGACGGAGTCAAGCATCTTGCCGAGCGTGCCCATGATCGGATCGCTCTCGAGCTCTTTTTTGCCGACGGCGACCCAGTTGTCGCGGATCAACGCGCCGACGATGACGGGGTCGGCTTGGTTGCGGTGGTTGAAGATGAACACCGCGGGCCGCTCGGCGGTCAGATTCTCTTTGCCCAGGATGTTGAGTTGCACACCGCTGGCGGTCAACAACAGTTGCGACCAGGTCGACGTGAAGAAGTTGACGCCCCGGCGTCTGCTCCGGGTCAGCAGGCCGATTCCCAGCGCACCTGCCGCGACGGGGACCACCGAGCCGACCCCGGCAAGCGTCCGCAGCTGTGCCCCGATACCGCCGCCACTACGGCTGGTGAACCGCAGAATCGGCCAGCCGCGCCGCTTGGCGACGGCGGCCATCTTGCCTTCCGGGTTCGTCGGCCGCGGATTGCCGACCAGGTGCATCAGCGCGACGTCTTCATCGCCGTCGGCGTAGAAGTAGCTGTCCTTGAGGTCGATGCCGTTCTCGCTGGCGAACTTCTGCACCGCGGCGGCTTTGCCCGGCCCCCACAGAATCGGCGCGACCACACCTCCGGTCAGGACGCCGTCGTCGTCGGTCTCGAACTTGTTGGTCAGCGTGTTGACGATGCCGAGGAATGCCGCTACCGGCGCGACCTGAATGGTCAACGCCGACGAGCTGAGCACCACGGTGTGCCCACGAGCCAGGTGGGCACGGACCAGCTCGCGCATCTCGGGGTAGATCCTTGACTCAATTCTCTGGTTGAACAGCCGCTCGCCGATCTCCTCCAGATCGCTCAACATCCGTCCACGCAAGGCTGAGGCCGCTTTGGCGATCAGCTCTTCGAATTCGATGCGTCCAAGTTGATGATTCAGGCCAGCAGTGACCATGCTGAACAATTCGCCCACGCCCATGTCGCGTCGACGCAGCCGCTCCTGGGTGAGAATGACGGCGGTGAACCCGGCCACTAAAGTCCCGTCCAAGTCGAAGAATGCGCCGATTTTGGGCCCGGGCGGGCTCGCCATGATTTCGGCGACCGAGCCCGGCAACCGAAGATCGCGCGCCGGTTTCCGCGCCTGGCGCTCCTCCTGCTCGGCGGGCGTCATGCGCCGCTCCTCCTCATCGCTTCGCTCGGCATCGTCGCGGCGCGGGCAGTCATGACCCCGACGCCGATCGGTGCGGCGAGCGGGACGGCTCGGCGTCGAACGACGCGGGCACCACATGCAAGGCAGGTTCGCCGGCCAGTGCGAGGATCTCGTCGAAACCCTCCAAGAAGCATCGCGCCCATAGCTTCTCATCACGCACCGCGGCGCGATCGTAGCGCGAGGTGATCGTGCAGTAGCCGCCCCTCGATATCAGCACGACCATCATCGCGACGCCGGGCAACGGGCCAATGCCGTACTGCCGCAAAATCTTTGCACCGGCCAAAAAGGTGTCGCCGGGAAACACCGGAACGTTGCTGGCCTGCACGTCGGAGCCGACGATCGAGCCGGTCATCGACTCCAGCAACGGTGTCGGCAACACGCTCAGCACCGGGGCGATGGATCCGATGATGTCCATCGCGGGCTCGTCGCGGCGCTGGGTCATCTGCGCACGGATCTTCCTCATCCGGTCGACCGGATCCGCGGTACCGATTGGCGCGGCCAGGTTGACACCGGTGAACCGGTTGCCGCCGGCCGCGTCGGACTCCGCACGCAAGCTGACCGGCACCGCCATCGGCAGCGTGGCGACCGGCACGCCGAGTGCCTCGTGGTAACGGCCCAGCGCGCCGCACAAACCCGCCAGGTAGGCGTCGTTGATGGAGCCCCCGCCCGCTTTTGCCGCCCGGTGCAAGTCGGCGAGCGGGATGTCGAGGGCTTCGCTGCGGGTAGCCAGGCTGCGGCGACGAAGCAGCGGTGACGGTTCAGCGGCCCTGCTCATCACCCGCCTTCCCGAGCGCGCATAGTCGACCGCACCCGCCACCGCCGCGCCCGGGTTGAACACCGCTCGCCCGACCGCCGACGCGGCTCCCGATACCGCGCCCAGAATCCCGCCGACGACATTGGCGGGCAGGTGGTTGAACCCTTCGCGCATCAAGTCGTTGCCCGAGAGATCTTGCGGAATAGGTTGTGCCGGCGTCGGCTGAGGCGGCGCATCCCGCTCGAGATCGTAGATCTGGGCGAACATCTCCACACTGCCGACACCGTCAGTGACTGCGTGGGACAGGTGCAGCAGCGTCGCGGCCTTGCCGTCGGCGAGCCCCTCGATCAGGGTGGCCGTCCACAGCGGACGGGCGATGTCGAGCGGCGACTGCACCATCACCTCGGCCAGATCGAATACCTGCCGCAGCGAGCCTGGTTCGGCGACCCGGATCCTGCGCACGTGGAAGTCCAGGTTGAAATCGGGATCGACCACCCAGCGCGGCGCGGCTGTCGGCAAGGTCGGCACGACCACCTTCTGCCGCAGCCGCAACACGCGCCGGGACGCATTCTCAAAGCGGGTTCGGAAGCGGTCCCAATCCGGGGTGGTGTCGAGGATTTCCAACGCCATGATGCCCGAACGGGTACGCGGGTTGGCCTCCCCGCGGTGCAACAGGTAATCAACCGGCCCCAGCGCCGCGGGCAATCCGGCCGCGTCGACCGTCTCAGCCACCGGCACTCCTCCGTCCTGTCACCGCGCCCCTACTCGACGCGCCCGTACGCTTTGCCAAGGCCCAGCGTTGCACCCCCGGCCACTCCAACGCTAGCTCGGTTGGCGCGGTGGCGGTACCCGATTGTGCGGATCAGAACGCCAGGTTAAACGTGCCGACGAGACCCTGCGAATTGCCCTGTTGGGCTGCCGGATTGGAACTAGACGGCCGGTTGCGCGCCGGACAGTTCAGCTGGCCGGTGTTGCTCGTCTACGCGAAGCCGCCGATCGGGAGCGGAGATATCGTCCGTAAACGACACCGAAAAAGTCGGCGACGGCATCGGCGGCCAGTCGGGACCGCATGGTGGCGAACATGTCGAAGGCGTGGTGGGCGTTGGGAAGCTCGGCGTAGCTGACGCTAGGGGCCCCGGCCTCGCGCAGCGCGGCGCAGAAGGTCCGGGCCTGCAGGCTGGGGATCACCGAATCGTTCTCGCCGTGCAACACAAAGAACGGCGGCGCGTGACGGTGCACATGTGAAATCGGTGACGCCGATTCGAACAATGCCGGTTGGTCGGCGTAGCGCGCTTGCATCACGAAATGCTCGAGAAACGGGAGCATCATTTCGTGCATTTTCTTGACATCGGTCAGGTCGTAGACACCGTAATACGGTGCCGCCGCCTGAACGGTGGTGTCGGCATCCTCGAAGCCGGGCTGCAGCCGCTCGTCGTTAGCCGTGAGCGCGGCTAACGAGGCCAAGTGTCCGCCGGCGGAGCCGCCCGTCACCGCGATGAAGTCCGGGTCGCCACCGTAGTCGGCGATATTCTCGCGGACCCAGGCCAGCGCCCGCTTGACGTCGATGATGTGCGCCGGCCACGCGCTGCGCGGACTCTTGCTGTAATCGATGGACACGCAGATCCAGCCCAGCTCGGCCATCCGACCCATCAGCGGATATGCCTGCGGCCGTTTGCCGTTGACGGTCCATGCACCGCCCGGGATCTGTACCAGCACCGGTGCCCGGTCGCCCGCCTTCATGTCCGGATGGCGCCAGATGTCCAGCAGGTGGTCGCGACCGTCCGGGCCGTAGGCGATGTCCGATGTCTGCGCCGCGTAGCGGCGACGGTGCCCGGTCGCCTCCAATAGGCCCGCGCGGCGCGCGCACGCCGGGTCCTCGGTGATCGGATGACGAGCCCTTTTTCGATATTGCGGTCCAAAGGAGTCGGCCAGCGCGGCGGTGAGGATGTGATCAGCGCGCTGCGCCGCCCAGCCCGTCGCAACCCGGCCGACCGACAGCGGCATCACCCCGGACAGCGCATGCCCGGTGACCACGTGCGGGGGAAATTCGGCCGATAGCCATTCGGCCACAAAGCGCACGACGGTCGGCGACCCGCGGAGAAGCAGCGAGCCGGTCCGGTAAGCACCCATCGGCCCGGACGCCAGCTGCAGTCCGTATCGCAGCACCTCGGCGCTGGCCCGCGAGTATCGGGCCCCTATGGCTACCGTCATGCCTGCCACTCCTCAACGTTGAGCACACGCAGCCGGTAGCGTACGTGTGTGGCGGGCCTCACGATAGCCGAATCACTGTTCCCGCCAACGACATTTCTCTCGGCGTTGCGCTCCTGGAGTTCACCTGCGGCGCCGTTGGCTACACTGACCTGGGCTTAGTAGTCTCGGGGCCCCCGTAGCTCAGCTGGACAGAGCACATGACTTCTAATCTTGTGGTCGCAGGTTCGAGTCCTGCCGGGGGCGCAAGATGCCACTGTGGCAAATGCGGTCTATGTGGCAGAAGTTTTGCGGAGGTGTGCGGTGTCCCAGCCCGATCGGATCTTGTTCCGCGTGGACAACCATGTCGCGCTGATCACCGTCAATGACCCCGATCGACGCAACGCCGTCACCGACGAGATATCGAAGCAGCTGCGGACCGCGGTGGAACGAGCCGAAGCCGACCAGGACGTCCACGCCGTCGTCGTTACCGGCGCCGGCAAAGCATTCTGCGCCGGCGCCGACCTGAGTGCGTTGGGCAGTGCAGCAAAGGAGGGACTGCTGCGGATCTACGACGGCTTCATGGCCGTCGGCAAGTGCACGCTGCCCACGATCGCCGCCGTCAACGGCCCCGCCGTCGGCGCAGGCCTGAACTTGGCGCTGGCGGCCGATGTGCGCATCGCCGGGCCGAACGCGTTGTTCGACGCGCGTTTTCAGAAGCTCGGTCTGCATCCCGGCGGCGGCGCGACGTGGATGCTGCAGCGCGCGGTCGGGCCGCAGGCGGCCCGTGCGGCCTTGCTGTTCGGTATGCGCTTCGACGCGGAATCGGCTGTGCGGCATGGGCTGGCGCTCAGCATCGCCGACGACCCGGTGGCCGCGGCCTTGGAGCTGGCGGCCGGGCCCGCGGCCGCCCCCCGCGAGGTCGTGCTCGCGACGAAGGCCACCATGCGGGCGACGGCCAGCCCGGGGTCGCTCGACACCGAGCAGCACGAAGCCGCCAAAAACATCGAACTCGGGCCGCAAGTCACCTCGATTCAGTCACCGGACTTCGCGGCCCGGCTGGCCGCAGCGCAACGTAAGTGAGCGCGACCGCTACAGATCGAGCAGCGCCGTCTCCGGTGATTCGATCAGCCGGCGCAGCTCCCCCAAAAACTGCGCCACGTTGGCGCCGTCAGCGACCCGGTGGTCGAACACGCAGGTCAGGGTCATCTGAGGGCGTACGACGACGGTGTCGTCGAGCGCCACGGGCCGCGGTTTGAGAGAGCCCATGCCCAGGATGGCGGCCTCCGGATAGTTGATCACTGGCACCCCGTCATCGAGCCCGAGCGCCCCGAAGTTCGACACGGTAAACGTCGAGCCCGCGAGCTCAGCCGGTTTCAGGGTGCCCGCGCGGGCGTCCCGAATCAGCCGCTCGACGCATTCAGCGAGTTCACGGGTGGTCTTATCCTGCGCGTCAGCCACCACCGGGACCAGCAGACCGCGGGGCGCGGCGACGGCGAAACCCAGATGGATCGCGTGATGGGAGTGCACCTGCGGACCGTGCGAGCCGTCAACCCATGTCGAGTTGAGAATCTTGTTGTGCGCCAATGCGATTACCAAAAGCCGTAGCGTGAGTACGAACGGCGAGATGGCGTCATCGGCTAGGCGCACCAAGGCTGTGCAGTCGACCTGGACGCTGGCATGTGCATCAGGAATGTTGCTGCGCGACAGTGTCATCCGCTCTGCCATATGCGCGTGGACCCCGCGCACTGGCAACACGTCGTATGACACTCCGGGTCGCTGGGCGCCGACACCCGCGGCCGCCAACACCGCCTCCCGGCTGACCAGGCCGTCTGCGCCCGGCTCGACATTACCCAGATCGACGAGCAGCTCGGCGGCCAGTTTCCGCACGGAGGGTTTGGCTTTCGGACGTCGTCGGCTGGTGTCCAGTGCGTCATCGGCCCCGTATCCGACGAGTACCGGCCTGCGCGTGGACAATGCACCGTTGGACGCGCCGGCGTCCTGCATCGCACCCGGCGCGGTATCGATACGTACCAGCAGCGATCCGACGGCCAGCACGTCACCTTCTCCCCCACGCAACTCCACGATCTTGCCGGCATACGGGCTGGGGATCTCGACTTCGGCCTTGGCGGTCTCGACCGAACACAACGGTTGGTTGAGTTCGACGTCATCACCAACTGCGACGCGCCAGCAGGACAGCGTCACCTCTTCGAGGCCCTCGCCGAGGTCGGGAACGATGAAGGCCTTGACGCGGTCGTTGTCGGCGGGCGTAGTCACGGCAGTTCCAGCACGCGCTCGACGCAATCGAGCAGTCGATCGGGACCGGGTAGCCACAGCTTCTCGAGCCTGGCCGGTGGATAAGGGGTGTCAAACCCGCAGGCGCGCAACACCGGTGCTTCGAGTTCGTAGAAAAGCTCTTCTTGGATCCGGGCAGCCAGACCTGCGCCGTAGCCCAGGCTCCGCGGGCCCTCGTGCAGCACTACGCACCGACCGGTGCGGCGGATCGATGCGGCTACGGTGTCGAAATCCAGCGGGACCAGGGACCGCAGGTCGACAACCTCGAGGCTCCAATCACGTTGCTGAGCAGCCATTTCAGCCGCTGACAGTGCCGTGCCCACCAGGCCGCCGTAGGTCAGCACCGTGACGTCGGTGCCGGCGCGACGCACCGCAGCGCGCCCGATCGGAAGCCCTGGATGGGCGGTGTCGACGACCTCACGACCCCAGTAGCGCCGCTTGGGCTCTAAGAACATCACCGGGTCCGGACAGGCGATAGCGTGGCGCAGCAGCCAGTAGGCGTCTGACGGTGTGGACGGCACCACAACCTTGAGGCCCGCGGTGTGCGCCCAGTAGGACTCGGTGGATTCCGAATGATGCTCGACCGCACCGATTCCGCCGAACGACGGTATCCGCACGGTGACCGCCATGTTGATTTCGCCGCGGGTACGGGTTCGATACTTCGCCAGGTGGCTGACCACCTGATCAAAGGCGGGATAGGAGAAGCCGTCGAACTGGATCTCGGGCACCGGCACGAAGCCCCGGAGCGCCAAGCCGACGGCGATGCCGATCACCGCGGACTCGGCCAGCGGGGTATCGAAACAGCGCTGCGGGCCGAATGTCGCGGTAAGTCCTTCGGTCACCCGGAAAACACCGCCGAGTGTCGCCACGTCCTCACCGAAAACCAGCACCCGGTCGTCGCCGGCCATCGCATCGTGTAGTGCCCGGTTGAGCGCCTGGACCATCGTCAGCGGCGTCGCGGTGAACACGTCCGCGGTCGAACGGGTGGGGGGTTCGGCGATCTGCGTCATCACACCTCCCGGCAGATTTCCGTGCGCAACTGCCGGCGCTGCACTTCGAGTCCCGGCGTCATTTCCGCGTACACCGAAGTGAAGACCTCGTCGACGTCGATGTCGGGGGCCGCGGACACCGCGTCGCGCAGATCGGCGCGCAGCCGCCTGCAGCGTGCGGCGACCCGGTCTTGCAGCCGCTCCGACCACAGTCCCTGGTGCTCCAGGTAATTCCGGTAGCGCGGAATCGGGTCCAGCAGCTGCCACCGATCCAGTTCTTCCTGGCTGCGATATCGCGTCGGATCATCCGATGTGGTGTGCGGGCCGAGCCGGTAGGTGATCGCCTCGATCAACGTCGGACCGCCGCCGGCTCTGGCCCGGGCTGCGGCTTCGGCCACCACCGCGTAACACGCCAGCACATCGTTGCCGTCCACCCGAACACCGGGCATGCCGTATCCGATCGCCTTGTGCGCGATGGAAGGTGCGGCCGTCTGGCTGCTCAGCGGCACCGAGATCGCCCACTGGTTGTTCTGCACATAGAACACACATGGCGCTTTGAAGACCGCCGCAAAGTTGAGCGCTTCGTGCACGTCGCCCTCGCTGGTGGCGCCGTCGCCGAGAAAGGCCACCGTCATCGAGTCCTCGCCGAGGCGCTGGGCCGCCATGGCCGCGCCGACGGCATGCAACGTCTGGGTGCCGATCGGAACCGATATCGGGGCGCAGCACTTCTTGATGAAATCCAGCCCGCCATGCCATGTTCCGCGCCAGGCGGCGCCGACGTGGCCGGGTGGGATGCCACGCACGAGGTAGACGCCCAATTCGCGGTACTGTGGAAACAACCAATCGGTCTTGCGCAGGCAAGCGGCAGCACCGACCTGTGCCGCCTCTTGGCCGCAGCACGACGCGAACAGCGCTAATTCACCCTGACGTTGCAAGTTGACGAATTCGGCGTCCACATCGCGGGTGACCACCATCATCTCGTAGAGCCAGCACAGTGTCTCGGCCGGAAGCTCACGGTTGTAACGGAATTCCGCGGTTGGCGTCCCGTCCGGCGCGACGAGCTGCACCGGCTCGATTTCGACCGTCATCGGTGTGAGAGCAGCTTCAGTCATACCGCCTCCAACCATCGGTCGGCGCGGGTGTACGGCGCGTCGAAGCAAACCCCAAGACCGGTGCCGCTACGAGCTGATGTCAGCCCCTAGCTGCACAATTCGTTCGGCTCGCCGCAACACGGGCGCATCTACCATTATGCCCTCGAATGCGAAGACGCCGCGCTCATCGGCGGCGGCGGCGAGTACGTGTCGCGCCCACTGCACCTGGTCGGCGGACGGCGCGTACCCGGCCCGGATCACAGGGATCTGCGTGGGGTGGATGGCAACCTTCGCGTCGAAGCCCACCGCCACCGCGTCGTCGACTTCAGCGCGCAGCCCGTCGAGGTTCTTGATGTCGAGGTAGACCGAATCCAGCGCAAGTCGGCCGTGCGCCTTGGCGGCCAGCAGGGATTGCGAGCGGACGTGGCGGGCGACCTCGCGGTATGTCCCGTCCGGGTAGCGGTTGGCCGTTCCGCCGAGCACCGCGAACAAATCCTCGGCACCCCACATCACCGCGATGGCGTTGTCCACGGATACCGTTTCGGTGACGACGAGGGCACCCATCGGCGATTCGACCAGCACGACCACATTCAGCGGCGCCAGCGCGCTAACCTGTTCGGGTGCTTCACATTTAGGCAACATAACCGTGTCGTAGTCCGTGCGCTCAAGTACCGCCAGGTCGAGTTGCTGATCGGCGGTGCCGAACTGATTGACGCGCACCACGGTGCGGGCCGGATCGAGCGGCACGTCGACCAGCGCTTCGCGGGCGGCAGGGCGGTCGGCAGCGGCACATCCGTCCTCGAGGTCAAGAATAACGATATCCGCTGCAGCAGCGGCTTTTTCGTAACGTTCCGGACGGTCGGCCGGGCAGAAAAGCCATGCCGGGCCGGGATTTTGCAGGCCCATCAGTCGGTTGCCTCGGCCGGCCGCATGCGGACCATGGTCTTGCGGCTCGCGGTGGCCACCACGTCACCGTGCTGATTTCGACCGGTATGCGCAAACGTCACAATGCCTTCCCCGGGACGGCTCTTCGATGTCCGCTTCTCGGTGATGACGGTCTCGGCGTAGAGCGTGTCGCCGTGGAACAGCGGCTTCGGGAAAGCGATTTCGGAGAAACCGAGATTGCCCACAATGGTGCCCTGGGTCAGCTGCGCGACCGACAATCCGACCAGGGTCGACAGGGTGAACATCGAGTTCACCAATCGCTGATTGAACGGCGGCAGCGCGTCGGAGAATGCGGCATCCAGATGCAGCGCTTGGGTATTCATGGTCAACGTGGTGAAGAGGACATTGTCGGCTTCGGTGATGGTGCGCCCCGGCCGGTGCAGATACCGCACGCCCGTCTCGAATTCTTCAAACCACAACCCGCGCTGGATTATCTCGCGCACTTCATCACTCACAGACCGGCCTCCCGCGCGATCAGCATCAACTGCACCTCGGTGGTGCCCTCGCCGATTTCCAAGATCTTGCTGTCCCGGTAGTGGCGGGCCACGACGAATTCATTGATAAACCCGTAGCCGCCGTGGATTTGGGTAGCGTCACGCGCGTTGTCCATCGCCGCCTCGCTGGCCACCAACTTGGCGATGGCCGCCTGCTTTTTGAACGGCTTGCCGGCCAGCATCAGCGCCGCAGCGTCGTAATAGGCGGTGCGAGCCGTGTGCGCACGGGCCTCCATCCGCGCGATCGTGAATGCGATCGATTGATATCGGCCGATCGGTTGACCAAACGCTTCGCGTTCCTTCGCGTACTTGACGCTCTCGTCGACGCAACCCTGCGCGGCTCCGGTGGACAACGCGGCGATCGCGATGCGGCCCTCGTCGAGTATGCGCAAGAAATTGGCATACCCGCGACCGCGTTCACCGAGCAGGTTCTCCTCGGGTACACGCGCGTCGTCGAAGCTCAGCGGATGGGTGTCCGAGGCGTTCCAGCCCACCTTGTTATAGGCCGGCTCCACGGTGAACCCCGGCGTGGGTACCGGGACCAAGATCGATGAAATCTCCTTTTTGCCGTCCCGCTCGCCGGTGACCGCCGTGACGGTCACCAACTTGGTGATGTCGGTGCCGGAGTTGGTGATGAACTGCTTGGACCCGTTGATCACCCAATGGTCGTCGTCGAGGCGCGCGGTGGTTTTGGTGGCGCCGGCATCGGTGCCGCCGCCCGGCTCGGTCAGCCCGAACGCGCCCAGTGCAGCACCACTTGCCAACTGCGGCAGCCATTCCCGCTTCTGCGCCTCGGTGCCGAATCGGTACACGGGCATGGCGCCCAGTGAAACACCGGCCTCCAGCGTGATCGCGACGCTTTGGTCGACCTTGCCCAATTCCTCAAGTGCCAGGCACAGGGCGAAGTAGTCGCCGCCCATCCCGCCGAACTCCTCCGGGAAGGGCAGACCGAACAGCCCCATGTCCGCCATGCCGGCGACCACCTCGTAGGGGAACGAGTGCTCGGCGTCGTGCTGCGCGGCTACCGGTGCGACGACGCTCTGGGCGAAATCACGGACCGTCTTGGCCAGTTGTTGGTACTCGTCCGGCAATGTCCCGGTGGACAGGAAGTCAGACATTCGCGCCGTCCTCTGCATTTGCGTTGCTATTCACAATGATCCGGGCCAGCGGCTGGCCCACCTTGACTTGGTCGCCTACCGCGACGAGGAGGTCGACCACACCGTCGACGGGTGCCGTTAACGCGTGCTCCATCTTCATCGCCTCGACCGTCACGACCACGGCCCCGGCCTCGACTTGCGCCCCGTCGTCGACACTTACCGCCACTACCGCCCCTGGCATCGGGCTGGCCAACTCGGCGTCGCCGGTGTGCTCGTCCTCCGGGCGCACCGGCGCTTCCCGAACCTCCTCGAGCACCGCGACGGTACCGCGCCCGGCCAGCCAGATCTTCCTGTCAGCCGTCGCGACGATGTACTCAGTACGGAGCCCGTCCACTGTCACCGTGAGCCGGGCGTCGGTCAGATCGGCTAGCAGCGAATGAGATTCGCCATCCTCGATGCGTACTTCGGCAGATCCCGGGGAGCCCGTGATGTGGACGTGATCGGTACGCTCGCCGGCGCGGAGCCGGACGCTGACCGGCGCTCTGGCCCCGACGCGCCAGCCAGAGGGCACTTCCCACAGGTCAGCGCCCGGTGCGGGGAAAAGCCGCAACCAATGGAAGGCTGCCGCCGCGATGAACAGCTCGTCGCCGACCGGCGCCGCGGCGAAATCCCCAGCCCGTCGGTCCAACAGCCCGGTGTCAAGCCGACCCGCGATGACGTCGGGATCGGCGAGCAGGAACCGGGCGAACTCGACATTGGTGACCACGCCGAGTACCGCCGTGTCCGCCAGAGCCCCATCGAGAGCGCGCAACGCCGCAGCGCGATCCGCGCCGTGCGCAACGACTTTCGCCAGCATCGGGTCGTAATCGCTGCCCACGACCATTCCCGCGGACAGGCCCGAGTCAACCCGCACACCGGCCGCGTCCGGTTCCACCACCGCCAGCACGTCGCCACCGGTCGGCAGGAAGCCGTGCGCGGGATCCTCAGCGTAGACACGCGCTTCAATCGCGTGCCCGTGCAAGGTGATATCGGCCTGGCTAATGGTCAGCTTCTCCCCCGCTGCGATCCGGACCTGCCACTCGACCAGATCCCAGCCCGTCACCATCTCGGTGACCGGGTGCTCGACCTGCAGCCGGGTGTTCATCTCCATGAAGAAGAACTCGTCGGGCCGCTCCGCCGACACGATGAACTCCACCGTGCCGGCACCGGTGTAATCCACGCTGCGGGCGGTGTCGCATGCCGCGGCACCGATTCGTGCCCGGGTCGCGGCGTCCAGCAGCGGCGAGGGCGCTTCTTCGATGACCTTCTGGTGTCGCCGCTGCAGACTGCACTCACGTTCTCCGAGATGCACAACATTGCCGTAGCTATCGGCCAGCACCTGAACTTCGATATGCCTGGGGCGCAAAACAAATCGCTCGAGAAAAAGAGTGTCATCGCCGAACGCAGCCGCCGATTCCCGGCGAGCGCTGACCAGCGTGGCGGGCAGGTCAGCGGGTTGCTCGACCATCCGCATGCCCTTGCCACCGCCTCCGGCGGACGGCTTGACCAGGACCGGGTAGCCGATCTGGTCGGCGGCGGCGATAAGTTCATCGTCGGTCAGTCCAGGCCGCGCGATCCCGGGAACGACGGGCACCCCGAACTCCGACACGGTGCCCTTGGCGGCGATCTTGTCGCCCATGGTTTGAATCGCACTCACCGGCGGACCGATGAATGTCACCCCCGCCGATGCCAACGCGGCCGCGAAATCTGCATTCTCCGAAAGGAATCCGTAACCCGGGTGTACGGCCTGGGCGCCGGTGCGCACAGCCGCGTTGACGACCGCGGGAATGTTGAGATAGCTGTCGCGCGCAGGCGCTGGGCCGATTGCGACCGCCAGGTCGGCCGCGGCGACATGGCGGGCGGTGGTGTCGGCGTCGCTGTAGACGGCCACCGCCCGGATACCCATCGCCTTCAGCGTGCGGATCACCCGGACGGCGATCTCACCCCGGTTGGCGACCAAAACGGTACGGAAGCCCTCTGAAATCATCTCGACATCACATCCTGAACACGCCGTAGGAGACCGGTTCGACAGGCGCATTGGCCACTGCCGAAAGTGCAAGACCGACAACTGTTCTGGTATCGGCGGGATCGATCACGCCGTCGTCCCAGAGCCGCGCCGTCGAGTAGTACGGATTGCCCTGCTGTTCGTACTGTGCGCGGATGGGAGCTTTGAAGGCTTGTTCCTCCTCAGCGGTCATTTCCCCGCGGACCGTTGCCAGCACGGAGGCCGCCTGCTCACCACCCATGACCGAGATTCGGGCGTTGGGCCACATCCACAGGAAGCGCGGCGAATACGCCCGTCCACACATCGAGTAATTGCCCGCACCATAGGACCCGCCGATCACCACGGTGAGCTTGGGCACTCGTGCACACGCGACCGCGGTCACCATCTTTGCGCCGTGTTTGGCGATGCCACCGGCCTCGTAATCGCGGCCGACCATGAACCCGGAAATGTTCTGCAAGAACAACAACGGGACCAACCGTTTATCGCACAGCTCGATGAAATGCGCACCCTTGAGCGCGGATTCGGAGAACAGCACGCCATTGTTGGCGACGATGCCGACCGGATGGCCGTGGATGTGCGCGAATCCCGTGACGAGTGTGTTGCCGTATTCGGCTTTGAATTCCACGAATTCGCCCCCGTCGACAATCCGGCTGATGACGTCGTGCACGTCGTAGGGAATTCGCGGATCCACTGGGACAACGTCGTAGAGCTCGCTTTGGTCGGCGATCGGATCCACGGTGGGCCGCACATCCCAGGCGCGCGGTCCGCGCGGTCCCAGCGTGGAGACGATCCGGCGGATGATGTTCAGCGCGTCGCGGTCGTCGTGCGCGAGATGATCGGTGACGCCCGAGGTCTTGGAGTGCAGATCGCCGCCGCCGAGCTCCTCGGCGGTGACCACTTCCCCGGTGGCGGCTTTCACCAACGGCGGGCCGCCGAGGAAGATGGTGCCCTGGTTGCGGACGATCACCGCTTCGTCGCTCATTGCCGGTACGTAAGCGCCACCGGCGGTGCAGGATCCGAGCACGGCAGCGATCTGCGGGATGCCCTCAGAGCTGAGTTTGGCCTGGTTGTAGAAGATCCGGCCGAAATGGTCGCGGTCCGGGAACACTTCGTCTTGACGGGGCAGGAAGGCACCGCCGGAGTCGACGAGGTAGATGCAGGGCAGCCGATTCTGTCCGGCGATCTCCTGGGCGCGCAGGTGCTTTTTGACCGTAATCGGGTAGTAGGTGCCGCCTTTGACCGTCGCATCGTTGGCCACGATCATGCATTCGCGGCCAGAAATCCGGCCGATGCCGGTGATGATGCTTGCGCCGGGGCATTCGTTGTCGTACATGCCGTCGGCGGCCAGCGGCGCAATTTCGAGCAACGGGCTGCCCGCATCGAGCAAGCCGTTGACGCGGTCGCGGGGCAGTAGTTTGCCGCGCTCGACGTGGCGTGTGCGAGCACGTTCCGGGCCACCCAGCGCGGCCGCGGCCAGCTTCTCGCGCAGCTGCGCGACCAGCGCGGCGTGCGCTTCGCGGTTTTCCGCCGGAGAGGTCATGGAGTGCGCCAATTTCGGTTAATGGTCACTAACTCGTGATATGTTAGTGGTGATTAACCGAAGTGTCCAGCACGGGTTGTCGAGGGAGGCCCTCATGGCAGTGCCTGCTTCGGCGGCCCACGCCAAGGCGCCGAACGGCCGGACTCGACGCAAATCGGACCGGCGCTTGCAACTGCTGTCGGCCGCCGAGCGGCTGTTCGCCGAACGCGGGTTCCTGGCTGTGCGGCTCGAAGACATCGGCGCCGCCGCGGGAGTCAGCGGCCCGGCGATCTACCGGCACTTCCCCAACAAGGAGTCGCTGCTGGTCGAGTTGCTGGTGGGCATCAGCACGCGCTTGCTTGCCGGCGCGCGGGAAGTCCGATCGCGCGAGGCCGCCGCCGACGCGGCGCTCGACGGGTTGATCGACTTCCACCTCGACTTCGCGCTGAGCGAACCGGATCTCATTCGGATTCAGGACCGCGACCTCGCGCATCTGCCGGCCGCAGCGGAACGGCAGGTGCGCCGGGCGCAGCGCCAGTATGTGGAGGTCTGGGTCGGGGTGCTGCGCGAATTCGAGCCCGGCCTCGCCGAGGCCGACGCCCGGCTGATGGCGCACGCGGTGTTCGGGCTGCTCAACTCGACTCCGCATAGCTTGAAGCCTGCAGACGGTCGTGGGGCGCGGTCACGCGCGGTGATGCGGGCGATGACGGTTGCCGCGCTAACCGTCGACGCTTCCCGGCAGTGACGCTCTTGCTCAATTTGAGCCACAGCTGATCGGCCGGCCGTATTCTCACCGTCAACCTGCTAACGCTCGATTGCCGTCGATCGATGGCCTTCATGCAGGGTGCGAGAGGACTTCGATGAGTCCCGAGTACGACGTGATCGTGATCGGATCGGGTTTCGGCGGATCGGTTACCGCTCTTCGCTTGAGCGAGAAGGGATATCGCGTCGGCGTGCTCGAGCAGGGAGGGCGCTGGCGGGCGGAGGACTACCCTCCCGACAGCGTGCCCATGCGAAAGACTTTGTGGCAGCCCTATTTCGGCCTCACTGGCCCGCTGCGAATCACCGTTTTGAAGAACGTCGCGATCCAGTCGGCCGTTGGCGTCGGTGGCGGTTCACTCGTCTACGGCAACGTTCTCTACGAACCGCCGGAGCAGTTCTACAACGATCCGCAATGGGCTTCGATCACGGACTGGAAGGCCGAACTGGCGCCGTACTACGAGCAGGCCAAACGAATGCTCGGCGTCGCGACCAATCCGAGGTTGACGCCTGCAGACGACGTGTTCAAGGCGGTTGCAGACGACTTGGGTATCGCCGACACCTTTCACCCGACCCAGGTGGGCGTGTTCTTCGGCGAGCCCGGCAAGACGGTTTCGGACCCGTACTTCGGTGGCATCGGACCAGACCGTGCCGGCTGCGTCTTCTGTGGGCGCTGCATCAATGGATGCGCGCACAATGCCAAGAACACCCTCGAACGAAACTACCTGTACCTGGCGGAATTGGCGGGCGCGCAGGTTCACCCGACGACAACCGTCGTCGACGTCCGTGAATCGCCTGACGGCGGTTATCGGGTTGAAACCGTCGAAACTGGGCGGTGGACACGTAAGCGACACCGGACCTGGCGCGCCGATCAGGTGGTGTTCTCGGCCGCCGCGCTCGGCACGCAGAACTTGCTCCATCGACTGCGGGCCAACGGTTCCCTACCCCGGATCTCGGCGCGGTTGGGCGAACTGGCGCGGACCAACTCGGAGGTCAGCCTGCTGGCGACCTCGCGGACCCGTACGGATTTGGCCCACGGTGTGGCCGGGACGTCATCGATCCACCCCGATGCGAACACGCACATCGAAGCCTTCCGCCTCGGCAGGGGCAGCAACTGGGGATTTCTACTCACCACCACCCTGGTCGACGGCGACCGGCACCGTCTCACAAGATGGATGTTGACGAACCTGCGCCACCCGGCTGCGTTCGCCCGCTCGTTCAATGCTCAGAGCGCCTCCGACCGAACGATATCCGTGCTTGTGATGCAGGATTTGAACAATTCGCTGACCACCTACCTGAAACGCGGCCTTTTCGGCGCGAAGATGACCTCCCGACAAGGAGTGGGCGCGCCCAATCCGAACTGGAATCCGGTCGGCAATGACGTAGTCCGACGTGCTGCAGAAAAGATCGATGGTGACCCTCGCGGCTATTACTTCGATGTCGTCAACCGCCCGACTACGGCGCATTTCATCGGCGGCTGCCCTATCGGCGATTCAGCGACCACCGGTGTCGTCGACCCTTACCAGCGGCTGTACGGGTATCCGGGCCTGCACATCATCGATGGTTCGACGATCACGGCCAACCTCGGCGTGAACCCTGCTCTCACAATCACGGCGCAGTCGGAGCGTGCGGTCGCGCTCTGGCCCAACAAGGGTGAACTCGACCCGCGTCCTCCACTCGGCTCCGCCTATCAGCGGGTCTCCCCGGTCCGGCCGCGCAATCCGATCGTGCCCCAAAGCGCACCGGGGGCGCTTCGGCTTTCGGCGATCTAACTCAGTCGCTGAGCGGATGCTCGGCGCCGGACGTCGCGCGTTAGGTACCCTGCCAACATGAGGTGGGCATGAACGATCCACGTCGGTCCGAGCACACCCGTTCGGCTCAAGAGTGGACCGAGGAAACCCGACGACTACGTCAGCCTTATCCGCAGTACGTCGACCCGGCCTACAGCGGGCAGTCGTCCTATTCGCCCCCCTACTACACCGGCTCGTCACCCAACGCAAACGCAAACCACCCGACCGACAAGATTCCTCAGTACTGGCTACACGGTCAGCCTCCGCCGGACCAGCCACCAGAAGAACCCCCACCTGGGCGGCCGAAAGCACCACGCTGGTTGTGGATCGCCGCAGCCGCGGCGGTGCTGCTGGTCTCGGCACTGGTCATCGCGCTGGTGCTCGCCAATGGCACGGCAAGAAAGCAGAACGTGGTGCCCGCGCTGCCGGCGATGCCGAGTTCAGAAAATCCGCCGTCATCCAATCCGGCGTCGCCCTCCCCGTCCGCCAGCGCGTCCGCGCCGCCCAGCACCGAGACCAGCGAGCCCGGCAACGCTAGCGCGATGCAGACCGTGGACTACAACGTCAACGGCGAAGGCCGGGCGATCAGCATCACCTATGTGGACAACGACGGGATGATGCAGACCGAATTCAACGTCCCGTTGCCGTGGAGCAAGGAAGTCAGCCTGCCGGCGTCGGGAAACGCCAAGGCCAATATCACGATCATCAATATCGGCCACGATGTCACCTGTTCACTGACCGTAGACGGGGTCGAGGTCACCGAGCGAACCGGTGTTGGCCTGACGGTGTGCAACACATCGAGCTGAGGCCGACTCAACCCACATCGACGATGAGGGCGCGGTGCGGGGCACGCACCATCAACAAGCCGAGCAGCCCGACACCCATGACCAGACACAGCCCGCCCATGCCCGCGCGGACGGCGCCGAACACGTCGACGAAGACCGAAAACAGCCAGGGCGCCACGAAAGACACCGCACGGCCGGTCATCGTGAAGAGGCCGAAAGCCACGCCTTCTTTGCCGTCGCTGGACATCCGCAGCAGCAGCGTGCGCGCCGACGCCTGCGCCGGACCGATGAACAGCGCCAGCAGCAGTCCGCAGACCCAGAACGCGCGCGGACCCGACAGGATCATCATGGTGAGCCCGGCCGCGATGATGCTGACCAATGATCCGATGATCACCCGCTTAGATCCGATCCGGTCGTCCAAGAACCCGCCGAGGACAGCGCCCAGCGCCGCCACCACGCTTGCGGCCACTCCGAAGATCAGCACGTCGGCCGGTGAGATCCCGTATGCATTGACGCCCAACACGCCCCCGAACGTGAATACGCCCGCTAGGCCGTCCCGAAAAATTGCCGCAGCCAGCAGGTAAAACACCAGGTTATGGTCTCGGCGCCACTCGGCGACCAGGTCCGTCCAGAGCTTGCGATAACCGCCCAACAAGCGCCGCGCGGGACTGAGAGCTTCGGCAGGCGAAGGCAGCCGGTGCGCGGTCAGCAACAGCGGCAGCGCGAACACCACGAACCACCCGGCGGCCAACAGC
This sequence comes from Mycobacterium sp., assembly GCA_035506875.1. Lineage (GTDB taxonomy): Bacteria > Actinomycetota > Actinomycetes > Mycobacteriales > Mycobacteriaceae > Mycobacterium. The sequence goes on from DATJOR010000385.1 coordinate 20,180, forward strand.
ATCGCCATCCGGACGTTCATCCCGTCGCCGGCCGGTAGCCGCAGAAACCCGCGGGTGGCGCCGTTGCCGGCGATAGCGCCGAAGTAGACGACAAGCAGCAAGCCGACGCTGCCGACAAAAGCCGCGGCCAGCCCGAGCCCGGAGATCCGGCCGGAGTTCTGCGGCGTCGAGAGCTGGCGCAGCATGGCGTTGTACGGAACGCTGGCCAGATCGCCACACGCCGCAGCGGCAGCCAGCAATGCCAGTCCCGGCCACAGGTACTCCGGGCGGTCGCGGATCAGGCTCATCGTGCTCACCAGGCCCACCACCATGCCGGTCAGCACTGTCAGCACGACGCGGCGCCGCCGTGGATCCTCGACCCACACCCCGATCACCGGCGCCAGCACGGCGATCGACAACCCGGCGATCGCCAGCGCGCGACCCAGCCAACTCGCCGGCGTAGCACCACCGGGCAGCCCCTTGCCGACGGTCCCGGTCAAGTAGACCGAGAACACGAACGTCACCACGATCGAACTCACACCGGCGGCGCCGGTGTCCCACAACGCCCATGCCAGTACTTGAGATCGCTCGGATCTGCGCGAGTCGTTACTGATGGAATCGATCATTGTTGGTCTGTCTACCATTGGCGCATGCCGGTACCCGCCCCCAGTCCCGACGCTCGTGCCGTTGTCACCGGAGCCTCGCAAAACATCGGCGAGGCACTGGCCACCGAACTGGCCGCCCGCGGCCACAGCCTGATCATCACTGCACGACGCGAGGACCTTCTCGCCACACTCGCCGGCCGACTGGTCGACGAATACGGGGTGGCCGTCGAAGTGCACCCGGCCGACCTCGGCGACCCCGCGGAACGGCAGAAACTGGTCGACGAGCTGGCCACCCGCAACATCTCGATCCTGTGCGCCAACGCCGGCACGGCAACCTTTGGTCCGGTCTCCACACTCGACCCAGCCGTGGAACGGGCGCAGGTCCAGCTCAACGCGATCGCCGTGCACGACCTCGTGCTCGCCGTGCTGCCGGGAATGGTTGAGCGAAAGGCCGGCGGCATCTTGATTTCCGGCTCGGCGGCAGGCAATTCACCGATCCCCTATAACGCCACCTACGCGGCCACCAAGGCGTTCACGAACACGTTCAGCGAGTCGTTGCGCGGCGAATTGCGAAAGTCCGGTGTGCACGTCACGCTGCTGGCGCCCGGTCCGGTGCGCACCGAACTGCCAGATCCGGCCGAAGCTTCGATCGTCGAGAAGCTGGTACCGGACTTCCTCTGGATCTCCACCGAGTACACCGCCAAAAAATCGCTAGATGCCTTGGCGCGCAACAAGATGCGTGTTGTACCCGGCGTGACGTCCAAGGCCATGTCGGTGGCAAGTCAGTACGCGCCACGCGCCATCGTCGCGCCGATCGTCGGAAGCTTCTACAAGAAGATGGGCGGCTGACCTACCGACGGCGACGACCGCTGCCGCCGAACATGCCGCGGATGAGCTCAGTGCCAAGCGCCTTGAGGAAGGTCTGGAATCCCCGGCTGTTCACGAAACGCTTGAACCAGCCCGGCTTTTTCTCGGCCGCCGGCGAGTTCTTAGATCCTGCCTCCGCCGGCTGATTTGCCGCAGCTTGCGCTTCTATCTCTTTGAGGATTTCGTAGGCGGATTTCGAATCAACAGTCTGGCCATAGGTGGCGCCCAGCGGGCTGGACTTCGCCGCGGTAGCGATCGCGTCGTCACCGATCGCGGCCATCAGCGACCGGGGTGACCGCAGCCTGGTCCAGGCGACCGGAGTCGGGGCGCCGCGCTCCGACAACACCGTGACGACAGCCTCACCGATACCTAGCGACGTCAACGCCGAAGCGAGATCGTAGACGTCGGTTTTCGGATAGGTGCGAACGGTTTTCGTCAGCGCCTTCTGGTCGTCGGGGGTGAATGCCCGCAGGGCGTGCTGGATGCGAGCCCCCAGCTGCGAGAGCACTTCGTTGGGCACATCGGTGGGCAACTGGGTGCAGAAGAACACGCCCACGCCCCTGGAGCGAATCAGCTTGACAGTCTGCTCAACCTGCTCCAGAAACGCCTTGGACGCGTCAGTGAACAACAGGTGCGCCTCGTCGAAGAAGAACACCAGCTTGGGCTTGTCGACGTCGCCGATCTCGGGCAGCGACTTGAAGAGATCGGACAGCACCCACATCAAGAACGTGGAGAACAGCACCGGGCGAGCGGCCTGGTCGCCGAGTTCCAGCAGCGAGATGACCCCATGTCCTTTGTCGTTGAAACGCAAGAGGTCCTTGGGTTTTAGTTCGGGCTCGCCGAAAAATGTGTCGGCGCCTTCGGCTTCCAGATTGACCAGAGCGCGCAGAATAACGCCGGCGGTTTGCGCGGACACACCGCCCAGCGTCTTCAGCTCGGCCTTGCCTTGGTCACCGGTGAGGTAGCTGATCACCTCACGCAGATCCTTCAGATCCAGCAACGGCAGCTTCGGCTCGTGCTGCTCGGCCCAGTGGAAGATCAAGCCCAGCGTGGACTCTTGAGTAGCGTTGAGCCCCAATACTTTTGATAACAGGATGGGGCCGAAGCTGGCGATGGTGGCCCGCACCGGTACGCCAATGCCCTTGGTGCCCAACGACAGAAAGTCAACCGGAAAGGCGGTTGCCTCCCAGTTGTCGCCGGTCTCCTTCGCGCGTTCACTGATCTTGTCGTTGCGCTCGCCAGGCCGGGACAGGCCGGACAGGTCGCCCTTGACGTCGGCCATCAGCACCGGCACGCCTGCCGCGGACAGCTGCTCGGCGATCACCTGCAGCGTCTTGGTCTTGCCTGTGCCCGTCGCGCCGGCGACCAAACCGTGGCGGTTGACAGTGGCCAGCGGGATCCGGATTTGCGCGGTCGGGTCCGCCTTGCCGTCGACGACGACCGTGCCCAATTCCAGGGCCTGACCGTTCACCTGGTAGCCGGCTGCGATCTGCTGCGCCGGAGTCGACGAAGTCGCCGGAGTTCCCGCCGATGCGCTACTCGGTGTCGAGTCTGAGCTCATCGTGACGTCTGCCTCTCCCCTGGTCGTGGTCCCGATCACGCACGACCTTACTTGCTGCCGTGCCCGACCGGGGTGGCTGCGGGTCCGGCAGCTAACTTTGCCTACTGTGAATGCTGTGCGGGACGAACTGGTGTGGATCGACTGCGAGATGACCGGGCTGGACCTGAACTCGGACAAGTTGATCGAAATCGCCGTCCTGGTCACCGACGCCGACCTGAACGTCCTGGGCGATGGCGTCGACGTAGTGATTCACGCGGACGACGCGGCGTTGTCGTCGATGATCGACGTGGTCTCCCAGATGCACACCCGCTCGGGCCTGATCGAGGAGGTGCGTGCGTCCACGGTTGACGTGCCGACGGCGGAGACGATGGTGCTCGACTACATCCGGGAGCACGTCAAACAAGCCAAAACAGCACCACTGGCGGGCAACTCGATCGCCACCGACCGCGGATTCATCGCCCGCGACATGCCGGCCCTCGACTCATTTCTGCACTACCGGATGATCGACGTGAGCTCGATCAAAGAGCTCTGCCGCCGCTGGTTTCCGCGTATCTACTACGGCCAGCCCGCCAAGGGCCTGGCGCACCGCGCGCTGGCCGATATTCACGAGTCGATCCGGGAACTGCAGTACTACCGGCGCACCGCGTTCGTGACGCCGCCGGGGCCTTCCACCAGCGACATTGCCGCGGTGACCGAAGAGCTTGGCGGTGAACCGACCGCGCCGGAGACAATCGATTCGGCCGCCGACGGCCCGAACGGCTAGTATCAACGCTGCTGCACGTCGTTTGGCGATCGATGCAGCAATGGTGGGTGTAGTTCAGCTGGTAGAGCGTCAGGTTGTGATCCTGAATGTCGCGGGTTCGAGTCCCGTCACTCACCCCAACAGGCCAGAGGGCATTTTGCCCTCTGGCTTTTTACTTGACCAGGGATTCGCACTCACCCCAATCACGTTCAGGCGCACCGGTTTTTGTTACACGACGCTCGTGCTCACTGGCCGCGCTGCTGTGGTGGTGTTTGGCTGGGTGATAGCGGCCGCCGTAGGGCGAGGGCACTGGGCTATCACGCCGGAGCTCGGACTTAGTTTGGGCGTTCGAACTGACGCGCGACTCGCCTGAGCGCTAGATGTGTAGAACCTGAATGTTTCCGAGTTACGCTTCGATCTTGAAACTGGTTAGCCAGGTCAAGATTGGAGACTTCCATGAGACGTCGCCGCATAACATTGACCCTCGCCGCTGGTGGCCTGCTGGCTGCGGGGTTCCTGCCGATGGCTGTCGCTTTCGCCGACGACGGAGGCCTCATTTTCGAGCCGTCGAACGGCAGTTTTTACCTGGATTCGTCGGGGCCGCTGCCGCCCGAGGTGATGGACAGCGGACCTATTTCCGTCGCGGCCGGGGACGAATACTGGGACGCGGTGGTCGGGTACGACTCGGCCAACCCGATTGCCTATCCCGACGCACTGGTCGGCTACGAGGTCGACACGACGATTGGGTCTTTTACCAACGACGACTTCATCGTTGAGGGACTCTTACCGATAGTTCCCATTCCGACCGGAACGCTGATTGACATTGCTGACTTCGGTGGCGGCTACGCGAACGATTGGATAGATGTTCCGGGCACCGGACTGGGCTCGGGAGTGTCGGATCTGCTGATCACCCCGTTTGGAGACTTGCCGCTTTTAGGGACGGCCCTCGGCTAGCGTCTTGGCGGGATAACGGAGCAGATGTGCCTCGTCGGCATAAGCTGAAGCACGCAAGGGTCGAGAACGGGTCCTCTGGGAGGCCTACGATGACACATTTCGCGAACCGCTTCGTCGCTCACGTCGTTGCAGGCACGTTGGTTCCGATGGCGGCCGTGATGGTTCCGATGGCGGCCGTGGCGGTCGCGGCGCCGGGAGTCAACTCGGCGCAATGCGACCCGAGCGTGTACACACATTGCGTGACCAGCTCGCCGCAATGTGACCCGAATTGGTCACGCAACGTGTGGACCAACGAATGCAAACCGCCACCGCCAGTGCCCGACTGGTACATACCCAAGCCGGCATATGCGCCGTCGTACGCGCCGGCGGACATCCCGCCGCCCCCACCGCCGCCGCCCTGGGCGCAGCAGCTGCAGCCGGTGTGGGACGAGGGCGGTATGCACTGGGTGTGGAAACGCATCTAACCGCGCGACCGCTCCCCGACAGCGTCACGCCTTGGCGTTACCGGCGTGCCACTGATCCCACGGAATGTTCCAGTCGCCAAGACCTTCGGTGCCGGACAGCGGCGGGCCGATGGTGTTGAGCACCTGCACGATGTCCCCGCGCTTGGTGTGCTCGAAGAACCATTGCGCATTGCTGGGGCTGACGTTCAGGCAGCCGTGACTGGTGTTGGTGTGGCCCTGAGCGCTCACCGACCACGGCGCCGAATGCACGAAGACGCCGCTGTAGGACATCTGGGTGGCGAAATCCACCTCGGTGCGATAACCGTTGGGCGAGTTGACCGGAACGCCGTACGTTGACGAGTCCATGATCATATGCGCGAATCGCAGGCCGAGTATGTAGATGCCGCTGGCGGTCGGGGTGCTGTCCTTGCCCATCGACGTCGGCATCGTCTTGACAACTTCGCCGTTGACCCGCACGGTCACCATTTTGGTGGTGTCGTCGGCGGTCGCGATGACTTCGTCACCAATGGTGAAGTGGGTGCGCAGATTGTCCTCGCCGAACACACCGTCGCCCAGGTCGACGCCGTAGGTGTTGACGGCGACGTTCACCGTGGTGCCTGGCTTCCAGAAATGCTCAGGACGCCAACGTACTTCGCGATTGTTGAGCCAGTAGAAGGCGCCTTCGACGGGCGGGTCGGTGGTCACCACGATGGCCTTTTCGGCCGCTTCGCGGTCGGCGATGTTCTCGTCGAACTGGATCGCCACCGGTTCCCCGACGCCCACCACTTCGCCGTCGTGCGGCATGGCATAGGGCATCGCCAGGTTCTGCGGCGAATGGGTCTGGAACGTTAGCTCGCGGGTGGCCACACCGCCCAACCCACGCGCTTTGGCAGTCAGCGTGTAGCTCCTGTTGAAGCCCAACGGCTCCGTGGTCGCCCAGCGCACACCGTCGGGGCTGAGCTGACCGCTCAGCGACCGCCCGTTTTCGTTGACCATCTCGACGGAAGCCAACACCCCGGCCTCAGCGGTCACCGTCACCGGCCGGTCCACCGCGACACCCACGGCGCCGTCGGTCACCGAGGCGGTGATCTTGGGGACAAGCAGGTCACCGAACGGTGTGGCCTTGTCCATGATGGCTTTCGGCGGCGGGTTGCCGCCTCCGCTGCTGCAGGCCCCCGCGCCGAAAACGGCGAGCGGCACCATCAGCGCGGCCACCCATCGGCGGCACCCGCGCTGACGCGTCATCAAACGACCTGCCACGTACCTTGCTTCCCCTCGCGACCCGCAACCCTGTGTTACTGGCGAGTATTCTAGGCGGTAGACGACTGTTAACGGTGACCAGCGGCCAATCTCGAACTCGACGATTTCGTACGCCGACGGAATGGCTGTTATTGTCGCAAACGCAGTCCAGCGCCGTTAGCTCAGTTGGTAGAGCAGCTGACTCTTAATCAGCGGGTCCGGGGTTCGAAACCCTGACGGCGCACTTCAAAAGCCGCCGATTGGCCCGTTCCACCGCTTCCCGCTCGTTGAGGTCGGGATCCGGCCCGAAAGCTGACGCCGTGGAAAACCGCGCACGGCGGCTACATCGAACCCCGGAAGGCCGATCGCATGTTCCTGTCCCCGGCAATACCAGGATCGCTGGGGCCGGATTGGCGAGTCATCGTTGGGAATCAGCACCGTCAGCGGCGCGCTGAAGGCGATCAGTAGTCGCCGGGTATATGAGCGCCAGGGTGACGACCACCATTCAACAGCTCACGAAAGAAGCGTTCGATGGCCACTATCCACTTTCACCAAACAACAACAGCGACGCCCGACCAGTTCATAGCCGGCCTGACCGATTTCGGGCCCGAGCGCTCGAAGGTTTTTGCATTCAGTAGTGAGGCGTACCTGCAGGTCCATGCCATCGCGCCGCGTCACGCCGACGTCACCGAAGGCTCTAGTGGCAGCTGGGAACGTCTGCAGTACGACTGGTCGGACCCAAACCATGTCGTCCTCACCACTACTGACTCCAATCTGTATGGCGGTGCTTCCGGCTACACCTACACCTTGACTCGGCAGCCAAATGGAGCGACCAACATTGATGCCGTCATCGTGCGCGAGGGCAAGAACCTCAAAGGCAAGCTGTGGTGCGCCTTTCTAGGCACCTTTGGTCGGCCCGTGTTAAGAAGGGCCTTCGTCAAGAGCGTCAAGGCGATCGAGGCCCGCAGCCGCGCAAGCGCCGCCAACCGGTAGCAACACCCGAATTCACGGAGAGGATTTGATATGCGCGCCATCGAGATTGAACAGTTCGGCGACCCCGCACAGATGATCCGCGTCGTCGACATCGAGGAGCCACCGCCGCCGGGTCCGCATGAGGTTCTGGTGAGCGTTGAGCTCTCGCCGTTGAACAAACACGACCTACTGGTTGTCCTCGGTGCGCTGGCGCAACCACCCCTGCCCCACATACCCGGCGCAGAGGGGGTCGCCCGCGTGCTTGCCACTGGCCCCGAGGTCGATGGACTTCAAGTCGGCGATCTGGTCGTGCTACCGCTGTATTCCGGTGCATGGCGTGAACGGCTCGTCGTACCCGCCGACGGCCTGTTCCCACTCCCCGCCGGCGACATCGAGCAGTACTCAATGCTGGGCAGCAACCCCCCGACTGCGGGGTTGCTGCTCAGTGAAGTCACCCCTCTGCAGCCCGGTGACTGGGTGGTTCAGAACGCCGCGAACTCCGGAGTGGGGCGATCGCTGATCGCCCTGGCAAAACTTCGTGGACTGAAGACAATCAACCTGGTCCGCGATGCCGCAACGTTCGCCGAGCTCACTGCAGCCGGGGCCGACGTGGTCCACGTCGACGACGACGATGCGGTCGCCGATATTCGGGCAGTCATCGGCGACGCGCGAGTGGCGCTGGCGGTGGACTCCGTGGGTGGTCCAGGGGTGTCGCGGCTGCTCGAATTGCTTTCCGATGGTGGATCTTTGGTCGGCTATTCCTGGGCCCGGGACGAACCAATGTGGGTTGACACCGCGACACTGGTCGCTAAGCACATCACGGTCCGTGGATTCTTTGTCGGCGACTTCGACTACTGCGACAAGGTGGTACCTGTCATTCGTGAGGTGGCACCGCTGGTTGCCGACGGCTCCCTTGCTGTCCCCGTGGCCGCCGTATATCCCCTCGAACAGATCCACGACGCGGTGCAGCATCTGCTTCGTGGCGGCAAGATTCTGCTGAAAGTGGCGGAGTGATGGGGGTGCGCCGACGAAGCAAATGACACGCAATCGACCGGAATCGGCCGGTTGCGACAGGAAAGTAATGAGTTAGCTGAAGCATTGCCGCCCAACGGAATACGGCCCTGCCCGGACACAGCGGGAAGCAATCAAAGCCGCACGCTCTTGATCGGCGGGCGCGTGCCGTGCCGGATGCTACGTCTGCGGGCCCGGCGCGACCGGGTGCCGCGGCTGGTACAACAGTGCACGAACCAGCGGGCGCGGCCCGACGGACCGAAGCATCTGGCTGGCCGGGCGCACCCGCACCCGCTTCGGCCACCAGAACCAGCGTCCCATCACCGTCATGATCGACGGCGTGATCAGCGATCGGACGACGAAGGTGTCGAACAGTAGGCCGATGCCGATCGTCGTGCCGAATTGGCCGATCGCCCGGAGATCGCTGGTGATCATCGTGCCCATGGTGACGGCGAACACGACACCGGCGGCGGTCACCACCGGGCCGGTAACCCCCATGCCGCGGATGAGTCCCGTTTTCAGGCCGGCGCCGATCTCCTCTTCGATTCGGGACACCAGCATCAGGTTGTAATCGGACCCCACCGCCAAGAGCACGATCAACGCGAATTCGGTTGCCACCCAGTGCAACTGGAAATTACCAAGGTGCTGCCAGATCAGTGTCGAAAAACCGAACGCGGCGCCCAGTGACATAACGATGGTGCCGACGATGACGCCCGCTGCAACCAAAGCGCGGGTGACGATCACCATGATGATGAAGATGAGCACGATGGAGGCCACCCCGGCGATCATCAAGTCGTACTTGGCGCCGTTAGCGATGTCGTAAAACGTTGCGGCCGTACCACCGAGGTAGATGTCAGCGTTCTCCAGCGAGGTGAGTTTCAGCGCCTCCTTGGCCGCTTGGCGCTCCTGATCGACGGACGCGATTCCCTTTGTCGTTGCCGGATCCACTGTGTGCGTGATGATGAAGCGAGCGGCTTTGCCGTCCGGCGACACCATCAAACTCAGCCCCAGCTGGAAGTCCGGGTTCTGGAAGATCTCGGGTGGCAGGTAGAACAGGCTCTCCACCTGAGAGTCGTTGAAAGACTTGCCCATCACGGCGTTCGTATCGGTCAGACGGTCGAACTGATCGATCAGACTGTCGAACGAGCTGTAAATGGTCAGCGTCGTATCGCGGATCGCCTTCGTGACGGCAATATTCTCGGGAATAATCGCCAGCAGTTCGCGCGTGGCTGTAGCCGTGTGGTTGAGGTCGCTGGTGAGGGTGTGGAACTTCTCGGCCAGCTGATCGAACCCGTCCAGCGCATCGAACAGGCTCCGTAGCGACAAGCAGATCGGGATGTCGTAGCAGTGCTTCTCCCAATAGAAGTAACTGCGAATCGGTCTCCAGAAGTCGTCGAAATCCGCGATATGGTCTCGGATCTCGTCCGTGATGGCCGCCGTCTCCCCCGTGGTTTTCGAGCTGTCATCCGCGGCGTTCGCGAGGTCCTGGGTCACCTTGTACTGGCGCTCTAATAGGGCGATCTGGGTGTCGAGGTAACCGGTGATCTTCTTGATATCGCCGATACGGTCCTTGAGGTAATTCAGGTTGCTGCGGATCGGCGCGCTCTGCACACTGAGCTGGAAGGGAATGGATCCGTCTTGAATGGGCGGGCCCAGAGGCCTGGTGATGCTCTGCACCCGTTCGATGCCGGGCACCCGGAAGATAGCGCCGGCTATCTTGTCCAGGACCAGCATGTCTCGTGGATTCCGCAGATCGTGGTCGGATTCGATCATCAGCAGGTCCGGGTTCAAACGGGCCTGGGTGAAGTGTTGATCGGCAGCGTTGTACGCCTGCACCGAGGCCGCGCTCTGCGGCAGGTAATACAGGTCGTTGTAGCGCGGGTTGAAGCCCATCAAGCCCAGGGCGCCGACGATCGCCAGGATGACGGAGGTGGCGAGGATGGGCGCCGGCCACCGCACAATGGCCGTCGCCAAACGGCGCCACCGCGTGTAGTTGAACTCTCGCTTCGGATCGAACAGACCGAAGCGGCTTGCGACCACGATCAGCGCCGGCGTCAGGGTCACCCCGGCAGCTACCACTACCAGCAGTCCTACCGCGCACGGGAACGCCAGCGAACTGAAGTACGGCAGCCGAGTGAACTTCAGACAGGCCAGCGCCCCAACAATCGTCAGACCAGAGCCCAGCACCACTTTGCTGACACCAGCGAAGGTGTCGTAGTAGGCGGCTTCGCGGTCCAGATGCCGTTCGCGGCCTTCCTGGTAGCGGCCGACCATGAATATCGCGTAGTCGGTACCAGCCGCGATGGCCAGTGCCGTCAGCAAGTTGACGGCAAAGGTCGACAGCCCCATGATGCCGGTTTCGCCCAGCAGTGCTACCACGCCTCGGCCGGTGGCCAGTCCGACGAACAGGATGACCATCGTCAGCAGCACGGTGCCGATGGATCGGTAAACGAACATCAGCATGATCGCGATGATGATGATGGTGATGATCGTCATCTTGGCCAGGCTCGCG
>DATJOR010000386.1:0-4121 GCA_035506875.1 Mycobacterium sp.
CGCCGTTTAGCCACCGATCAGAAGCTACGGCTGTGATTTTGCGTTGTCAGCGACCGTAGCTTCGGCTTCGCGGAGCTAGGCCGCCAAATCGTCGCGTGCCGCCAGCGTTTTCGCTCGCTTGTCGCGGCGCCAACCCCGCACTGTGGCAATCGCGGTCTTCAAGCCACGGCGGCGTCCGGTGGCTGGATCGGTGCCGCCGAAGTTCTCGTCCAACACGGAGAACATCGACTCGCTGCGGGTCTCCGGTGCATTGTCGGCGGTATCGCGCAGGTAGCGGTCTGGCAGCGACAGCTTGGCGATGGTCCGCCAGGTCTTGCCGTATTGCACCAGGAAAGAGCCTGTGGTGTAAGGCAAGTCGTACTTGTCGCAGAGCTCGCGCACCCGCACCGATATCTCGGCGTACCGGTTGCTCGGAAGATCCGGATACAGGTGGTGTTCGATTTGATGGCACAGGTTGCCGCTCATGAACCGCATCGCGGGGCCGGCCTCAAAGTTGGCGCTGCCCAGCATCTGCCGCAGATACCACTGACCCTTAGTCTCGCCGACCATGTCCGTCTTGGTGAATTTCTCGGCGCCGTCGGGGAAATGGCCGCAGAAGATCACCGCGTTGGCCCACAGGTTGCGGATCACGTTGGCGACCGCGTTGGCCTTGAGGGTCGACCTGAATGTGGCGCCGGGCGACAGCGCAGTCAGCGCCGGGAACGCGACATAGTCCTTGAACACCTGGCGACCAGACTTGGCCAGGAACTCGTCCACCCGCTGCCGGGCTTCCTCGTTGTCGATCCGCTTCTTGACGATCCTGCCGATCTCGACGTGCTGCAGGCCAACGCCCCACTCGAAACCGATCGCAAGCAGCGTGTTGTACACCAGGTTGAGCAGGTTGAACCGCTTCCAGGGTTGGTCGCGCGTGACGCGTAGCAGACCGTAGCCGACGTCGTCGTCCATGCCGAGGATGTTGGTGTACTTGTGGTGCACGAAATTGTGGGTGTAGCGCCAGTGCTTGGACGACCCGGTCATGTCCCACTCCCACGTCGAGGAGTGGATCTCGGGGTCATTCATCCAGTCCCACTGGCCGTGCATGACGTTGTGGCCGATCTCCATGTTCTCGATGATCTTGGCCACGCCGAGGGTCAGGGTGCCCGCCCACCAGGCCGATCGCCGCGAGCTGGCCGCCAACAGGACTCGGCCCGCGACTTCCAGGGCGCGCTGGGCAGCGATGGTGCGGCGGATGTAGCGGGCGTCGCGCTCGCCACGGGAGTCTTCGATGTCCTGGCGGATGGCGTCGAGCTCAACGCCCAAATTTTCGATGTCGGCGTCCGTCAGGTGCGCGAATACGTCTAGGTCGGTGATAGCCATCGCCTGTCCTTTCCGCAGTCTTGCAGTCTTACCTACGCTATCGTAACCTACGAAACCGTAGGTTACCAGTGAGTAACAACTAAACGTCGAGTGTGCAGTCGCCCGACGCGGCCGAAATGCAGGTCTGCACGCGCGTTCCCGGTTCATGTTCCACGCCGGTTCGCAGGTCCCGAACGTGGCCTTCCACCAAGCCGACGACACAGGATTGGCAGATACCCATCCGGCAGCCGAACGGCATCTGCACGCCCGCCTGCTCACCGGCATCCATCAGCGACGTCGCCGCGTCGGCGTCGGCGCTTTTCCCGCTCTTCGCGAACGTCACCGTCCCGCCCACCCCGGCCGGCGCCGCGCGCGAGACCGCAAAGCGCTCGAGGTGCAACCGGTCGCCTACACCTTCCGCCGACCAGGCGCGCTCGGCCGCGTTGAGCATGGCTTCGGGTCCACACGCCCAGGTCTGCCGGTCACGCCAGTCCGGCACCTCGGCGTCCAGCCGGGTCAGATCCAGCCGCCCCTGGCTGCGCGTCGTGCGCAGCTGCAGCCGGTATCCCGCGTGATCGCGGGCCAGCTGGTCGAGCTCCGCACCGAACATCACGTCGTCCGCGGTGGGCGCCGAATGCAGGTGGATCACATCGGTGATCTGATCGCGGCGCACCAGCGTGCGCAGCATCGACATCACCGGGGTGATACCCGATCCGGCTGTGACGAATAACACGGCCGGTGGCGCCGGGTCGGGCAGCACGAAATTGCCCTGCGGCGCCGCCAACCGCACGATCGTTCCGGGCTTGACGCCACCCACCAGGTGGGCGGACAGAAAGCCCTCGGGCATCGCTTTGACCGTGATGGTCACCGTGCGGGCGCTTTTTACCGGGCTTGACGTCAGCGAATACGACCGCCACCGCCAGCGCCCGTCGACCAGCAGCCCGATCCCGATGTATTGACCCGGCTCATAGTCGAAGCCGAAGCCCCAGCCCGGCTTGATGACGAGCGTCGCGGAGTCGTGGGTCTCCCGCCGGACCTCCAGGATCCGACCCCGCAATTCCCGGGCCGACCACAGCGGATTGGCCAGCTTCATATAGTCGTCGGGCAGCAGCGGAGTGGTGATGCGATGAGCGAGGCTGCGCAATACGTGCCAGCCGGGATGGGTGTCCACGCCAGCCACCGTAATCGGCTTGGTCTCGACGACGTTGGCCGTGACCCTCGCGATTTTCCTGTCCATTGGGAAAACTCCTGCCCTCCCAACCTACGGTACCGTAACTTACGGTACCGTAGCCAGTCGCTCAGAGCAGTTCGAGCAGGAACGGCAGCTCCTGGGTGGCGTACCAGGCCAGATCGTGGTCCTGCGCGTCACCGACCGTGAGCTCGGCGTCTTCGTCACCGAGGTCGGCCTCGTCGATGACCGCGACCGCCGCGGCGACGTCTGCCTCCGCGGCGGCATTGTCGACGTACGCGGCGACGACGTCGTTGATCGCCACTGGCACCGCGATCCGCACGACCGCATCATCGAGATCCGGGCGCAGCGTCACCGCTGTTGCGTCCTTGACGTCGGCGACCAGCACCGCCCGTCGCGGCGGCAGTTTTGCATCCGGCTCCGCAACGGCATCAGCGGCGGCCAGCAGTCGCAGCGAGGCCAGCGCCGCCTCGCGCAGCGCGACTTCGCCGAGCTCGTCGTCGTCGCCTTCGGCGTACGCCTCCCGCAGGCTGGGCGTGACGGCGAACGCAGTGCCGTTGACCGGCAGCAGCGACTGGTCGGCGACGAGTTGCTGCAGCATGGCCAAGGTCACCGGGATGTAGATCTGCATCAGGCAACGATCACTTGGCCTGGCTGATCAACGTTGCGACGTGGTCGTCGACATAGGTCGACAGCTCGCGTGGGGGCCGCTGATAGTCGCCGCTCACCACGGGATGGTCGGGCAGTTTGACCTTCGGCATTTTCACGTTGCGATAGTCGATGGTGGACAACAGATGTGCCATCATGTTCAGCCGCGCGTGCTTCTTGATGTCCGATTCCACCAGAAACCATGGGCTGTGCGGCTTGTCGGTGTACGCCATCATCTGGTCTCTGGCGCGTGAATAATCTTCCCACCGCTTCAGCGATTCCAGGTCCATCGGGCTGAGTTTCCATTGCCGCACTGGGTCATTGCGCCGCGCTTTGAACCGACGCAGCTGCTCGTCTTCGGATACCGAAAACCAGTACTTGCGCAACAGAATCCCGTCCTCGATCAGCATCTGCTCGAATATCGGTGTCTGCTGCAAAAACAGCGCATGCTCTTGCGGCGTACAGAATCCCATGACCGTCTCGACGCCGGCACGGTTGTACCACGAGCGGTCGAACAGCACGATCTCCCCCTTGGTGGGCAGCTGCGCGACATAGCGCTGGTAATACCATTGCCCGCGTTCCCGATCGGTTGGGGCGGGCAGCGCGGCAATCCGCGCGACACGCGGGTTGAGGTATTCGGTAATCCTTTTGATCGTGCCGCCCTTGCCCGCGCCATCGCGGCCTTCGAAGACGACGACCAGGCGGGCGCCGGAAAATTTCACCCACTCCTGCAATTTCACCAATTCCGTTTGCAACCGGAATAATTCGGCTTCGTAGACTTCGTTGGAGATCCTGGGCTGCGTCTCCGGCGCCTGCTGCGAATTGCTCACCATCGAATGGTAGGTCTATTGCGCGGCTTCCAGCAGTTCATCGAGCGATTCGGCCAGCAGTACCGGTAGCACGTCGACATCGCTCATTGCGTCTCGGTCGGCGTTGATGCCGAAATACA
>DATJOR010000387.1:0-3334 GCA_035506875.1 Mycobacterium sp.
CTAGCCGCCCCATTTGGCGCCTTCGGCTTGGTCGCGGGCCAGCATCGAGGTGGTGTTGTTCTCGTGGGTGCCGGCCATCGCGCGGTAGGCCAACACCAACTGCTCCATGGCCTGGTTCCACTGGGCCTGCCAGGCCTGATAGCTCATCCCGGTATCACCCTGCCAACCCGCCTGCAGCGCCGCCTGCTCACTGGCGATATCGGCACCCAGGCTCTGCAACGTGCCGGCATACCCGGCCATATCGGCGGCATGGGCCAGCATCGCCGGGTAGTTGTACATGATCTGCGACATCAGTGAAGTCCTTTCGTGTCACGCATCGACGTGTCAGAAGCCCGGGTAGCTGCCGGCCGCAGCGGAATCGGCGGCCACATAGGTGCCCGCGGCATCACCGATATTGGCCTGGGCCACATCCAGCAAGCTATTGATCTTGGCCGCCGCCGCCACAAACCGGGCATGCGCGGCCTGAAACGCCGCCGCGGACTCCCCGGCGTGAAACGCCTGCGCCGACATCGCTTCCTGCTCGGCCTGACCAATCGTCGAGCGCATCAACCCCGCCTTGGCGCCAAATGCCGACTGCGACGCCACCAACTGCGGAATATGCGCATCCAACATACTCATAACAAAAATCCCTTCTTTAGTCGACTACCGTTGTCACACAAACACATTCAGCCGCGCTCCCCCTCCCGCTCGGGCACCTCGGAATCCCAGGTACCCGGCACCATCGGCATACTCGGACCCTCACCAAACCCGTTGCCGCTCAAGGTTGCCAATCCGGCGGCCTGCGCTGCGGTGTCTTTGTGCACCGTCCCGACGAACCCCAACGACCCAGCTCCCCGATCCGACGCCAGCACCGAGCCCTCCTCGGGCTCCGCGGTGGGTCCGAGGTCGCTGTCGATATCCGCGAACTCGTCGGCATAGTCGTGCATCTCGGCCCGCCGACGCCGCCGTATCCGCGCCTTGCGGCGACTCACCGCACCGACCGCGGCCGCCGCAGGAATGTAACGTCCTGGCGCTTTGTCGATCTTGCGATCAATCAGCGTCGGCCCGGCCCCACCGTCGGGACCGATACCGCCCACCATGTAGGCGAACCCGGGCGCGGGTGCGGCGGCAGGGACCGCACCGGCCGCAGCGCCAGCCGCCGATGTCGATCCAGTGGCCGTCGCGGCCCCGACGCCGGTCGAAGACAAAGTGGCCGCAGGCAACCCGGCGGCGGTGCCGGCGATTCCACCCGTACCGATCGCCGCGGGTACGGCCGCCGGCCCCGCCAACGGCACCGCCGCGTTGAGAGCCAAACCGAGGATGAGCGCGAGCCAGACCGGCGAACTCAGCAGCAGGGACCACGTCGTCCAGCCGACAGGCTCGAAGAATGCCTGATAGCCGATGAAGAACAGCAGCGGGAACCAGGCGCTCGGGTTGGCGAAGATGGCGTTGATCGTCTGGGTCGGGTTCTGGATGAGTGCGACCAGCTGGTTGAACATGTCGGTCAGAAAGTTTCCCGACGACGGTGGGTCCGACGCGGCCGCTGACATGCTGTTGGTCTTCAGCACCGGGGGCGCCGACGTCGTGCGGGGCGCCGATGCCAACGCCGACCCGGAAACCGCCTGGTAAGTACTCATCGTCGCGGCGGCCTGGACCCACATCCGCGCATAGTCGGCTTCGTTGAGCGCGATCGGAATCGTGTTGATACCAAAGAAATTCGTTGCGATCAACACACCGTGGATGGCGTGGTTGGCGGCCAGCTCCGGAAGCGTCGGCATCGCGGCCAACGCGGCGGTGTAAGCGGCTGCCGCAGTCTCATGCTGAGCAGCCACGCCGGCGCTGTTGGCGCTGGCCTCCGTCAGCCAGGCGAGGTAGGGGGCGTGCGCGCTGACATACTCCTCGGCGCTGGGACCTCCCCAGGCGCCGGCCTGTACCGCACCCAACAGTGTGGTGAGTTCACTCGCAGCCGAAGCGTATTCAGCACTTAGCGAGGTCCACGCCCCAGCGGCCGCCAGCAGCGACCCTGGTCCGGGACCACCGCTGAGAAGTGCCGAATGCACCTCCGGCGGCGAAGCCATCCACACCGGTGCGGTCATCGTCAAACCGAGTATTTCGCCGCAGCGGCCGCATCACCGGCCGCGTAACTCACGCCGGACTCACCGACACCGACGCCGGCACGGCCGAGCTCTTCCACACCTTCGGCGGCCACCGCGGTGTGCTCGGTGCCCTGCGCGCTGAACCCCGCCGCCGTCTGCAGCGACACCGGATCGGCCGCCGACGGAACCACACCCGTGATCAACGGCGCCGCGTCCGCATGCGCGGCCGCCAGGCGCGCAGTGATCGCCTCCACGGCGGCGCTGGCCGAGGCCAAACCCTCCGGGACAACTCGTAGCGTCATGGCTGATACTCCTTCCGATTAACTTCACCGACCATCGGCGGCCACACTTTCGTCGACGAGTGGGTTGACCAACTGCACATAGGTCGGGGTGTCGCTGTCGCCCAACAGAATCGCGCGACCGGGAGGCAATCGGTCGAATCGCTGGCCGCGGACCTTTCCGCCGTCCACCGGATTGCCCGACAACATCAACGTGGTTGCCTGCAGGTCATTCAACCGGCGCAGCAACGGGCTGGTCATCAGCGCGTGCGCGGCACCTGTTGCGCGTGCGGTGACAACCACCCGCAGACCCAGGTCGCTGGCTTGTGATAGCAGCCCGATCAGCGGAGTCCAGGGCCGCTGCCCGACGAACGGACCGGTCATCGCCGGAGTGTCGGGTATCTGATCGACGTCGTCGATGAGCAGGTAGTGAGTGTGACCCTCATATGACCAGCCGGTCAGCTCGCTTGCCGACAGCCCTGCCGGTGGTTGCCGTTTTTCGATGATCGCCGACAAGCCGAGGATCGCCGGGATCACCCGGTCGATGTTGGCGGTGTATTCGTTGTCGGGAAACAGCGGCTCGTCGACGAGGTGCAACCGGCGATCCAGCACCGTGAACGCGACGCTGTCCGCTGTCGAGTTGTCGCGGATGGTGCGGATGATGTGGCGCAGCAGCGTGGTCTTGCCGGACTTCGTGTCACCCAGCACCATCAGCAGCGGGTTCTCGGCAAAGTCGACTTCGACTGCGGCCAGGTCTTCTTCGCGTTGGCCGATGACGATCCGGTCGGCGCCCCGATAGGTCGCACCGATCGCGGCGGGCGTCAGGTTGGTCGGTAGCAACCGCACCGGTGGGGCCGTGACGCCGGGATGGCGGGCGTTGATCGCGGCGACCTGATCCAGTTCGGGTGCTGCGAACAGGAAGTGCTCGGCGGCCATGGTCAGCCCGCGACCCGGTTGGTCGGCGGGCACCGCCTCGGCCGG
>DATJOR010000388.1:0-10023 GCA_035506875.1 Mycobacterium sp.
TGTTCGCCTGCCTCGGCCTGGTGGAACACGAGTTCACCGGCGCTCTCACGTACTACGGGCTCACTCCGAGGGATTCCCGCACAGCCAGCGACAATTTCATGACGCAGGGTTGGTTTACCGGCTTGATCCCGATCACCGTGCCGATAGCTGCGACCTCCTTCAGCGATGCCGCATGGGCGGCGCAGGCTTCTTTCGATTCAGCACTGGACATGGCGAAGGTGCCGTACTACCGGGTACTGGAATTGGCGCCGTGGTTGAGCTGGCCGCAGCCGAACTTCCCGGTGTCGAACTTCTTCCATGGCGGCGCTGCTCCGCTCAACGCTATTCTCGCCGCCGCCGACCTGGGCCTTGCGAACAATATCGGAATCTACCCTGACGGCCGTTATTCATATCAACTGACCATCTATATATTTCGGTACGGCGAGGGCACGGTAATGGCGATCATGCACCCCGACAACCCGGTCGCCCTGAAATCAGTGACCCGCTACATGGAGGCGATGAAGTCTGTATGTGCGCGCGTCGCTGACAGCGGGCACTGGGGGCGCGTCGCATAGCGTGGGGCAACTCGATGGCTAGGGCTTTCTGAAGGTGATTTCGGGGCGGTGAGGGCGATATGCAACGGCTAGCCAACTTCGTGGTGCGGTGGCCATGGGTCGTCATAGGGGTCTGGCTCGCGATTGCGGCCGCGTTACCGCTGACGTTCCCATCCCTCAACGAGATGTCCCAGAAGCATCCACTCGCCATCTTGCCGAGCGATGCTCCATCGACCGTCACCGCTCGAAAGATGACCGAGTCGTTTCACGAATCGGGCACAGAAGACCTCGCGTTGGTGGTTCTGACCGACGACAAAGGGCTTGGCAAAGACGACGAAGCCACTTACCGCCAGTTGGTGGGCGCGCTGCGTCAGGACACCCGAGACGTGGTGATGTTGCAAGATTTCATCAGCACGCCGCCGCTGCGTTCGATCGTGACCAGCAAGGACAACAAAGCTTGGGTGCTACCGGTCGGCGTGGCGGGCGAGTTGGGCACCCCGCGGTCTTACGCCGCCTTCAACCAGATCAGTGACATCGTCAGACACTCCGTCGCCGGATCAGGTCTGACGGTTAATGTCACCGGGCCCGCGGCAACCGTCGCCGACCTCACTGTCGCCGGCGAACGAGATCGGCTTCCAATTGAGCTGGCGATCGGCGTGCTGGTGCTCATCGTCCTGCTGGTGGTCTACCGCAACGTGCTCACCATGCTGCTGCCGTTGACAACGATCGGGTTATCCCTGGTGATCGCGCAGTCGCTGGTGGCCGGCTTCTCCGATCTGACTGGCACGGGCGTCTCGAACCAGTCCATCGTGTTTCTGAGTGCGATCATGGCCGGCGCCGGAACGGATTATGCGGTCTTTCTCATCAGCCGCTACCACGACTATCTGCGGCGGGGCGAAGGTTTCGATCAGGCAGTCAAGCGGGCGATGATCTCCATCGGAAAGGTGATCGCCGCATCCGCCACCAGCGTAGGGATCACTTTTCTGATCATCAGCTTCGCCCGGATGGGAGTGTTCAAAACTGTCGGAATCGCCGCGGCGATTGGGGTTGGGGTGGCGTTCCTGGCCGGGATAACGCTGCTGCCGGCGATTCTGGTGCTCGCCGGTCCGCGCGGCTGGGTCAAGCCGCGGCGCGAACTGACCGCGCGGTTCTGGCGGCGTTCGGGCATCCGCATTGTGCGGCGGCCGAGGCTCCATCTGGTTGCCAGCCTGCTGGTGTTGGCCATCCTGGCCAGCTGTGCCGGTTTGGTGCGCTACAACTACGACGATCGCAAAGCCCTGGGGTCCGCTGCGCCGAGCTCCATCGGGTACACGGCGCTGGATCACCATTTCCCGGTGAATCAGTCCATCCCCGAGTACATCCTCATCCAATCGCCGCAGGACCTCCGCACACCGCAGGCCCTCGCGGACATGGAGCAGATGGCGGACCGAGTGAGCCAACTGCCGAACGTCGCTGCCATTAGCGGCATCACCCGTCCCACTGGAAATGTGCCGGAACAATTCAGGGCCACCTATCAGGCGGGCGCTATCGGCAGCTTTCTGGCCGGCGGATCCACCCTGATCAGCGACCACACCAACGACCTCAATCAGCTGTCCGCAGGGTCGGTCACGCTCGCCGACAAACTCGACGAGGTGCGCGGCCAAGTGGGCGAACTCGCTGCCAGTGTGCAGGAACTGGAAAACACTTTTACGTCGACCAGGGATCAATACAGTGGCGACACGCTGGTCCATGAGGTCGACATCGCAGCCCAGCTCGTCGACCACGTCGACTCGCTCAGCAACGCCATGGGCTGGAACTACACCACGGCCAAGAACATGTTCGAATGGATCGGACCGGTGCTGACCGCGCTACGGGGCAACCCGGTCTGCGATGTCGATGAGTCCTGCAGCGCCACCCGCGGTGCGTTCGAGCAGCTGGTTGGTTCGCGCGATCAAGAAGACCTCGACGCGATCAATGAGCTCGCTCACCAATTGCAGGACTACCCGGACAAAAAGGCCCTGAAAGCCACGACGGACCGGATGCGCGCGGGGGTCGAGAAGCTCACTGGTGTGTTGCGCTCCATGGGAATGGACCAGCCCGGCGGCCTGCAGGCGAACCTGGACCAGCTGCAAAGTGGCGCCAACCAGTTCGCCGGTGGGAGCCGGCAAATCGCTGACGCGGTCAACCAGCTCGTCGACCAGGTCAAACAGTTGGGCGGTGGGCTCAATGAGGCAGCGACATTTCTGTTGTCGTTGAAACATGACGCCGCACAACCGGCAATGGCCGGGTTCAACATCCCGTCCCAGCTGCTGCATCTGCAGGAGTTCCAGGAGGCCGCCAAGGTATTCATCTCCCCCGACGGCCACTCGGTCCGGTACCTGGTTCAAACCAAACTCAACCCGTTCAGCACCGAAGCCATGGATCAGGTCAACGCCATCCTGGCCACCGCGCGGGGAGCCCAACCGAATACCAAATTGGCCGACGCCAAGATATCGATGGCGGGCTACACGGTGGGCCTGAAGGACACCCGGGATTACTACCAGCACGACATCCGCTTCATCATCGCGGTGACCCTCGCCGTCGTGCTGCTGACCTTGATCGCACTGCTGCGTGCGATTGTCGCGCCGCTGTATCTGGTTGCGTCCGTCGTCATTTCGTATCTCTCGGCGGTAGGCATCGGCGCACTGGTATTTCAATTCATCCTCGGCCAGCAATTACATTGGAGCGTGCCTCCCCTGGCATTCGTGGTGCTGGTCGCGGTGGGAGCCGACTACAACATGCTGCTCGTCTCACGAATGCGTGACGAGTCCCCGCACAGCATGCGTTACGGCATTATTCGCACCCTGAGTTCGACAGGCGGTGTGATCACCGCGGCGGGCCTGATCTTTGCGGCCTCGATGTGCGGTCTGTTGTTCTCCAGCATCGGTACCGTGGTCCAAGGCGGCTTCGTGATCGGTGTGGGCATTTTGCTGGATACCTTCCTGGTACGCACCATTACCGTTCCCGCCATCGCCGCTCTGGTCGGAGAAGCGAACTGGTGGCCGTCGCGGCGTCGCCGGCCGGACGCGCCGAGCTACAGCGCGGTTAGCGTGCACCCATGATGTGTGTGAGACTACGAAAGAAGTCGAGGGGTCAGGAGTAGGTATGAAGAAACTACTCGCAGGGGTTACGGCGCTGGTAACTGTCAGCGCCACAACATGTTTCGGCGTCGGGACGGCATCGGCGGACGACACGCCCATCAGCGGGCCACCGACTCCCGGGGCACCTGGCGACCAGACCGCGTACGCCCTCGGCGGCGCGCACGTTCTCGGCATTCCCTACGACGAATACATTCGCCAAGAGGGCGCCCAATGGTTTCCCGGCCAAAAGCGTCAAATCGTCCGCTACCCCGCAGGGCAGGTTCAGGGGCACGTGCTGGAGCGGCTCTTCCCGGGCATCGGCAAGCTCGACGCTAACTTTCCGGGCTTGGGTTTGGACGGCCCCAGCGTCGGCGAGTCGGTCGATGTGGGAGTGAACAACCTCGAGGCGGCGATCAAAACCGGTGGCCCCGGTACTGCGATCGGGTTGTCCGAGGGCGGGTTCGTGGTCGATGGCGCGCAGGCTCGGCTGGCAAATGACCCGACTGCTCCCCCGCCGAACACGCTGAACTTCGCCACATTCGGCGACCCGATTGGGCATCACGCCTTCGGCCAGAGCTTCCTGTCCGCCACTTTCCCGGTCGGCAGCGTTGTTCCGGCGCTGGACTACACCATGCCGCCGCCGTACGAGAGCCAGTACGACACCGACCGGTTCGTGGCTGCATACGACTCGATCGCCGACTTCCCCGACCGGCCGGACAACCTGTTCGCTTTCGCTAACACGCTGATGGGCCTGGCCACTGGTCACACCGCGGTGGCCTTCACGAACGCGAGCATGGTGCCGCCGCAGAACATCAGGACGACGATCAACTCCCGGGGCGCGAAAGACACCACGATCATGGTCCCGCAGAAGCACCTTCCGCTGGTGATGCCGCTGGCCTACATCGGCATCCCCGAGGACACGCTGAACAAGCTCGACGCGATATTGATCCCCCGGGTCAATAGGGGCTATTCACGAAACGACGACCCGGCAACCGCCCCGGTCCAAGTCGATCCCGTGCACGGCTTCGACCCCGCGGCCGTCACCGCCCCGGCCAACCAGGCGACATTCGGCGGCGGCGCTGACCCGTTCTCGCAGATTCTCGCCGGTGCCATGTCAGTGTTGTCGCATGGCGCAGGCGAAGCCGGCCCCTGATTCCAGCCACAGCCAACCATTCAGTAACGGACGAAATCTGACGCCTATGTCGCACTCCTCCATCCTTTCGATGCTGCACGGGCGGGCCGCCCTGCGGCCCGATGATGTGGCGTTCACTTTCACCGATTACGACAACGACTGGGCGGGAGTGGCAGAGAGTCTCACCTGGTCGCAGTTATCCCGCCGAACGCTGAATATGGCACGCGAGCTCCGCCTTCACGGGTCGGCAGGAGATAGGGCGGTAATCCTGGCCCCCCAGGGCCTTGATTACATCCTGGCGTTTCTGGGATCCATGCAGGCCGGGCTTATCGCCGTTCCGCTGCCGTTGCCGCATCGCGGCTCGAGTTATGAGCGGGTAGGCGCGGTGGTTGCCGACACCTCGCCCGCGGTTGTTCTGACGACGTCCGAGGCCGCGGAGGATGTCGGCGATTACATTGACCAATCACGGATGGATACTGCGCCGAAGATCGTCGCAATCGATTCGTTGAAGTTGGATGCCGAGGGCGGGCCAAGCCTTCAAACAGCCGATTTACCCAGCATCGCGTATTTGCAGTACAGCTCAGGTTCGACCCGACTGCCGACCGGGGTCATGATCTCGCACCGCAACCTCACGGTGAACTTTGAGCAGCTGATGCACAGCTTTTTCGCGGGCTCCAAAGTCCCGTCGGATACCACGCTTGTGTCGTGGTTGCCCTTCTACCACGACATGGGTTTGGTGCTGGGAGTCTGCGCACCAATCCTGGGCGGCTATCGCGCGGATTTGACGAGTCCGGTTGCGTTCTTGGAAAGGCCGGCCAGGTGGGTGCGATCTCTGGCCCAGAATCCTCATGCGTGGTCGTCGGCGCCCAACTTCGCCTTCGAGTTGGCCGCCCGCAAGACAACCGACGCTGACCTGGACGGGCTCGACCTCGGCGGGGTGCTGGGCATCATCAGCGGCGCCGAACGCGTCGAGCCGGCCACACTGCAACGCTTCGTCGATCGGTTTGCGCACTTCAATTTTCAGGACCACATGATGCGTCCTTCATACGGCTTGGCGGAGGCGACCGTCTTCGTGGCGACCGGCACCTGGAGCGAATCGTCGCCGGCGGTTCACTTCGATCTCGGGGAGCTCGGCGCGGGCCGCGTTGAGCGATGTGCGGCCGGGAGTGGCACTCCACTGGTCAAATACAAAGTGCCGCGATCACCCACACTGCGGATCGTCGACAGCGAGACACACCGCGAATGCCCGCAGGGCTTGGTCGGCGAGATCTGGCTACATGGCGAGAATGTCGCCGACGGCTACTGGCGAAAACCTCCGGAGGAGCAGTGTTGTTTCGGCGCAGCACTCGTCGACCCGTCACCCGGTACGCCTGGCGGGCCCTGGCTACGGACTGGCGACCTGGGTTTCATCCACGAGGGTGAGCTGTTCATCGTGGGCCGCATCAAGGATCTGCTGATCATCCGTGGGCGTAACCACTATCCCGAGGACATCGAAGCGACGGTCCAAAAGATCACCCATGGCCGTGTCGCGGCGATATCGGTCCCGGTGGATAGCACCGAGCAGCTGGTGACCGTGATCGAGCTGAAGAAGAAGGGCGGCGAGCCCGGCGAGGATGCACTGCACCGGCTCAGCGGGGTCAAAAGCGACGTCACCTCCGCGATCTCCAACGCGCACGGCTTGAATGTCGGGGACGTAGTTCTGGTGCCGGCCGGGTCGATTCCCACCACGACGAGTGGCAAGATCCGGCGCGCCGCCTGCGTCGAGCAGTACCGCGAGGACCAATTCATCCGGTTGGACGCCTGAGCCGGCCGGCGGCAAAGGAGCCCCCGATGAACGCAGACCGTCCGTTTCGTGTGATCCAGTGGACTACCGGCAACATCGGGCGCCGATCGCTGCACGCGATCATCGGCAGACCGGACATGGAACTGGTCGGCGTCTACGCCCACGGGCAGGACAAAGTCGGGGTGGACGCCGCTGAGTTGTCCGGCTGGCCAGAGCCGACCGGGGTCAAGGCCACCAACGACATCGACGCGCTGCTGGCATTGCGGCCAGACGCTTGTTGCTATAACCCGCTATGGCCCGACGTGGACGAGTTGGTTCGGCTGCTCGAATCCGGGGTCAATGTCTGCACGAGCGCGGCCTGGATCACCGGCGGCAAGCAGACGCCCGAGGACCGGCAACGGATTCTGGACGCTTGCGAGCGCGGCGGCTCGACAATCTTCGGCAGCGGCGCGCACCCGGGGATGACCAACCTGGTCGCCATGGTGCTCAGCGGATCCTGTGAACGCGTCGACGAGATCCGCATCACCGAATCGGTGGACTGCTCTACCTACGAATCGGCGGAAACTCAGACCGCGATGGGTTTCTCGCAGGACCCCGAGACCCCGGGGCTTGCCGAGAATGTGCGCCGCGAAAGCGAGGTCTTCGCCGAATCGGCCGCGATGATGGCCGATGCGATCGGGGCGAAGCTGGACAAGATGACCTTCGACGTCACGTTCACCGCGGCCACCGGCGACTCCGATCTGGGGTTCATGAAGATTCCGGCCGGCACGGTCGGCAGCGTGTACGGCTACCACCGCGGCTGGGTCGGCGACCGCAATGTGGTCAGCGTCGGGTTCAACTGGACCATGGGCAGTCACGTCGTGCCGCCGAAACCACTCGAGCACGGCCACGTCATTCAAGTCTTCGGCCTGCCCAACATGCGCACGGTCATTCACTGCCTGCCGCCGAAGGATTGGACCGAGCCCGGATTCATGGGACTGGGGATGATTTACACCGCGATGCCCGTCACCAACGCGGTCCCAGCGGTCGTCGCGGCCAGGCCCGGGATCGTCACGCTGGCCGACTTGCCGCCGATCACCGGGCGTTCGGTTCCACACCATTAAGTCCGCTTACATCAAAGGGGCCTAGCGGAACGCTGTCGTGCCCTACCGTCTAGCATAGTTAGCCGAGCGAAGGTTCTATCGGCATCGGCGATGAATAAGACTCCGGACGGGTGGCGGGAGGAGACCGAGTGAGAGCGATTTCGATTGGCGGCTTGCTCAGACGCTGGTGGATCCCGTTGCTTCTAGTGGTCGTGCTGGCCGTTTCCGGACTCGTCGTGTCACGGCTGCACAAGGTGTTCGGCTCGCAGGACCTCAACGCCAACGCGGGGGCGGGAATCAAGATCGTCCAGTTCAACCCGAAGGTCGTGAAGTACGAAATCGACGGACCTCCCGGCAGCGTCGCGAACATCAACTACTGGGACGCCGACGCCAACACGCACCAGGTCAACGCGGCACCCCTGCCGTGGTCGTACACCATCTCCACCACCCTGCCCGCAGTTAGCGCCAACATCATGGCCCAGACCGACGCCGGCCACATCGCCTGCCGCATCACCGTCGACGGCGTCCTGCGCGAGCATCAGAGCTCGACCGGCCACAACGCCCAAACCTTCTGCCTGGTGAAGTCCGCATGACCGACCCGGAGACCGAGACAACTCAGCCCGAACGCCCCCACCGACCGTTCATCCCGCACTTCATCCGCATCTTCGCGATTCCGATCGTTTTGGCCTGGGTCGCGCTGACCGTTCTCGTCAATGTCGCCGTCCCGACGCTGGAAGTCGTCGGCGAAAACCATTCGGCGCCAATGGCGCCGTTGGAAGCACCGTCGAATCAGGCGATGATGCGGATGGGACACAACTTCAAGGAGTTCAGTTCCAACAGCACGGTGATGGTGGTGGTGGAAAGCCAGCAGCCGCTGGGCGCCGCCGCGCACCACTACTACGACGACATCGTCCGTAAGCTGCGGGCCGACCCTGAGCACGTCCAGCACATCCAGGACTTCTGGGGTGACCGGTTCACCGCGGCGGGCGCGCAGAGCGCCGATGCGAAGGCCGCCTACGTCCAGGTCAACATCGCCGGCAACCAGGGCACTACGCAGGCGAACAAGTCCGTCGAGGCCGTCCGCAAAGTAGTCGACAACGAGCCCGCGCCGCCCGGGGTCAAGGCTCACGTCACCGGCTCGGCGGCGCTGTCCGACGACATGCACGTCATCGGCAACGACAGCCTGGCCAAAATCACGCTGTTCACCCTCGCCGCGATCGCGATCATGCTGCTGCTGGTCTACCGCTCGATCGTCACCACCTTGATCCAGCTGTTCATGACGTTCGTCGCGCTGGCTTGTGCGCGAGGAATCGTTGCGGTGCTTGGCTACAACAACGCGTTCGGTCTCACCACGTTCGCGGCGAACATCCTGACGATGCTGGCGATCGCCGCCGGGACGGACTACGGAATCTTCCTCATCGGCCGGTATCAGGAGGCGCGTGCCGCCGGCGAAGACCGAGAGACGGCCTATTACACGACATTTCGCGGCGTCGCCCCCGTCGTGCTGGGCTCGGGCCTGACGATCGCCGGCGCGACGTATTGCCTCAGCTTCTGCCGGTTGCCCTGGTTCCACACGATGGGCGCACCGGTATTCGTCGGCATGATCGTCGTGGTGGCGGCCGGCTTGACGCTGGGCCCGGCGGTGGTGTTCCTGGGCAGCCGGTTCGGGCTGTTCGAAAAGAAAGGTCAGTCCCGCGGCCGGCTGTGGCGGCGGGTCGGCACAGCCGTCGTGCGTTGGCCCGCAGCGGTTTTCGCGACGAGCGCCGCGGTCGTGCTGGTCGGCATGGTCGCGTTGCCCGGGTACACACCGAGTTACAACGACCGCCATTACCTGCCCGAATCAGCAGCGTCCAACGTCGGGTATGCCGCGGCCGACCGGCACTTCTCCGAAGCGCGGATGAATCCGGACATGCTGATGATCGAGGCCGACCACGATATGCGCAATCCGGCCGACATGCTGGTGTTGGACAGGGTCGCCAAGAATGAGATGCGGACCGTCGGTATCGCGATGGTCCAGGACATCACCCGGCCGCTGGGAATTCCCATCCAGCACAGCTCGTTTCCGTTCCAGAACAGCATCCAAGCCCAAACGACCATGCAGAACATGGACTTTCTCAAAGACAGAATGAAAGACATTCTGAAGATGGCCGACGAGATGCAGGTCATGATCGACACGACGGAACGCCAGGCGAAGGTCACCCATGACCTGGCGAGCGCCGCCCTCGACAGCGCCAAGACCACCGAGGAGACATCAGAGATCACCGACACCCTGCGTGACCACATCGCGGACTTCGACGACACCTGGCGCCCGCTGCGCAGCTTCTTCTACTGGGAGAAGCACTGCTATGACATCCCCGTCTGCATCTCGTTCCGGTCATTGTGGGACTCGATCGAC
>DATJOR010000389.1:0-4693 GCA_035506875.1 Mycobacterium sp.
GTTCGCGGTGCCCGAGTTCGACCCGTTCTGGGAGCGGGTCGTCGAGCACGACGTGCTGGTCGGCATGCACTCCAGCGACAGCGGCTACTCCCGGTACACCTCCGAGTGGGACGGCGCCGAACAGGAGATGCTGCCGTTCCAAACCAATGCGATGGGCATCCTCAACGAGTGGCGGCCGATCCAGGACGCGGTGGGCTCATGGGTGATTCACGGCGCGCTCTACCGCCACCCGAAGCTGAAGGTGGCGATCGTCGAGGCCGGTTCGAAGTGGATGACCCCGCTGCTGGACGGGCTGGCCGAGGTCTTCCGGAAGGCCCCGGAAGTTTTCCCGAGTGACCCGGTCGAGATGGTCAAGAACCGCATCCACGTCAGCCCGTTCTTCGAGGACGGCATCGACGATCTGGTAAACCTCGTCGGTGTGGATCGAGTGCTGTACGGATCGGACTGGCCGCACCCGGAAGGTCTGGCGGAGCCGACGTTCTACGTCAACGCGCTGTCGCACCTGTCCGTCGACGACCAGGCAAAGATCATGGGCGGAAACCTGTCTCGTCTCGTCACGGTGTGACATCGAGCCAACCGTGGGAGACCATCCCGGAGATGGTCTTGAGCGCGGCGGACCGCTTCGGCGACGCGGAAGCTGTTGTCGACGGTCCGCTGCGCTTTACCTTTGTCGATCTGGTCGATCGGATTCGTTGCGCTGCAGGCGCTTTCGCTGACATCGGTATCGGGAAGGCTGATCGGGTAGCGCTCTGGGCGCCCAATTCCGCGGAATGGATCATCGCGGCGTTCGGGCTGCTGACCGCCGGCGGTGTGCTGGTTCCGGTCAACACCCGGTTCAAAACCGAGGAAGCCGCCGACGTCATCACTCGCAGCGCAGCGAAGGCCGTCCTGGTGCAGAAGGGATTCCTCGGCCAGGACTACACCGCGCCCGCGGGGGTACCGGTGATCGAGCTGAAATCCGACTTCCTCTCCAGCGGTTCCCCGTTCGAGCGGGCCGTGAAAGGCACTGACATCTCCGACGTCATCTTCACTTCGGGCACGACCGGTCGCCCGAAGGGCGCGATGATGAATCATCAACAAACACTGCGCATGTACGAAGAGTGGGCGACACTGGCCGATCTGCGCGAGGGCGACCGCTATCTACAGATCAACCCGTACTTCCACACGTTCGGGTTGAAAGCCGGCCTCATCACGTCCTTTCTGCGCGGCGCGACGATGCTCCCGGTCTCGGTGTTCGACGTCGACGCGGTGGTGGACCTCATTGAGCGCGAACGCGTTACGATGCTGCCCGGCCCGCCGACGCTCTACCATTCACTGCTCGCAGTTCCCGACAAGACCAGGCTGTCGACATTGCGTGCCGGCGTGACCGGCGCCGCCGACATCCCAATCGAACTGGTGCGCCGTATTCACGACGAATTGCCCTTCCAGACTCTGATGACCGGCTACGGCCTCACCGAGGCGGGCAATGTGACGTTGTCGCGGCCCGGCGACTCCTTCGAAGATGTGGCCACCACTGCGGGCCTACCCTGCGATGGCGTCGACGTGCGCATCGCAGAGGACGGCGAGGTGCTGGTCCGCGGCTACGGCGTCATGCAGGGCTACCTAGACGACCCGGCGGCCACCGCGGAGGCGATCGACGACGACGGCTGGCTACACACCGGCGACTTGGGGAATTTCGATTCCGCCGGACGGTTGCGGATCGACGGGCGTAAAAAGGACATGTTCATTGTCGGCGGGTTCAACGCCTACCCGGCTGAGATCGAGGGCTTCATGTTGGAACATCCCGCAGTTGCTCAGGTCGCGGTGATCGGTGTGCCCGATCAGCGGCTCGGACAGGTGGGTAAGGCCTTCGTCGTGCCACTTCAACATCTCAAAGGCACCGTGTCCGAGCAGGATTTGATCGCCTGGTGCCGCGACCGGATGGCCGGTTTCAAGGCCCCTCGCTACATCGAATTTCTCGATGCGTTGCCGCTGAACGCGACCGGCAAGGTGATGAAGGATCAACTTCGGTGAGATCCGCAGATCCGCAGACCCATTCGATGGTCATCGCGTCGGACTATCGCGTGCCGAACCCGGAACGCGTGTGGCCGCTGATTCAACGCCGCAAATCTGCGCTTGCCGGCATCGGTGCGCACCATGTGCTGGTCTACACGTCGACACATGACCACGGTCGAGTCCTGGTGACGATCGGTGTGCGCAGCCGGGAGCCGATCGTCGAGTTGCTGCGCTCACGGGTGTTCTTCGACTGGTTTGACGCGGTTGGCGTCGAAGACATTCCGGCGGTCTTCGCCGGCGAGATCGTCGAACGATTCAACTCCAGCACGCCGTCGCAACCGACGGCCCCCGGCGTGGTGATAGCCGCCATCGCGTCGGTCGACAACGTATCCATCCTGACCGCCGAAATCCGCGGTGCTCTCTCACGATTCCAGACGGCCGGTATCCGCGAGACCCGGGTTTTCAAGGCTTTCGACGACGGGCATGAAGTCCTCATTCTCCAAGAGATTGACGACGAGGATGCGGCGCGGCGCTGGATCGAGCATCCCGACGTGGTGGCGCGCTGGATGACCGGAGCCGGTGTCGGTGCCTACCCGCCCCTGTTCGTGGGCAAGCTGGTCGGCATGATGCGGATCGACGGGTGAACGGACCACCGAAGTGTTCGTCTGCCTGTGTAACGGCATCACCAGCCAGGCGGTTGCCGATGCGATCTCCCAAGGGGCGTCAACCACCAATCAGATCGCCGCGGCCTGCGGGGCCGGCGCTGACTGCGGGCGCTGCCGGCGCACGCTGCGTTCGCTACTGGGCGTTCAGCGGCGCGGGCTGCCATCCGGCGACGTGGGTTGAGCCAGCTCGGTCAACAACTCGGGGGCGTCCAGCCGCGGCACGATCGCCTCGATGAGCACCATCCGGTCATGGTTCTGCGCTGCCGCAACAAAGGCGTCGTCCAGCTCACCGTAGGTTTGAGCCCGAAACGCCAGGTGATTGGTCACGCCGAGCGCATTGGGAATATCGGCCCAACTCCAACTGACAATGTCGTTGTAGGGCTGATCTTTTCCGTGAATCATCCGTTCTACGGTGTAACCGTCGTTGTTGACCACCACGATGACCGGCGACAGTCCTTCCCGCGAGAAGGTGCCAAGCTCCTGGACGGTCAGCTGGGCGGCTCCGTCGCCGATCAGCAGCACCGGCCGGCGATCGCGATGCGCAAGTCCGGCGCCAAGTGTGGCGGGCAGCGTGTATCCGATCGAACCCCATAACGGTTGGCCGATGAAGGTTACGCCGCGGGGAAGACGGTGAGTGGCCATGCCGTAGTACGAGGTGCCCTGGTCTGCGAGCACCACATTGCCGGGTGTGAGCGCGTGGCAAAACCTGTCCCACAACACTTTTTGGCTGAGCTGATCGTTACGGCCGGGCGACTCCGCCGACACGTCGTCGGACATCGATGTGACCGGCGGGGAGGTGATTCCACGGTCGTTGAGAATCGAGGTCAGCGCCTCCAGTGCGGCTTCCATCTCCAGCGGCGCGAACACCTGATTGCCTACCGTGCTCTGCTGAGCTCCGACGTCGATAGTTTTTGCCGGATCGATGCGCTGGCTGAAAAAGCCGCTGACCATGTCGGTGAACACGACTCCGGCGGTCACCAGCACCGGCGCCTCTTCGATCGCCCGGCGTACCGGTTCGGCGCTGGCCGCCCCGGCGTAGATGCCCAGGAAGGTCGGCGCACTCTCGTCGACCAGGCTCTTGCCCCACATCAGCGTGGCATGCGGGACGACGTCGGCGGCCAGCAGCACTTCGAGCTGGTCGACGGCATTGAGGCGATGGACCAAGAGGTCCGCCAGCACGGTCAACTGGTGGTCGGCGATGAGTTTCGTTGCCGCTTCGGTGAACAGCGCAAGCGCCCGTGGACTGGTACCGCCGGTGTAACGCGGCAACGGTGCGCCTGCCCGCTCGGTTTCGAAACGCGCCACGTCGGTGGGCAGCAGCAGATACCCGGGCCGTCGCTGCTCGCGCACTTCGCTGAGCACCCGGTCGATTTCCCTGGTGGCCGTTGCCGGCATGAGATTGGCTTGGGCACAAGTGATTTCCCGGCTGATCCGGAAGAAGTGCTCGAAATCCCCATCGCCCAGCGAATGATGCAGCGCGCGACGGGTGCCCTGCGCGTCTTTCGACGGCCCTCCCACGATGTGCACCACCGGCACATGCTCGGCGTAGCTGCCTGCGATCGCGTTGGCTGCCGAAAGTTCGCCGACTCCGAATGTGGTTACCACAGCTGACATTCCACGCAAGCGGCCGTATCCATCGGCGGCATAGCCGGCATTGAGTTCGTTGGCGTTCCCGACCCAGCGGATGTCGGGGTGGGCGAGAATGTGATCGAGGAATTCCAGGTTGTAGTCGCCGGGGACTCCGAAGACTTCGGAAACGCCGAGTTCTACGAGGCGGTCGAGCAGGTAGTCGCCGATGGTATAGGCGGATTCGGGCGCAGCTGTCACGAGCACGACGGTACGCGTCTGCGGTCGAAAACGCCCTCCGCGCGGCGGCGTCTCGCTATCGTGCGGTCAGTGTCAGGGTGAGGTGCCGCTTGGTGCGGTGGTTGGATCCTGAGCACCTGGTGTCTGGCTCGTAACGTGCGTGCCGCCTATTGGTTGGCGTTCATGAGTTTTGTCGGCATCAGGTGTGAAGGACCGGCCGGCGTGAC
>DATJOR010000390.1:0-10426 GCA_035506875.1 Mycobacterium sp.
ACCCGGCGAACGGCGTGACCGCCGAGAAGTAGACCATCAGCAACGGACTCATTTGAGAACCTCCTGCTGCTACCACGCGGTACTTCGACAAATAGTTCACCGCGGCGCCTACCATCCCGACATGACCGACTTCGCAGACCTACCGTCCGACGACCAGCAGGCAATCGGCAAAACGCTGCTGACGTTGTTGACGAGCTTCCGGGACCGCGATGCGGAGGCGCTGCGGGCGGTGTATTCCGACGACGCCGACTGGGTCAACGCCTTCGGCACGGTCAGGCGCGGGCGCGAGGAAATCGTCGACTACCTCAGGGGATTGTTCGCCGATGACAACTTCAACCGGGGCGAACCCGAGGGCCCGCCCGAGACGAGTTTCCGGGTGCTGACACCCGAGGTCGTTCTGGTGTCAGCGCACCTGCGGATCAAAGGTCAGGGCCTGGTCGGTGGCGGAACGCTTGATCGGGACAATTTCTCGCTTCGCGCCGTGCAGCGTCAGGCCGATGGATCGTGGCTGATCGTCTCGGAGATGTTTCAGGATGCGAACACCGAAACGACCTACGCGCGATGAGAAAATGAGCCGGTGAGCCTGGTTATCTCCGATCACGAGCGGGCGGCGCTGGCCGAGCTTCAACGGTTCCCACTGTTCGCCGCGATGACCGGACGACGGTCGCGCCGATTTCCGGTCGGCGGCCGGATTCCCGCCGGAGCGCTGGCGTACACCAGTCGCAGACCAGTACAGCCGTTATCGGAAGTCGAACGGGCAGTCCTTATTTCGACCATCGGCGGCGTCACCGGCTGGAACTTCGGCATCACCCATAACCCCAGCTATGCGCCGTTGTTTCCCAACTACTCCGGCAGCGCGACGGGCCGAACCTTCCCGTCGGCGGCGGGTTTTCACACCAGCCAGCTGTTCTTCACCGACGACACCGGCAGCTACCTGTTGCCCAGCCGCGACGAACAGCCCCGCGAGTTCGACGGCATCGACGAGTGGATCAGTCACACCGCGGACAGCTACGTGCGGATCGCCGACACCCGCCTCGAGCTACCGCGCGAAGAACCGCACATGGAAGGTCACAACATCTGGATCGGCAACCATCCGGGCAGCCTGCTGGCGTTCCCGGTCGCTGACCTCGCCGAACACCTGATGGAGAACCTATGGTTCTTCGCGGCCAACGGCTACCCGATCGTTGACGACATCAATGGCCGCAACATCCCAGGCCTGCAACGGTTTACCTCGCTACCGCACGCCGACGACCCACTCCCGCTGTCGTTCATCGAGCAGTACACGATCACCGAGGCAAGCGCGGAACTCGCGATCGCCGCCAACAACGGGGTGCTCGCGCTGCAGGCGATGGGTCTCGGCGGCTGGACCTACGACGGGCTCAATCGGTTGTCGGTGTTGGGCGGCTCAGGTGATCCGAGCGCACCCGGGCTGGGCTTCGTCGCCGACAACGACGAGCGCTGGCCCTTCCCCAACGTCACCGGGCTGCCCGGGTATTTCGAGACGCTCAGCCCGCCGCATGTGCCCACGGTGGCGGCGGGGGTGGAGAAGCTGGTTGCGCGAAAGTACGGCCCGGGCGGCCCGTTTCACCCCGATACGCACGGGCCGTGGTCGGATACACCGAAGGTGCGCGCCTCCGCGCTACCGCCCGACGGCATTCAGGAACTCGTCACGGCCGAAGCCTCTTACATCTACGATGCCTTCGGCAAGTTGCCCGGCACGGTGCCGACCGTGCACGTGCTGATGTACTTACAGGCCCAACATCTCGATGTCGACTTCTACGATGAGTTCTTCGGCCCGGGCGCCTACCTGACTACGCACGCCGATCACCAAGCGCGCTGGCATTAGCTCAGACGCGCTGTTAAGCGGGGCTGCCCTCGAAGTTCGCGCGCGGGATGTGGGTGGAGCGACTTTGGTTTCCACCGGCGTGTTTGGCCGCGTACATGGTGGTGTCGGCGAGGTCGACCAGGTCGTCGATGAGTACACGCTCGGCGGGGTCGACGCTCCCGCGCAGCAGCGCGCTCGCAATGCCGATGCTGGCCGTGATGGGGTAGCTGATGGCGGCGATGGCTGTGCGCCACTGTTCGGCGATCTCGTGCAGGTCGTCGGTGCCGAAGGTGTCGGCGACGACGAACTCCTCGCCGCCGAAGCGGGCAATTACCGAGGTTGGCGGACAGGCGAGGCGAAGGGTGCGGGCCACCTCGACGAGGGCTTTGTCCCCGGTGGAATGGCCATGAGTGTCGTTGAGGCGCTTGAAATTATCCAAATCGATCATCGCCACGCCGAGGTAGGTCGGTCCTTCTCGGCGACGAAGGAGCAGCGCGTACGCCGATTGGTAAAAGGCCCGACGGATCAGTAGACCCGTGAGTGTGTCGCGGCTGGAACTTCGCAAGTCGCTGCCCAGCGCATGGAGCAGCCACTGCACCGCGAACGGAAACCCCACATTCAGCATCAGGACGAGCAGAAACCCGCAGCCCGTCACTACTGCGTCGAAGTGGCGGATGAGGCGCGCGCCGAGCACTGCGGCAGTGGTCATAGCGATCGCGAAGTTAGCCATCATGTCCGCCGCAGTGTGAAATAACGCGATATAGCCGCCGAGCATCGCGAACGCGCAACAGCCCAGTAACCCCGCG
This sequence comes from Mycobacterium sp., assembly GCA_035506875.1. Taxonomy (GTDB): domain Bacteria; phylum Actinomycetota; class Actinomycetes; order Mycobacteriales; family Mycobacteriaceae; genus Mycobacterium. The sequence continues at coordinate 2,632 of DATJOR010000390.1, forward strand.
AGCGGGTCGCCTTGCACGAGGCACGCCGCCGCGATGCAGACGCTGCCGATGTGGGAGTAGAGCATGGACTGGACACGGGTAGGCCAGCGGATCAACCACAGTAACGCCACTGTGATGCCGAAGCCGCTGGCAACCGGTGCTACCACGACCGCAGCCGGATAGTGCGACAGGCTCGGCCTGAGCAACACCACCGTCGGCACCACGGCGATCGAGGCGATCACAGCGGCGATCATCGCCCGCCATCTCAGGCGGATACCCCGGGTGTTCAAATAAAGCGTCAACCAGTCAAAGTGATCGCTCTCGCGCCACCATCGCTCGACAGCGTTCACGGGTACACCCCCTTCGCGTCGCGACATATTGGGGTCGGCAGGGCATTTGGTTACGATCCACGCGCGATCCCATGCTGTCAGATGCCCGGCCGCTCAGGTGAACGATCTGTTGCAATTCGGACGAAGCTGTTGCACCCGAACACCGCAATCACCTCTCAGCGCTGAGCTCGTGTGCCGACTGGGGCAAAGGAGTCTGGGTCGGCAGCTTCCCAATCCGATCGCCATCCGCTGGGCATATGGTTGAGCAGCACTGCCGGCTCCAGCCACTCGTAAACCTCTGCGTACGACCGTTGCTCGGTGGCCGAGACCCGCTTGCGCAACATATGCGGATTGAGCATCGACGGGTCGGAGGCACCCATTGAGGCCATCAGGCGCATCGCCTGGGCGACCGTGGCTCGCTGGTAGCGGTACACGCGCTCGCTCTTGTCACCGACATCGAGAGCTCTTGCCCGAGACGGATCCTGGGTTGCGACACCGACAGGACAGTGGTTGGTATGACACCGCTGAGATTGGATGCAGCCCACCGCCATCATCATTGATCGTGCCGAGTTCGTGTAATCCGCGCCCTGGATCAGGCGCTTCACGATGTCGTTTCCGGAGGCGACTTTGCCGCTCGCCCCGATCCGTATCCTGTCCCGCAGACCAGTTCCCACTAAGGCGTTGTGCACGGTCATCAATCCGTCGGTGAGCGGAAGGCCCACGTTGTCCTCGTACTCCAGTGGCGCCGCCGCGGTTCCGCCTTCGGCGCCGTCGACGATGATGAAGTCGGGCGTCACCGCTTCGGCCAGCATCGCCTTGCAGACCGCCAACAGATCGACCCGGGAGCTGACGCACAGCTTGAAGCCCACCGGTTTCCCGTCGGCTAGTTCGCGCAGCCGCGCGACAAACCTGATCAGTTCGCGGGGGGTGTGGAACGCCGAATGTGCGGCGGGGCTGACACACTTCTCGCCGACCGGCACGCCTCGGTAGCGGGCGATCTCCTTGCTGACCTTTGCGGCTGGGAGCACGCCTCCGATACCGGGCTTGGCGCCTTGGCTCAGCTTGATCGAGATGCACTTGACCAGATCGTGAGCGGCCTTGTCCGCGAACTGATCCGGATCGAACTTGCCGTCTTTGGTGCGGGTGCCAAAATAGCCTGAGCCGATCTCCCACACGACGTCAGCGCCGCCAAGATGAAACGGAGTCAGCCCACCTTCCCCGGTGTCATGGGCGAAATGGCCCTTGCGCGCGCCGTTGTTCAACGCGCGTAGCGCGTTGGCCGAAAGCGCGCCGAAGCTCATCGCCGAGACATTCATCAGCGCCATGTCGTAAGGTCGCGTGCAATCGGGTCCACCGATTCGCACCCGGAACGGTTCGTCGGGAGGATCGACGGGTTGGGCCGAATGCACCAGGTACTCGTAGCCGACCTGATCGATATCGCGCTCGGTCCCGAAAGCCGATTCGGCGGCAGTACCTTTGGCCCGTTCATAAATCAATGAACGGACGTCACGGTCGAACGGTCGCCCGTCGAAGTTGCGTTCGATGAAGTACTGCTGGATTTCCGGCCGTAGTGCCTCCAGCAGAAAACGCATATGCCCCAGAACGGGGTAGTTCCGCAGCACCGAGTGCTTGCGCTGAACAAGATCGTAGATGCCGACGGCCGCGAAGGCCGCGACCACCGCCGCCGGAATCCACCAGCCCGAAGACACCAAGACGGCCACGGACAGCAGGGCCGCCGCAAGAGCCGCCAACGCTGCGACGGCGCCAATCCGGATCACATCGCAGAGCGTAGCCCCCGCGGGGGAACATCAAACCGGAGATGTGCGCTGATCGGCTAAAGCCAGGTGTCCTGGGTGGTCGTGGTCAGAAACGCCTCCAGGTCGTCACGCCATTGCGCGGGTGTGGTCTTGTCCGGCTCGATGCCGGTGTAGTCGCCGCGGTAGAAAAGCAGTGGTCGCGGCTTGATCTTGGGCACCTCCGAAAGCGACTGCACCGCGCCGAACACCACGAAATGGTCGCCGCCGTCGTGCACCGACGCCACCGTGCAGTCGATAAAGGCCAATGATCCATCGATGACGGGCGAACCCAAAGGTGAAGCGCTCCAGTCGATACCGGCGAACTTGTCCGGTTCCTTGGACCCGAAGCGCGCCGATACGTCCTTCTGGCTCTCGGTCAACACGTTGACGCAGAACTTCCCGGATGCCTCGATGGCTTTCCAGGAGCGCGACACCTTGGTCGGGCAGAACAGCACCAGCGGCGGCTCCAGCGACAACGCCGCGAACGACTGACAGGCGAAGCCGACCGGGACGTCGTCGTGCACCGTCGTGATGATGGTGATTCCCGTGCAGAACTGGCCCAGCACCTGCCGGAAGGTGCGTGAATCGATCTGCTCGGCCATGAACAGCTCCAGCTACCCGCGGAAGCCGATGCTGAAGTCATGGCCCCACAGGCTCACCGCGGTGCTCTCCCTGGCGATCCAGTCGTGATCATCGACCTGCCGTCCCTCGCAACCGAATTCGACGTCGAAGCCGCCGGGTGTCTTCATGTAGAAGGACAGCATCAGGTCGTTGACGTGGCGACCCAGCGTGGCCGACATCGGCACCTTGCGGCGTAACGCCCGGTCCAGACACAGGCCCACATCGTCGGCCTGCTCCACTTCCATCATCAGATGCACGATGCCGCTGGGTGTCTGTCCCGGCATGAAGGCCAGGCTGTGATGACGAGGGTTGCAGCCGAAGAACCGCAGCCAAGCCGGCGCACCGTCGGCGGGTCGGCCCACCAACTGCGGAGGCAACCGCATCGAGTCACGCAGCTTGAACCCGAGCACGTCGCGGTAGAAGTGCAGTGACTCCTCGTCGTCGCGGGTGGTCAGCACCACGTGTCCAAGGCCCTGCTCGGCGGTGACGAACTTGTGCCCGTAGGGGCTGACGACCCGACGGTGCTCTAGCGCGGCGCCGTGGAAAACCTCCAGGCAGTTGCCCGAGGGATCCGAGAACCGGATCATCTCGTCGACGCGCCGGTCGGCCAACTCGGCGGCGGTGGCCTCCTTGTAGGGCGTGCCCTCGACATCGAGCCGCTTCCGAATCTCTTGCAGTCCAGCTGCATTCGCGCATTCCCAACCGGCCTCGGCCAGCCGGTCCTGCTCACCGGGCACGATCACCAGCCGCGCAGGGAAGTCGTCCATCCGCAGGTAAAGCGCGCCCTCGGTCGATCCGCTGCCCTCGATCATGCCGAGGACCTTCAGTCCGTACTCCCGCCACGCCGCCATGTCGGTGGCCTCGATGCGCAGGTAGCCCAGCGACCGAATACCCGCGCTACTCATCACGCGCCTCCCAGGAAGTCAATGGTCAGCTTGTTGAATTCGTCGAACTTCTCCACCTGCGCCCAGTGTCCACATTGCCCGAACACGTGCAGTTGCGCTCGCGGAATGGTCTTCAGCGCGACCAGTGCGCCGTCGATCGGGTTGACCCGATCTTCGCGGCCCCAGATCAACAGCACCGGCTGGCGCAGCCTGTACACCTCGCGCCACATCATGCCGAGCTCGAAATCGGCCCCGGAGAACGACATCCCCATCGCCCGAGTCGCCGTCAACGATTCGGGCGTGGACGCCAACGCGAAGCGCTCGTCGATAAGCTCCGGGGTGATCAGCTTCTGGTCATAGACCATCACCCGCAGGAACGCCTCGAGGTTCTCCCGCGTCGGCTCGACCGAGAACTTGCCCAGCCGCTTGACGCCCTCGGTCGGATCGGGCGCAAACAGGTTTACGCTCAGCCCGCCGGGACCCATCAGCACCAGCCGCCCGGCCTTGTCGGGATAATCCAGCGCGAACCGGACAGCGGTGCCTCCGCCCAGCGAATTGCCCACCAGCGGAACACGTCCCAGGCCCAGTTGGTCGAACAGGCCCTTGAGCGCACGGGCCGCGTAGTGATTGAACTGGCCGTGTTCGGCGCGTTTGTCGGAGTGGCCATAACCGGGCTGATCAACGGCAAGCACGTGAAAACGCTCGGCCAGCACCGGGATGTTGCGCGAGAAGTTCGTCCAGCTCGCCGCTCCGGGGCCACCGCCGTGCAGCAGCACCACAGTCTGGTCGTGACCAACACCTGCTTCGTGGTAGTGCAGCTTCAGCGGTCCGTCGACGTCGACCTCGACGAACCGCGAGGTGGACTCGAAGGTGAGTTCCTGCGTTGCTGTCACTTAGCGCCGCTCCTCCTCATCGCTTCGCTCTGCATCGTCGCCGGCGCGCATCAGACCATCGTGTCGCCGGGCGGCAGCCCGAACTCGTGGTTACCGAAGATCTGGTAGGCCCGCTCGGGGTCGTTGGCGGCGTGCACCCGTCCGGCGTGCGCATCGCGCCAGAAGCGTTGCACCGGTTGATCATTGCCCAGTGCCGTGGCTCCCGATGCCTCGAACAGCCGGTCGACCGAAGCGATCGCCCGGCCGGTGGCGCGCACCTGATCACGACGGGCGCGGGCCCGCAGCTCGAACGGGATCTCCTTGCCGGCGGCCAGCAGCGCGTACTCATCGGCAACGTTTCCGCTCAACTGCCGCCACGCCGCGTCGATGTCGCTGGCCGCCTCGGCGATACGAACCTTGGCGAACGGGTCGTCCTTGGCTTTCTCGCCGGCGAACGCCGCCCGCACCCGCTTGCCCTGGTGCTCCACGTGCGCGTCGTACGCGCCGTAAGCCATTCCGACGATTGGCGCCGAAATGGTCGTGGGATGCATTGTGCCCCAAGGCATTTTGTAAACCGGAGCGGTGTTGTTCTCATAGCCGCCTGCGGTGCCGTCGTTCATCGCCTTGTACGACAAGAACCGGTGCCGGGGCACGAACACGTCTTTGACGACGACGGTGTTGCTGCCGGTGCCGCGCAACCCGACCACATGCCAGACATCGTCGATGCGGTATTCGGTGCGCGGGATCAAGAAGCTGCCGAAGTCCACCGGCCGACCGTCCTTGATGACCGGCCCGCCCAGGAACGCCCACGTCGCGTGGTCACAGCCCGACGACCAGTTCCACGAGCCGCTCACCAGGTAGCCGCCCTCGACCACGACGCCGGCACCCATCGGGGCGTACGACGACGAGATCCGGACATTGGTGTCCTGACCCCAGACCTCGTCCTGGGCCTGCTGGTCGAACAGCGCCAGGTGCCAGTTGTGCACGCCGATGATCGAGCTCACCCAGCCGGTGGAGCCGCAGGCGCTGGCCAGGCGGCGGGCCGCCTCGTAGAAGACCACGGGGTCGCATTGCAGGCCGCCCCACTGCTCGGGCTGGAGCAGCCGGAAGAAACCGATCTCCTGAAGCTCGCTGACCGTGGCGTCGGGCAACCGGCGCAGGTCTTCGGTCTCCTGGGCCCGCTGCCGCAATTTGGGCAGCAGTTCGTCGATGCCGTCTAGGACCGACTGGGCGTCACGTTGTTCAATGGACGTCACGGGTTCCTCCATAGGTGGCTTACTTAGACAGAGACTAGAACACGTTCCGATTCGTGTCGAGCAGGCTGTTCCTGCGGCTGGTAGCGATACCGATCCATCTTTCTGTAACCTGTTCTAGTTATGACAAACGGAAGGACGGGGGTGTGACGGACACAATTCCCGACGAACCGCTGGGCAGCCATGTCCTGGAGTTGCAGATCGCCGACGTCGTCGCCGAGACCGAGGACGCGCGATCGCTGGTGTTCCGGGTCCCGGAGGGGCCCCAAGATCCTGAGATACCGGCCGAGCGGCTGCGCTACGCACCCGGCCAGTTCTTGACGCTGCGGGTGCCCAGCGATCGCACCGGATCGGTGGCGCGCTGCTATTCGCTGTGCAGCTCACCGTTCGTCGACGAAGCGATGACCGTCACCGTCAAGCGGGACAAAGACGGCTACGCGTCGAACTGGCTGTGCGACCACGCGCATCCCGGCATGCGGATTCACGTGCTGGCGCCGTCGGGCACGTTTGTGCCCAAGACGCTCGACGACGACTTCCTGCTGCTGGCCGCGGGCAGCGGGATCACGCCGGTCATGTCGATCTGCAAGTCGGCGCTGTCCGAAGGCAGCGGGCAAGTGGTGTTGCTCTACGCCAACCGCGACGATCGCTCGGTGATCTTCGCGGACGCCCTGCGCGAACTCGCCGCCAAATACCCCGACCGGCTGACCGTCGTGCACTGGCTGGAGTCGCTGCAAGGCTTGCCGTCCGCCACCGCGCTGGCGCAGCTGGCCGCCCCGTTCACCGACCGGCAGGCGTTCATCTGCGGACCCGGCCCGTTCATGGCGGCCGCGCGCGAAGCCCTCGAAACCCTGAAAGTGCCTGCGCAGCAAGTACATCTCGAGGTATTCAAGTCGCTGGACTCCGACCCGTTCGCCGCGGTGAAAATCGAAGACGAGAGTGACGAGCCGCCGGCCACCGCTGTGGTCGAGCTCGACGGGCAGACGCATACCGTGTCGTGGCCGCGTAACGCCAAGCTCCTCGACGTGCTGCTGGATGCCGGCCTGGACGCGCCGTTCTCCTGTCGTGAGGGCCACTGCGGCGCCTGCGCCACCACGCTGCGCAGCGGCAAAGTCTGCATGGAGGTCAATGACGTCTTGGAGCAGCAGGACCTCGACGACGGGTTGATCCTGGCCTGCCAGTCGCACCCGGAAACCGATTCGGTAGAAGTCACCTACGACGAGTAGCCGCAGCGTAAGTTCTGCTCAGACCGTGGCGAGAGGACGCAGGATGAACCGGCTGGTGACAGCACTGGCGGGCTTAGGTCTCTGCGGCCTGATGCTGGCGTTGACGCCGTTGGTCGGGTCCGGCGTTGCCTCTGCCGCCAGCAATACCGCCACCACGCTGATGCCCCTCAACGACGGCACCCAGCTGGAGACGCGCGCCACACTGGACTGCCACGCCGCCAACGGCAGTTGCGACTTCACCGTTGGCGCCGACCGCAAGACCGGTGACGGGATCGCCGGTTTTCCAAACGACCTCTGGTCCCGCCAAAGCACCGACATCCGCTCAATGGACCGGACGCTGTATCTCGACGTGCACGCCACCTCGCAATACGACCGGGTCTTCAAAGAGGGTGGGCACGACAACGTCACGACGATCTACATGGGCGAGGGTGCGCCGGACAAGTACCAGACCACGGGTCGGATCGACGCGACGGACTGGCGGACCGGCCAATCACGGACCAACGTGCCGGTCATCATGTGCACGCATATCCAGGTGGTCTACGGAGGAAATAACATCACCTCGCCGAGCACCTGCGCGCAAGCAAATTTTTCCTGAGCCGCCTTTCCGACTTCAGCCCGGAATGGCAAGCAGCACACGGCCGTTTCGGGGTCCATTGTCGACATGGTCGTGTGCTGCGGCGATCTCCGCGAGCGGGTTAGCGGGAGCGATCGGAATGTTCAACGCACCGTCCTGGGCGGCTTTGGTGAGATCGGCGCCGGCCTGCTGTTTAGCGTCGGCGGAGAAGTCGTCGCTGCCCAGTAGCCGCAGTGTGACGTTAGCGAACAACAATGGCCAGAA
>DATJOR010000391.1:0-17438 GCA_035506875.1 Mycobacterium sp.
CAGGATCAAACTCTCCAAACAAAAACCCCCACCAAAGTGGGCAGAATTCAAATCAGAGAAACCTGACAAAAACAAGACACCAAAAAACTGGCATCAACAAAACCACGTCCCAACACGGGGCGCTGAAACGCGGCCAAAAAACAACAACAAAAACAAAACCACCAAACACACTATTGAGTTCTCAAACAACACCCTTGAACAGGCAACCCTGCCACTATACTCCGCGGCATAGGCACGGTCAACTCGCTACCGCTCTGTTCAGGATCGGCGAGAGTCGTTATGTCTCAACTACTCTACGCGCTCGATCTCCGCTCCGAGACTGGCCAGATTTTCCACGAACAACGGGTAGCCACGGTCGATGTGAAAGACGTCGTGTACTTCGGTGTCACCGTCGGCGACCAACCCTGCCAGCACGAGACCGGCGCCGGCCCGGATGTCCGATGACCACACCGGCGCACTCGACAGCTGCGGCAGGCCGCGCACAACGGCATGGTGCCCGTCGGTGCGAGCGTCGGCGCCGAGGCGGATCATCTCCTCGACAAAACGGAACCGCGCTTCGAACACGTTCTCGGTGATCATGGACGTGCCATCGGCGATTGATGCCAGGCCGATCGCCATCGGCTGCAGATCGGTCGGGAACCCCGGGAACGGCAACGTTGCGACATTGACGGCCTTGGGGCGCTCGTACTGCGTCACCCGGAAGCTGTCGTCCGTCTGCGTAACGGTGGCGCCGGCGTCGTGCAGTTTGTGCAGTACAACCTGAAGGTGCGCGGGATCAACCCCGGTGACCGTGATGTCACCGCGGGTCATCGCCGCGGCGATCCCCCAGGTGGCCGCCACGATCCGATCGCCGATGACGCGGTGCTCGGTCGGATACAGCCGCGGTACACCGGTGATCGTCATGGTCGGCGAACCGGCGCCCTCGACGCGCGCACCCATCTGATTCAGCATCGTGCACAGGTCCACCACGTCTGGTTCGCGCGCCGCGTTGTGGATGGTGGTGACGCCCTCCGCCAACACCGCAGCCATCAAGATGTTTTCGGTGGCCCCCACTGAGGGGAATTCCAACTGAATTTCCGCGCCTCGCAAGGTATCTGCCTGGGCAACGACACATCCGTGCTCGATGTTGCAGACCGCTCCCAACTGCCGGAGTCCGGCTTGGTGCATGTCCAGCGGCCGTGACCCGATTGCGTCGCCCCCTGGCAGCGCGACTTTGGCCCGCTTGCATCTCCCGACGAGCGGGCCGAGCACGCAGACCGAGGCGCGGAATTGGCGGACCGCGGCGAAGTCGGCGTCGTATTTGGGCTCATCCGGGGAGGTGATGCGCACGGTTGCCCCGGCTAATTCGACGGTGGCGCCCAGGCCCCTCAGCACCTCCGCCATCAGCGGGACGTCAAGAATGTCGGGGCAGTTGGTGATCGTGCTGGTGCCTTCAGCGAGCAGGGCCGCGGCCATCAGCTTGAGAACACTGTTCTTCGCCCCACCGACAGCGACTTCGCCCGACAACCGACTCCCACCGGTCACCACGAATCGCTCCGCCACCCGGGTTAGTTTAGTGAAGCGCTATCGCCCTGTCAGTCAGCACGGCGGTTCCGGGCGGTACGGTTTTGAGTCATGGCAGTACACCTGACCCGCATCTATACCCGGACCGGCGACGACGGCACGACGGGGTTGAGTGATTTCTCGCGGGTCTCCAAAAACGATCCGAGGTTGGTGGCATACGCCGACTGCGACGAGACCAACGCGGCGATCGGCGTTGCGATCGCGCTGGGAAACCCCGAGGAACGGCTGACCGATGTCCTGAGGCAAGTGCAGAACGACTTGTTCGACGCGGGCGCGGATCTCTCGACTCCAATCGTGGAGAACCCGAAGTATCCCCCACTGCGGATCACGCAGTCATACATCGATCGACTCGAGACGTGGTGCGACGAGTTCAACGAAGGCCTGCCGGCGCTGAATTCCTTTATCCTTCCAGGCGGTACGCGACTTTCGGCGCTGCTGCATGTGGCGCGCACCGCCGCACGCCGCGCCGAGCGTTCCGCATGGGCGGCGATCGACGTGCACCCGTCGGATATCAGTACGCTGCCGGCGAAATATCTGAATCGGTTGTCCGACTTACTGTTTATCTTGTGCCGAGTGGCCAACCCGGACGGCGACGTGCTCTGGAAGCCGGGCGGCGAACAGCCTGGGCGGCACGAGAAGTAAACCTGCAGGTCAGGTGCTGCGACGGCGTGCACGTGGTGAGGGACGTGATTCCAGCCACGACTGGAAAGCGGTCAATGCGCCTCGGTCCAGCGCGATTTCGTAGCCCGTCCTGCGCTCCTGCGTTGCGTCGCGCAATTCCAACACGATGATCTCTTCAGTCATGATGTCGAATTCGTCGCCGCGTGGCGGACGCCGCGAAACGATCTCCACCCCTCGCCTGTTGAGCTGGCGATCCGGCCACAGCCGAACACTGGACAAGCGAAAGAATGCCGCATCCCCGCCGCGGTAGCGGATCACGCCGTGACGCCAACCATGTCCCCCGACTGCGGGGATGTCGCGCATGATCGCCGCCGTCCCACCCTGGCGTAGCTTCCACAAGCGATAACTCAAGGCGGCGACGGCAATCCCCAAGACGGCGACGAGCACGACCATGGTAATCATGAGCGCGCTCATCGCGGCGGCCCGCTAATCGAGCGCGCCGACAGCGCGCAGTCTGGCTCGCCCTCTGGCGGCGACGCGGGGGTCGTCTGATTCCGAATCCTCTTTAGCCGCGGCCTCGTCGATCTCCGATTCGAATTCGGCGGATTCGGCGAGGATGCTGACCGACTCTTCGGTCACCGATAGAAAGCCGCCGTCCACCGCGATGCGCAGGTCCTTTTCGCCTTCACGTTCGACGCGAACCATTGCGTCGTCGACCAACTGCGCGACCAACGGGATATGCCTTGGCAGGATGCCGATCTCGCCAACGGTCGTGCGGGTGAAGAGGAACGTCGCCTCACCCGACCAGATCTTGCGGTCGACGGCAACGATCTCCACGGTCATCTCAGCCATGTCACACTCGATCCGTCACAGTTTGGCGCCGAAGCTTTCGGCCTTCTTGGCTAGGTCGTCGAGGCCGCCGATCAGGAAGAAGGCCTGCTCGGGCACATGGTCGAACTCGCCCTTGGTGAGCTTGTCGAACGCCTCGATGGTTTCCTTCACCGGCACGGTGGAGCCGGGCTGACCGGTGAACTGTTCGGCCGCCATCATGTTCTGCGAGAGGAACCGCTCGATCCGTCGCGCCCGGTTGACCTGTTGCTTGTCTTCCTCGGACAGCTCGTCGATGCCCAGAATCGCGATGATGTCTTGAAGGTCCTTGTAGCGCTGCAGGATCCGAATCACTTCCTGGGCCACCCGGTAGTGCTCGTCGCCGACCACCGAGGGGTCCAGGATCGTAGAGCTGGATGCCAATGGGTCTACTGCGGGGAAGATGCCTTTGGAGAACACGTTTCGGGACAGCTCGGTAGTGGCGTCCAGGTGGGCGAACGTCGTCGCGGGCGCGGGGTCGGTGTAGTCGTCGGCGGGCACGTACACGGCCTGCATCGAGGTGATGGACTTGCCACGTGTCGACGTGATCCGCTCCTGGAGCTCACCCATTTCGTCGGCCAGCGTGGGCTGATACCCCACCGCCGAGGGCATCCGGCCGAGCAGTGTGGATACCTCGGAGCCGGCCTGGGTGAACCGGAAGATGTTGTCGATAAACAACAACACGTCCTGGCCCTGCTCGTCACGGAAGTACTCGGCCATCGTCAACGCCGACAACGCCACCCGCATACGGGTGCCGGGCGGCTCGTCCATCTGACCGAACACCAGCGCGGTGTCCTTGAGCACATCGGCTTCGCCGAGCTCGACCCACAGGTCATTGCCTTCACGGGTGCGCTCGCCGACGCCGGCGAATACCGAGGTACCACCGAAGTTTCGGGCGATGCGGTTGATCATCTCCTGGATCAGAACAGTCTTGCCCACGCCGGCACCGCCGAACAGCGCGATCTTGCCACCGCGCACGTAGGGCGTCAGCAAGTCGACGACCTTCAGGCCGGTCTCGAGCATCTCGGTGCGCGGTTCCAGCTCGTCGAATGGCGGCGGCTTGCGGTGAATAGGCCAGTGGTCGAAGTCTTCTCCGTAGCCTTCCTCGTCGAGGCAGTCGCCCAGTGCGTTGAACACGTGGCCCTTGACGCCGTCGCCGACCGGCACCGAGATCGAGTCTCCGGTGTCGGTCACCTCGACACCGCGTACCAAGCCATCGGTCGGCTGCAGCGAGATGGTCCGGACCAAGTTGTCGCCGAGGTGCTGTGCGACCTCCAGCGTCAGGGTTTTGGCGAGCGACTCGAACGTGATATCGGCGTGCAGAGCATTGAACAGCCCCGGCACCGAGCCACGAGGGAACTCGACGTCCACAACGGGTCCGGTAACCCGTACCACGCGGCCCTGGGTGTCAGTTCTCTTGGTGTTCTTCGACTTCTGGGTGGTAGCAGCCATGTCTTCTTCGCTTCCTGATGGGCTTACTTCGCTGCGTCGGCGAGCGCGTTTGCGCCACCGACGATTTCGCTGATTTCCTGGGTGATTTGAGCCTGCCGCTCACGGTTGGCTTGAAGGGTGAGGTCCTTGATCAGATCGTCAGCGTTGTCGCTAGCCGACTTCATCGCCCGTTGCCGCGATGCCAGCTCCGAAGCAGCCGACTCGAGCAGCGCTGTATACACGCGAGTGGTCAAGTATCGCGGCAGAAGCGCCTCGAACAGCGTCGTCGCATCCGGCTCGAAGGAGTACAACGTGTGCGGTCCTCTGTCCTCCTCGACGTACTCCACGACCATCGGCGCGATGCGGTGCGCCTCGGCCGACTGCGACATCATCGACTTGAACTCGGTGTAGACGATGTGCAGCTCGTCAACGCCGGCGGCGCCATCCTCGTGGCCGTTGCCATCGGCGCCGGCCATAAAGGTGTCCACCAGCGTTTCGGCCACCTTCGTTGCATCCTCGTAGCTGGGCCGTTCCGAGAAGCCCGTCCACGACTCGCTGATATCCCAATTTCGGAATGTGTAGTAGCCCAACGCTTTACGTCCGACAGTGTAGAGCACCGGCGCCTTGCCGTCCTGCCGCAACCGCGAGAAAAGCTCCTCGGCCCGGCGGAAGGCACTCGAGTTGTACGCGCCACAGAGGCCGCGGTCGGACGAGACCACCAGTACGCCGGCCCGCTTCGGCTCTGGACGTTCGACCAGCAGCGGATGGTCCAATGCTGCGTTGTCGGCCAACGTGGTGAGCATGTTGGTGATCTCGGCGGCGTAGGGCCGGGCCTCGTTTAGCCGCGCCTGCGCCTTGCCGATACGCGATGTCGCGATCATCTCCTGCGCCTTGGTGATCTTCTTGATCGACCCGGCGGAGCGGATCCGGCCCCGCAGTTCACGAAGTGTGGCAGCCATCGTCGATTACTTCTTCTCTTTCTCCGGCGGTGCGGGCTTGTGCACCTGCACTGCCTCTTTCGCCACTTTTTCCTCGTCAAGGGCTGCGACATGCTCGTCGGGCACCACTGAGCCACCGCCGGTGGCCGCGAAGCCCTTCTTGAAGTCCTTGACCGCGTCGGTCAACTTGTTTTCCGTCTCTTCGGAAAGCTTCTGGGATTCCCGGATCTCAGAAAGGATGCCTCCTTCAGAAGCCCGAATGTGGTCGAGGAATTCGGTTTCGAACCGCCGCACGTCTTCAACAGGAACCGAATCCAGATGACCACCACTTCCCAGGAAGATCGCGACCACCTGCTCCTCAACCGGAACCGGCTGGTTTTGCGGCTGCTTGAGCAATTCGACCAACCGCTCACCCCGCTCCAACTGTGCCTTGGAGGTGGCGTCGAGATCAGAAGCGAAGGCAGCGAACGATTCCAGCTCGCGGTACTGCGATAGGTCCAGGCGCAGCGAGCCGGCCACTTCCTTCATCGCCTTGATCTGTGCCGCACCGCCGACCCGAGACACCGAGACGCCGACGTTGATCGCCGGCCGGACACCTTGGTTGAACAGATCGGACTCCAGGAAGCACTGCCCGTCGGTGATCGAGATGACATTGGTCGGGATGTAGGCGGAGATGTCGTTGGCCTTGGTCTCGATAACGGGCAGACCGGTCAACGAGCCGCCTCCCAGCTCATCGGACAGCTTGGCGCAACGCTCCAGCAGGCGGGAGTGCAGGTAGAACACATCGCCCGGGTAAGCCTCGCGGCCCGGGGGCCGGCGGAGCAGCAGTGAGATTGCCCGGTAGGCCTCGGCCTGCTTGCTCAGGTCGTCGAACACGATCAACACGTGCTTACCCTGATACATCCAGTGCTGAGCGATGGACGAACCAGTGTATGGCGCAAGCCATTTGAAGCCAGCGGAGTCAGATGCAGGAGCGGCGACAATCGTCGTGTAGTCCATCGCGCCGCCCTCTTCCAGTGTGTTGTGGACAGCAGCGATCGTGGTGCCCTTCTGGCCGATCGCTACGTATACACACCGCACCTGCTTATCCTCGTCACCGCTCTCCCAGTTCTGGCGCTGGTTGAGGATGGTGTCGACGCATACCGCGGTCTTGCCGGTCTTACGGTCGCCGATGATCAGCTGACGCTGTCCGCGCCCGATCGGAGTCATCGCGTCGATCGCCTTGATCCCAGTCTGCAGTGGCTCTTTCACGCCTTGGCGCTGCACCACCGACGGGGCCTGGATTTCCAACGCCCGACGTTCTTCGGACTCGATGTCGCCGCGGCCGTCGATCGGCTGGCCGAGTGGGTTGACCACCCGGCCGAGGAACCCGTCGCCGACCGGCACCGACAGCACGTCACCGGTGCGCTTCACCTGCTGGCCCTCTGCGAGTTTCTCGAAGTCACCCAGGATTACTGCCCCGACGGTGTGCTCGTCGAGGTTCAGCGCGACGCCGAGGACACCGCCGTGGAACTCGAGGAGCTCCTGGGTCATCACCGACGGCAGACCCTGGACGTGGGCAATACCATCACCGGCGTCGACGACGAGGCCGACTTCCTCACGGGCGGTGTCGGAGTGAAAGGAGCTAACGTATTCGTCGATCGCGCCCTGAATATCTTCAGCGGAGATTGTCAACTCTGCCATGGCTTTTCGTCTTCCTGCTTGTTGGTGACTTGGTCGGTATTTCAGTCTGGTAGCTGGGTCTGCGCTCTGGCGAGGCGGGACGAGAGCGTCCCGTCGATGACCTCGTCGTCGACCGAAATCGCGAGGCCGCCCAGCAGTCCTGGGTCGATGTGCATCTGCACGGTCACCGGGTGGTTGTAGACCCGGCTCAACACCTCAGTGAGGCGGGTGCGCTGGGCATCGCTGAGTTCGGCAGCGGCGTTCACGCGTGCTACGACCTCGCCGTGGCGAGCCACCGCCACTCCGGCCAAACGGAGTATCGCGTCGTCGGCCGGTTCCCCCTGCAACAGCTCGACAGTCTGAGCCAGCAGCGCGGCCGCGATCGGGCTGACGTTATGGCCAGCGCGTCCGAGCACGTTGCGCAGCAGCTTGAGCCGCTCTTCGGCGGGCACTGAGGTGTCCCCGAGCAGAGTGGCCAGCCGCGGCTGGACGTCGAGAATTCGGCTAAACCAAAACAGCTGGTCTGCAACTTCGTCGATCTGGCCGGCGCGCTCCGCGCGGACCAAAAAAGCCTGCCGCGCAATGTGTTGGACGGCAACGATCAGGTCGGGGCTATCGGACCAACGCTCCGACACGGCAATTCGGAGTACCTCAACCGCCGAGTCCCCCACCTTGCCGGAGAGCAGCCGCTCAATCAACCGAATCCTTGGGGCGCTATCTTCGGCCCGCGTAGCAAGATACCGGGTGACGACTACTTCATGGGTGAGCAGTTGCGCAACCGATACCAGCTCCTCAGCGAGCGTGGTGAGCGCCTCGTCGTCGAGGTCTTGCGCGATCTCGCCGAACCGATCCAGCAAGTCACTCAACGCCTGTCGGCTCGCCGAGCGCATACTTCCCAGCACGGGATAGTGGATCTCGGCCTCCGAGGGCGCCATCTCATCCAGGTCATCGAGAAAGCGATCAACCGTTGCGGACTGCTGGGCGGTGTCGGCCACGTAGGTGCGCACCAATTCGCCTGCCCGTTGCACGGATTCGGCACCGAGCTCCTGGCGCAGTTGGCGAATCAGCTGCGAACGCAATAGCTCGACCTGCTTGGCGCCCTGCACTTTGATCCGCTCGACTTCACTATCGGCCTGGGTGCGCATCTGTTCGGCGATGCGTTCGGCATCTGCTTGGGCCTCTTCGATGATCCGCTTTGCCTCGGCCTTGGCGTCTTTGCGCGCCTTGTCGTGAGCCTGCTTCGATTCCGCGAGCCGATCTGCGGCAGCTGCAGCGTCATCCAACTGCTCGCGAACAGTGTTCTGCCGGTCGACCATCATCCTGCGTACCGGCGGCACGACGTAGCGCCACACCAGCAACACGATGACAACGAACCCGACAAACTGCCCGATAAATGTCGACATCTTGCCTACCGCCCGGACCCGGTGCTGGTGACCGACGTGGTGATCTCGACACCGAGGATGCGGCTGGCCAACTTCGTCGATGTGTTCTCCACCCGAGAGCGCAGATCCGCCGCCACCGCATCGCCCTCGCGCTTGAGTTGCTCGGCGGCATCCTGCAGCATTGCGGAGACTTGCTGCTCGGCGTCCGCACGCATTTGCTCAATGTGCTTGCGGCCCTCGGCCCGGGCGTCATCGCGGGCCGCCGACGCCGCGGTCCGAGCCTTGGACATTTCCTTCTCGTAGTCCTCCCGGGCGGCGGCGAACTGCTCGGCCGATTTCTTGTTGTCCGCCAGCGTTTTGGTGACCATGTTTTCGCGTTCTTTCAACACCTTCATGATCGGTGGCACCACGAATGTGCCGATCACGCCGAGCACGATCAAAAAGATGATTAGCACGACGAAGAAGGTGCCGTTGGGGATGAGGAAGTTGCTACCGCCTCCCTCAGCCCAAACCACAGCGCTCATGTCACCCATCTCAGCGGTTACTTGACCGGGGTGGCGAAGACGAACAGCGCCATGAAGGCCAAGTTGATGAAGTAGGCGGCCTCGACCAGACCCACCGTGATGAAGAAGGGGGTGAACAGTCGGCCCTGTGCCTCAGGCTGCCGGGCGATACCGGAGATCAGGGCGTTACCGGCGATACCGTCACCAATACCGGCGCCGATGGCACCACCAGCCATGATCAGTCCGCCGCCGATGAGGGCGCCGGCAGCGATTGTGGGGTTCATTGCTTATCCTCCTTGATATTTGGTAGTCGTCTACCAGGTCTGTAATTGTGGTGGGAGCCAGCGGATTTCGGTCCTACTCGTGTTCCCCTTCCAGCTCCATCGCTTGACTGAAATACAAGATCGTCAGCAATGCGAAGATAAACGCCTGGATCGCGCCGACGAACAAGTCGAATGCCTTCCAGATCGCGTTCGGCGCCCACAAGATATACGGCGGGAAAAGCGCGATCAGCCCGACCAGGATGCCGCCGGCAAACATGTTGCCGAAAAGTCGGAGCGACAACGAGATCGGCTTGGCGAGCTCTTCCACGACGTTGATGGGCGAGAAGATCGCACCGACTCCGGGTGGCAGCGTGTCCCAGACGTGCCCCTTGAGCACCTTGACGGGATATCCGATGGGGCCGCTGCGCCAGATGCCCGACAGGTGATAGCAGATGAAGACGAACAGCGCCAGCGCCAGCACGTAGTTGATATCTGCCGCCGGCGGACCGAACAACTCCTTGGGGGCCTCCGAAGCCGAATGCGTGTACTGCAACGGCAGCACCGACAGCCAGTTCGAGATCAGGATGTACACGAAAAGCGTGACGGCCAGCGGTAACACAAACGGCGCGATCCGCATGCCGATCGCGGTTTCGATCTGATCGCGCATCTGGATGGTGATCGCCTCGAAGAACAACTGCACGCCATTCGGCACCCCGGTAGAGGTGACCTTGGACCGCAAGAAGAATGCCAGGCCGATGACGATGACGGCGGCGATCGCAGAGGACATGATGGTATCGACGTTGACGGTCAAGCCGAACCACTTGGCGGTGTCGTGGTGGCCGACCTCGATGGCGGCATCGGCCAAGAACGCCTCAGTCATCGCTGTTGCCGCTCCCTTCCAGCTCGACGGACTCAGTACGCAGCTTTTTCCAGACCGGCAGTGCTGTCGTCACCACCAGCAGCACCTGGAATAGCGCAAGACCAAACAACACACCCAGGCCGGCCGGCCGGAAGACGTAGGCGACGGCCAGCCCGATCACGGTGATGAACAGCAGACGGCTGGCCGAGTTCATCGCCATCTTCTTTTTCAGCGGGTGCGCGTCTGCGGTGATCGCGGCGACCGAGCGCTGCACGCCGAGGGCGTTGAGCAAACCCAGCAGGAGTCCTACGCCGAAGAACGCGCCGACCATCGGGTGGCCGAGCGCAGCAGCGGCCGCAACGGCGACGAAAGTCAGAGCAAACGAGATGGCAAGGAGACGAATTGGCCGGAACGCAACCGAGGGAAACACCAATGGCGCGTCTTGCGCTGGTGTCGTCACTGCTGCACCTCAGTCCTCGCTAGGGGGGTTACCTGGTTGAATGTTGCGTAGCCCGTCGAGCGTATCGGAGGGCATTCATCGCACTCGCATCACCCAAGGGAAACTCCCCTTTGTCGGTCGTTCGTCCGCCCAATCGGACGTGAATCCGATGGCCGGTGGCCGGCAACCCGCGAGGTTAATTCGGGTTCTACCAGCACCGTACCACATCGAAGAAGAACCTACTACTCCTCGTCGTAGAGGTCGTCATCGCGGCGGCGCAGCAGCGGGATCAACGTCGCGATTACCGCGATCGCGATCGCGCCCACCATGACGGCCGCGGTATCGCGTGGGTTGAAAAAGATGGTGCTCGCCATGCCGAAAGCGACGATGCCCACCCACAAATAGATGATCAGCACCACCCGGCGGTGCGTATGACCGATCTGCAGCAGGCGGTGATGCAGGTGCATTTTGTCGGGGGTGGAGAAGTGCACGCCCGCCCGGGTCCGCCGAATCACCGCCAGCAACATGTCCAGCATCGGCATAAACATGACCGCGACGACCAACAGGAACGGCGACAGCAAAGCAAACACGTCGCGGGCGCCGTAAGCGTTCTGCGAAATCGGTCCGGCAGCCGTCGTGGACGCGGCGGCCAACATCAGACCGATCAGCATCGACCCGGAATCCCCCATGAAGATCTTGGCCGGGTGGAAGTTGTGCGGCAAAAATCCCAGGCAGGCTCCGGCCAGCACCACGGAAATGACCGCCGGCGGGTAAAACAGCACGTCACCCCCGTGGTCGCGAAGCAGCCCGATCGAGAAGATGCAAATGGCCGAGGCTGTTATCAGACCCAGGCCGGCGGCCAACCCGTCGAGGCCGTCAACGAAGTTCATCGCGTTGACGATCGACACGGTCAGCGCCAGCGTCAGCAGGATCGAGGAGGCCTGGTCCAGCACGATGGTTCCGACGCCGCCCAACGGGATGTATATGACGCTCCAGGCGACACCCATGGTCACCAGAACACTGGCCGCGGTGATCTGGCCGGCGAACTTCGTCAGCGCGTCCAGACCCCATCGATCGTCGATCAAGCCGATACCCATGATCACCGCGCCTGCCACCAGCACCGCAGGCATACCCGAGGAGTAGACGAAACCCCGTGTGAGCGCGGGAAGCTGAGATGCGAGAAAGACCGCCGCGAGGACGCCGACATACATCGCCAGACCGCCCATCCGCGGCGTCGGCGTTAGGTGCACATCGCGTTCGCGCGGAAAGGCCACCGCGCCGAGCCGGGTAGCCAGCAGGCGTACGGGTCCAGTGGCGAAGTAGGTGATGATCGCGGCGGTGAGCCCGACGAGCGCCAATTCACGCAGCGGAACACCGGCGCCGCGGTCGGACAGCGCGAGCACACCACCCGCGAGGTTGTACTGCACCACGACTGTATTCAATTCCGCGGCGGATCAGCCGGTCAAACTCGCAGTGTCCAGGCCGAGCACCGCTGCGATACCTTCGGCGCTGACCGGCCCGGGCCGCAGAATGCGCGGGTCCGGCCCGGTCAGGTCCAGGATCGTCGAGGCGGCCTGCTGGGCGGAAGGGCCGGCGTCGAGGTAGATGTCGACGAGGTCGCCGAGCTGCCTGCGCGCATCATCGGCGTCGACGGCCGGCGGGGAGCCGGACACGTTGGCGCTGGATACCGCCATCGGCCCGACCTCACGTAGCAATTCGATGGCCACCGGGTGCAGCGGCATCCGCAGCATCACAGTGCCGCGGGCGTCGCCGAGGTCCCACTGCAGGCTTGGCGCTTGCCGGACGACCAAGCTCAGCGCCCCGGGCCAGAATGCGCGGATCAGGTCACGCATGGGCTGCGTCACCGACAGGGCGAGACCTTCGATGGTGTGCCACGATCCGACCAGCACCGGCACGGGCATGTCGCGTCCACGGCCCTTGGCCGAGAGCAGGGCGGCCACTGCCGAGCTGTCGAAAGCGTCGGCGCCGATGCCGTAAACCGTGTCGGTCGGAAGCACCACCAGCCGACCGTTTTTCACCGCTCCGGCTGCCGATTCGATTCCGCGGGAACGCTGTTCGCGATCGGCGCAGTCGAAGATGTCAGCCACGAGCGCCGGCCCTTTGGGCCGTGACGAACCTCGGCCGTCCGGTCAGATCTTTTCGGGCCACGACGTCGCCGAAAAGTCCAGTTCTGCATACGAGTTCGAAAGTCAGCGACGACGTGGTGTCGTCGTGTTCGACGGCGAAGAGGCCGCCCGGACGCAGCCAACGACCCGCGAGCCGGACGATGGCGCTGATCACCGTCATGCCGTCCGGGCCGCCGAACACCGCGTGCGGCGGATCGTACTGCGAAACTTCAGGTCCGACCGGGCCACCATCCGGCACGTAGGGCGGGTTGGCCACCACGAGATCGACTTGCCCGTCGACATCGGTAAGCAGGCCGCGGTCGGCGACGTCAGCCTGGACTAGCTCGACCTTGGTGCCCGCCGCGTTTCGGCGGGCGTACGCGAGTGCCGCATCGGAGTCGTCGATGCCGAGTACGCGTGCTTGCGGCCAGTGCTGCGCCAGCGCGATCGCCAACGCACCCGAACCGGTGCAGAGGTCGATGATCACCGGGGCATCCGAAAGATGCTGTGCGGTAGCCCATTCCAGCATCGCTTCGGTTTCCGGACGCGGAATGAAGACGCCGGGCCCGACGAGCAGCGTCAGCGGGCCGAACGCGGCGGTGCCGGTGATGTGTTGCAGCGGCACTCGGCGGGATCGCGCCGTGATCGCGGCGTAGTAGCGGTCGAAGAAGGCATCGTCGGGCGAATCGGCCAGCGGCAGACGTCCACGCTCGGTGCCAGTCAGGTGCGCGGCCAACTCCTCGGCATCGTAACGCGCGGAGTCGATTCCGGCGTCCGCGAGCAGTGTCGTGGCCGAGTCGATCGCGCACCGCAGCCGAGTCGTCATGCTTGTTGCAGCCGTGATTGCCTGTCGGCGACGCTCAACGCGTCGAATAGTGCGTCCAGGTCGCCGTCGAGAACCTGATCGAGATTGTGTGCCTTGTAACCGATGCGGTGGTCGGTGATCCGGTTCTCCGGGAAGTTGTAGGTGCGGATGCGCTCGCTGCGGTCCACGGTGCGGATCTGGCTGGCGCGATCGGCCGACGCATCGGCGAGCGCCTGCTCCTCGGCCAAAGCCTGCAAGCGCGCCGCAAGCACCTGCAAGGCCCGGGCCTTGTTCTGCAGCTGCGAGCGTTCGTTTTGGCAGGTGACAACAATGCCGGTGGGCAGGTGGGTGATTCGTACCGCCGAGTCGGTGGTGTTGACGCCCTGACCGCCCTTGCCCGATGACCGGTACACGTCGATGCGCAGGTCGGACTCGTCGATCTGCACCTCACCAACTTCTTCGGGTTCGGGGTAGACCAGCACGCCGGCGGCCGAAGTGTGCACGCGGCCTTGGGATTCGGTGACCGGCACACGTTGCACCCGGTGCACTCCGCCTTCGAACTTCATCCGCGACCAAACGCCGTCGGCCGAGTCGCCATCACTGGCACCCTTACGAGAAAGAGCGAGCGTCGCGTCCTTGTAACCACCCAAGTCCGAGCTGGTTTCGTCCAGCACCGTCACGGTCCAGCCGTGTCGCTCGGCATACCGGATGTACATCCTGGCCAGGTCCGCGGCAAACAGGGCCGATTCTTCGCCCCCCTCACCGGATTTGACCTCGAGCACGATGTCGTCGGCATCGTGGGGGTCGCGGGGTGCCAGCATGTCGGTCAGCTGAGTGTCGAGCTCTTCAGCGCGTGACTCCAGCTCGGCGACTTCGTCGACGAACGATGCGTCGTCGACGGCCAGCTCACGCGCGGCCTCGAGATCACCGCGCACGGTCTCCAGCTTGCGGTGGGTGGCGACGATCGGCGCCAGTTGCGCGAACCGGCGGCCGACTTTGCGCGCGTTGGCGGCATCGCTGTGCAGTTCGGGATCGGCCAGTTGACGCTCGAGCTCGGCGTGTTCGGCCAGCAGCGCGTCAATCGCCTGCACGCCCTGCGTCATGCTGCTCCTCTCCTGAACACGAGTCTCCTGAACGCGAAACGACGCCCGGCCTGGTGCGGTTTCCGCAGCAGATCGGGCGTCGGTCCAAGCTACTTGTCGGCTTTTTGAGCCTCTCCAGCCTCTTTCTCCGCGCCGGCCTTGCGCTTGCCATAGCGCTTCTCGAAACGAGCTACCCGGCCGCCGCTGTCGAGAATCTTCTGCTTGCCGGTGTAGAACGGGTGGCACTGCGAGCAGACCTCGACCACGATGTGGCCGCTTTCCTTGGTGCTGCGGGTGGTGAAGGTGTTGCCGCACCCGCAGAGCACGGTGGTCTCGCCGTAGGCGGGATGAATATCAGATTTCATGATGTCCTCTTCGTTCGTCGGTCGCCGGGTCGCCCTGAAAACGCTCGTAATCGGACGTGAACCGGAACCTCAACTTCGGCTGTCGATTATGCCAGGTCAGCCGCTATCGCCCTAAACGCCTGCATGAACGTGCGCATTCCCGTCACCGCCCGCGGTCCGGTCGACGACGACGTAGGTCTTCGCACGCCCGATCCGGGTCCACAGCAGGCCACCCTCGGGCGTGGCGCCTCGGGAGGTCAGTTCGCGCTTGAGGATTTTGTTGGTGGCGGTGGACGGCAGGCCCTCGGTGATCCACACGTGGCGTGGCCACGCCTTGGGCGAGAGGTCCGACTGGGTTGCCAGGAACTCACCGAACTCCCCTGGCGTCAGCTCCGCGCCGTCTACCAGCACCAATGCCGCCATCACCTGGTCGCCCACCTGCTCGTCGGGTACCGCGTACACCGCGACCTGGCTGACGGCCGGCAACCGTTGCAGGATCCGCTCGATGGGCGCCGTCGTCATGTTCTCGCCGTCGACCCGCAACCAGTCCCCGCTGCGCCCGGCGAAGTAAATCCAGCCGTCCGCGTCGCGATAGGCCAGATCTCCCGACCAGAACATGCCATGGCGCAGCCGCGCGTCGGTGGCGTCCTGGTCGTTGTAATAGCCGGCGAACAGGCCAGCGCCAGACGTGTTGACCAGTTCGCCGATCGCCTCGTCGGCATTGATCAGCGCGCCGTCGTCGCCGAACTGGGCCACCGCGCATTCGGTGAGCGTGTCGGGGTTGTAGATGCTCACCCCGGGAAAACCCTGGCCCAGTGAACCCGGCGGGCAGCCGTCTTCGCGGGTGATGATGATCGCGCCTTCGGTGGAGCCGAAGCCGTCCCACACCGTGCAATCGAAACGGCGACTGAACTCGGCGATGTCGCGGTCGCTGGCCTCGTTGCCGAATGCGACCAGCAGCGGGTTGTCCCGATCGTCGGGCAGCTCGGGAGTGGCCAGTACGTAGGCCAGCGGCTTGCCGACGTAGTTCATATAGGTGGCGCCGTAGCGGCGTAAATCAGCCAGCAAACCGGATGCCGAGAATGTCGCGGGCACCATCGCCGCGCCGGAGCCGACCGCCACGCTCCATCCGGCCAGCAGCGCGTTGGAGTGAAACAGCGGCATCGACAGGTAGCAGACACCGGACGAGTCGACCTCGAACCGGTCGATCAGGTTGGCGCCGGCGAAAATCACGGTCAGGTGGGTGACCCGGACCGCCTTCGGCTCGCCGCTGGTGCCCGAGGTGAAGATCATCATCAGGGTGTCGGTCGGCTCGACCTCGCGGTGCGGAACGAGCGGCCCGGTTGCGGCCAGCAGACCGGCCCATTCATCGCCTGCGACGTCGATGACGCGGACTCCGGGCAGATCCAGCCCGTCTAACAGTGCGCGGTGCGCGGGGTCGACGACCAGCAGCTGGCAGTCGGCCCGCATGATGTCTTTGGCCAGCGCCGCACCGCGACGAGTGTCGTTGATGCCGCACAACACGTATCCGCCGAGCGCCGCGGCGGCCATCGCGGTCAGCATTTCGGGGGTATTGCCCAGCAGCGCGCCCACATGCAGGGGCCGTTTCGGGTCGGCGATGCCGATCAAGGCGGCGGCCGTGGCCGAGGCGTCGGCCAGATGCTCGCGCCAACTCCACACCCGGTCGCCATATTTCACCGCCGGCGTGGAGTCGCTAACGCGGGTACGCAGCAGTTGCTGAATAGTCTCCGCCACAGGCTGGCACGTTACCGGCGCAGCGTCAGCTTCCTAGCGGGAAGTGCGATGTTGGTCGACGGCGACCGATGTGCTAACCGTCAGTCGTTGTCCATGCCCGGTGTCGTCTTGGACACCTGAACCAGGAATTCGTAGTTGGTCTTGGTCTTGCGCAACTGCGACATCAGCAGGTCGATGGCCTGGTGGGAATCCAGCCCCGACAACACCCGACGCAACTTGTGCACGATGCCGAATTCGTCTGGCGAGAGCAGCAATTCGTCCTTACGCGTGCCCGACGGGTTCACATCGACGGCGGGGAAGACCCGGCGTTCGGAGATCTTACGGTCCAACTTGAGCTCGGCGTTACCGGTGCCCTTGAACTCCTCGAAGATGACTGTGTCACCGGTGGATCCGGTTTCCACCATCGCCGTGGCGATGATCGTCAGTGAGCCGCCTTCTTCGATGTTGCGGGCGGCGCCGAGGAATCGCTTCGGCGGGTACAGCGCGGTGGAGTCGACACCACCGGACAGGATGCGGCCCGACGCCGGCGACGCGTTGTTGTAGGCGCGACCCAGGCGGGTGATCGAGTCGAGCAGCACGACGACGTCCTTGCCCTGCTCGACGAGCCGCTTGGCCCGCTCGATCGCCAACTCGGCCACCGACGTGTGGTCTGACGGTGGCCGGTCGAACGTCGAGGCGATGACCTCGCCCTTGACCGAGCGCGTCATGTCGGTGACCTCTTCAGGCCGCTCGTCGACGAGCACGACCATGAGGTGGCATTCCGGGTTGTTCTTGGTGATCGCGTTGGCGATGTCCTGC
>DATJOR010000392.1:0-9331 GCA_035506875.1 Mycobacterium sp.
CCGGTCGCGGCGGTCACGAATGCGGAGTTGAGCGGGCGGTTGGCCGGGTTCGACCTGTCAACGATCGATATCGCGGATGTCGGCGATATCGAAAGCCCTGCCACGCTGCCGGGACCGACGCCTGACGACATCGCGTACTTGATCTACACGTCTGGTACTACGGGAACCCCCAAGGGGGTAATGATCCCGCACCGCAACGTGATTCGGTTGCTGCAGACGCTGAACGCCGACATGGAGCTGTCGCCGG
Source organism: Mycobacterium sp. (assembly GCA_035506875.1). GTDB lineage: Bacteria > Actinomycetota > Actinomycetes > Mycobacteriales > Mycobacteriaceae > Mycobacterium. Next base: position 248 of record DATJOR010000392.1, read on the forward strand.
GACAGACCTGGACGCAGTGTCACTCCTTGGCCTTCGACTTCTCGGTGTGGGAAATCTTCGGAGCGCTGCTGCACGGCGGGCGGGTCTTGGTGGTGCCCGATTCGGTGGTCCGCTCGGCCGACGACTTCCACGCGTTACTGACGGCCGAAGAGGTCAGCATCTTGAGCCAGACCCCTTCGGCGTTTTACGCGCTGCAAAGCGTCGATTCGTTGTCATCCGAACGGGAAGAACAGCTCACGCTCGAGGCAGTGGTGTTCGGCGGCGAAGCCCTCGAACCCCAGCGTCTGAGGACCTGGCTAGACAACTATCCCGCATCACCGCGCTTGATCAATATGTACGGCATTACCGAGACGTCGGTGCACGCCTCGTTCCGGGACATCGGCGCCGACGACGCAGACAGCGCCGCCAGCCCGATCGGGGTGCCGCTGGCGCACCTCGGCTTCTTTGTGCTCGACGCGTGGTTGCAACCGGTTCCGGTCGGCGTGGTCGGCGAGTTATATGTCGGCGGTGCAGGTTTGGCCTACGGCTATCTGCGCCGCGCCGGATTGAGCGCGACGCGGTTCGTGGCCTGCCCGTTCGGGGCGCATGGAGCGCGCATGTACCGCACCGGAGACCTGGTGTGGTGGGGCGCAGACGGGCAGCTGCGGTATGTGGGTCGCGCCGATGAGCAGGTCAAGATCCGCGGATATCGCATCGAGCTCGGCGAAATCCAGGCGGCCTTGACTGGGCTGGACGGGGTCACGCAGGCGGTGGTGATCGCCCGCGAGGACCGCCCCGGCGACAAGCGCCTCGTCGGCTATGTCACCGGCACCGCAGACGCGGCCGAGCTACGGAGCCGGCTGTCTGAGCGGCTGCCCGCATATATGGTGCCGGCCGCGGTAATGGCAATGGACACACTGCCATTAACGGCCAACGGCAAAATCGACAAGCGAGCCCTGCCGGCACCCGAATACCACGACGCCGACAATTACCGCGCCCCAGCCGATGCCGTCGAAGAGATCCTGGCCGGCATCTTCGCCCAAGTACTCGGACTCGAGCGAGTCGGCGTTGAGGAGTCCTTCTTCGCGCTGGGTGGGGACAGCATTTTGTCGATGCAGGTGGTGGCGCGAGCACGGGCGGCCGGCCTGGTGTGTCGGCCGCGCGACATTTTCGTCGAGCAGACCGTTGCTCGGCTGGCCCGGGTAGCCGGGGTGGCCGACGGTGAAGTCGGCCCGATCGATGAGGGCATCGGGCCGCTGGTGGCGACCCCGATCATGCGTTGGCTGGCCAGTGTGGATGGTCCGACGGAGCACTTCAACCAGGCGGTGTTGATACAGGCCCCCGTCGGGGTGACCGAGGCCGATGTGGCGGTGGTCTTGCAGGCCTTGCTGGATCGGCACGCCATGCTGCGGCTGCGCGTCGACGACGACGGCGCCAACGGATGGTCACTACACGTGCCCGACCCGGGGTCGGTGGATGCCCGCGGGTGTCTGCACACCGTCGACGTGTTGTCCGATGACGCAGTGATAGCGGCTAGGTCGCGGTTGAGCCCGGCAGCCGGAGTGATGCTCAGCGCGGTGTGGGCGGCCCCCACGGGCCAGTTGCTGATGATGATTCATCATTTGGCCGTCGACGGAGTGTCGTGGCGGATTTTGTTGGAAGACTTGAACTTTGCGTGGGCCCAGCATCGCGGTGGACAGCAGGTGTCGTTGCCGATCAGCGGCACATCATTTCAACGATGGGCAACGCTGTTGGCGGAGCACGCACGCCAGCGGGACATCGTGGATGAAGCCGAGGCCTGGCGAGAGATCGCCGCGGTGCCTCCGCCGCTGCCGGCGGTGCAGCCCGCGGCCGATACCTATGCCAGCGCCGGGAATTTGTCGGTGGAGTTGGATGCCGAAACCACCCGCATGCTGCTCGGCGAGGTGCCCACCGCGTTTCACACCGGGATCCACGAGATCCTGTTGATCGGCTTCGCTTTGGCGTGTGCAGAATTCCTGGGTGACACCGACGGCGCGCCGATCGTTATCGATGCCGAGGGTCACGGCCGCCACGACGAATTGCACTCCGATGTTGACCTGTCCCGCACGGTGGGCTGGTTCACCACCAAATACCCGGTGGCGCTTGCCGTCGGCAGTTTGGACTGGGCGCAAATAGTGGCCGGCGAGTCGGCGTTGGGGACGCTGATCAAAGACGCCAAAGAACAGCTACGCGCCCTGCCGGACGGTTTGACCTACGGTCTGCTGCGTTATCTGAATCCCGAAGTCGACCTGGGCGGGTCGGACCCGGCGATCGGGTTCAACTATTTGGGGCGCCTGGGTGCCGCGGGAGGCGACGCATCCGGTGACATTTGGGAGATCCGCCAGGACGGCTGGTCGGTGACGGGCACCGCCGCGGCGATCGCGATGCCGTTGATGCACACCGTGGAGCTCAACGCCGGCACCGTCGACACCGACTCGGGCCCGAGACTGCGCGCAGGCTGGACGTGGGCGCCCTCGGTCCTCGACCACGAGCGGGTCAACCGGTTGAGCCGGTTGTGGTTTGACGCCCTGGCCGGCATCTGCGCGCACGTGCGCGGTGGTGGGGGCGGGTTGACGCCGTCGGATATCGCGCCCGCGCGGCTCGGGCAGCAGCAGATCGACGAGCTGGAGCAGCAACACCCCGTCGCCGATATTCTGCCGCTGACCCCGCTACAACAGGGACTGCTGTTTCACGCCAACACCGCGCAGGTCAACCATGATGACGCGTACGCGGTGCAATTGGATGTCACGTTGCGCGGTCGGCTCGATCAGCACCGGTTGCGCGACGCCGTCCAGACGGTGGTGGCCCGGCACCCGAACCTGCTGGCCCGCTTCGATTCTCAGTTCGGCGATCCGGTGCAGATCATCCCCGCCGAGCCCGTCGTGCCCTGGAGTTACCTCGAATTGGACGGCGGCGCTGCCGATTTCGATGAACAGCTTGCCGAGGTGTGCGCCGCCGAACGCGCCGCAGTGTTCAATCTCGCCGACCAGCCCGCATTTCGGGCGGCGCTGATCCGCATCGGCGACGACCAACACCGGTTTGTGCTGACCAATCACCACATCGTGCTGGACGGCTGGTCACTGCCGATCCTGCTGCAGGAACTGTTCGCCAGCTATTACGGGCAGCGGCTGCCCGCGGCCGTCCCGTATCGCAGGTTTGTCGCCTGGCTGGCCGATCGGGACCGCGAAGCCGCCCGCACCGCCTGGCGAGACGTGTTCGCCGGCTTTAACAGCCCCACCGTGGTCGGCCCGCCCGATAGGTTAGGGCCGGGACCGCGTGCCGCGGTGTCGGTTCGGGTGCCGGAGCAAACCACCCGGGCGGTCAACGAGCTGGCGCGCTCGCAAAGCACCACCGTCAACACCGTGCTGCAGGGCGCCTTCGCGCAACTGCTGATGGCATTGACCGGCCAGCACGATGTCGCGTTCGGCGCGGTGGTTTCCGGACGGCCAGCCGAGGTGCCTGGCGCCGACGCGATGGTAGGGCTGCTGATCAACACGGTGCCAGTGCGAGCCACCATCACCCCGGCAACCACCACGACCGACCTGCTCGACCAACTCCGCAGCGCCCACAGCCACACCCTTGAGCATCAACACCTGGCGCTCAGCGACATCCACCGGATCACCGGTCACACAAGGCTTTTCGACACCGTTTTCGTCTACGAAAACTACCCGACCGACACCGCCACACTGTCCGGTGCTGACGGGTTAGCCATCACCGAGATTGCCAACCGCGACTACTACCACTACCCGCTGACGATCCAAGCGGTGCCGGGGGCCGAACTGGACCTGCAGATCCAATACCGCACCGATGTGTTCGACGCGGCCAGCATCGACACACTGAGCCACCGATACGTCCAGCTGCTGGTGGACATGACCACCGACCCGGAACGCCCGCTGCCGTCCGGCACCCAGGCGGTGCTGACCCAGGCCGGATCCGCGGCGGTGTCGACACCTGAAAACCACCACACCCCAGGTGGTTATCGCGCCCCTGCCACTCGGATCGAACAGACCCTGGCCGGCATTTACGCTCAAATTCTCCGGGTCGATCGCGTCGGCCTCGACGAGTCGTTTTTTGACCTCGGCGGAGATTCGCTATCCGCGATGCGGGCGGTCGCCGCGATCAACACGATCCTCGCCACCCACCTCGCGGTGCCCACCCTCATCGACGCGCCATCCATTGCACGTCTCAGCCAACAACTAGACCCATAACCCGACCAAGGAAATACGAACGCCCAATGGAACTCAAAAACCGCTTCTTTCGCCATGTCATGTTCTGGAAAGTTAGCCAGACGGTGCAGCAGTACTTTTATCCCTACGTCACTCGCCGACTCGGCGCTGACGATGTTCTGTTCTTCAACTACGGCTACGAGCAGGATCCGCCGATGGCGGTACCGCTGAGCGCCTCCGACGAACCCCATCGGTACTGCAGCCAGCTCTACCACTCCACGGCGAGCCAGGTGGATCTCAGCGGCAAACGGGTCCTGGAGATCAGTTGTGGCCACGGCGGCGGGGCCTCATACCTCATGCGCACCTTCAACCCGGCCTCCTATACCGGCCTGGATTTGAACCCGGCCGCCATCGCCTTTTGCCGGACAAAGCACCATCTGGACGGCCTGGATTTCGTGCGCGGCCATGCCGAACATCTACCCTTCGCTGACCAATCCTTCGATGCGGTCATCAATATCGAAGCGTCGCTCCACTACCGCCGGTTTGCCCGTTTCCTGGCCGAAGTGGCGCGGGTGCTTCGCCCGGGCGGGCATTTCCTCTACGCCGACTTCCGGCCCGCCGACGATATTGCCGCCTGGGAAACAACGTTGGCGGACGCCCCACTACGGATGCTGTCGCATAGGGTGATCAACGCGGAGGTTGTGCGCGGGATGGACAAGAATTCACACCAGTGGGCAGGCCGTATCGATCGGCACGTGCCGGCATTGCTCCGCGGCTTAGCCCGCGATTTCGCAGGTGTGCAGGCCCTGACGTTCTACGACGAGATGCGACGTGAGGGACTCTCTTACCGGATGCACGTCTTCGCCAAGGATGAGGCGTCGTCCCGACTCGAGCGAGTCGGTGTGCCAGCTACCGCGGCTGTCACCACATAAGTGGGACCAGGCGATAGCGAACCGTCTGGGTGTACTCGCGGTAACCCGTCAATTCTTCTTGGAGCAGCTTCTCCTCGTCGCGGATACGCCAGGCGAGCACGGCCAAGCCAGGTACGACGAAGACCAGTCCCCAGTAGGAACCGAGCGCAAGGGGAATGCCGACCAGCATGATCACATTGCCGGTGTACATGGGGTGCCGCACCATCCCATACATGCCGGTGGAGACGACCTTTTGGTCTGCGCGCACCCGCACGGTCGAGGACGCATAGCTGTTCTGAATGATAACCAGTCCCACCACGCCCAGCCCTACGGCAACCAGAACATCGCCGACCAAACAGATCGCGGTGGGTACCGGCGACCGAGCGAAGCGGTGGTCAAGGACGCTGACCACGACCATTGCTGCCAGCGAAAAGTACAAGCCGGCAATAACGACCTTCTGCGCCATCCGGTTCTCGGCTGCCGGCCCTCCACTCATCCGACCCTCAAGCGCGACGGGGTCCGTGCGCAGCAGGTAGACGGTGGGGGCCCACGCCGAAAGGAGAACCACCACCAGAAACACCCATGCTTGCCAGTAGTCGAACGTGCCTGCCGGCAAAAACAACATCGACCCGAACACAACAAACTCAACAAGACCGAAGACCAACAACTTAGGGATGGTCTTCACCGATCCTCCTTCATCGCTTCGGTACCGCGTCCGAACAGTGCACCAAAGATAGTTCAACTTGTGTCAAACACGTGTGCCGGGGTCCTGCGCGGAGTAACGTCCGAGTCATCGGTGATGCGCGTCAGATCAATAACCATGCGCGACCCTCGGGGGCACCCAGGGAAAGGAAGACCGATGAGACACGTGAGTCGTATCGGTCGACTGCGCACGCTGGCGGGCGGACTGGGCTTCGGCGCCGCGCTGGCTGCCGCGCCAGGGGTCGCCTCGGCCGACCCGTCTACTGGGGCGTTTTCGTGGCTCGATGAACTGGTGAGTGGTCTGTCAGTCCCCGCCCAGACAACATCAGCATTGGATTATCAGGTCTCGATCTTCGGGATCGACCTGTTGCCGACGGCAGACAACACCGCCACCGCCAACTCGGAAATAGGTAGCGTCGCGATCGCCATCGGCAACGGCGCCAACGCTGACGCCAACGGTGGCTTTTTCAACTTCTCACTCGCCGACGGGGACGGCGCCAGCAGCGTCGCCAACTCGGGGGCGTTCGGCAGCTTTGACGTCGCAGTCGCCGAGGGCACCAACACCAGCGCCGGCGCTGGTTTGGCCGGCAACTTTGACGCCGCATTCGCCTCCGGCACCGGTAGCGACGCCGGCACCGGCGTGGACGGCAACTTTGACGTCGCATTCGCCGGCGCCGGTGGCACCGCCAGCACCGGTTTGGCCGGCAACTTTGACGCCGCATTCGCCAGCGGCACCGGTAGCCACGCCGGCGCGGGGTTGAACAGCGACCTTGACATCGCCTCCGCGGTCGGCACCGATAGCAACGCCGCGGCTGGGGTGGGCGGCAGCCTTATAGCCGCCAGCGCCGACGGCGCCAACAGCAGCGCCACCGCCGGCTTCGGCTTCTTTGACAACGCCACCGCCGTCGGCATCGGTAGCTCAGCAACCGTTTCAGGCACCCTTGACTTCGCATTGGTCAACGGCGCCAACAGCCTTGCCCAAGCCGTCGCCGGCATTTTTGATTCCGCCACAGTCTTCGGCGATGGCAGCTCGGCCCTTGCCGGCGGCGATCTTACCGCCCCCGCCAGCTTCGACCTCGCCGCCGTCTTCGGCGACATGCTCAACGCGATAGCTACCGGCGAGAACTTCCTGGTCGACATACTGCCGTCGCTCTAGGCATGCCAAAGGCCCAGCGTTAAATGTCTGCCGCTCAGGCGGATCACTGCCCGGCGCTGGTTTCATCGATCAACCCGCTCGCATCAGCCGCGCGGGCGTTTGGCTCATGAGCTCAGACGTCAACGCGGCCAACAGTTTTCGATAGCGGTCTACGTTGGCCAGTTTGACGCCTTCGTATCCCCGGACGACGTCGGGCAGCGTCGCGAGTTCGATCGCGGCGTCGTGGTTCTCCGGAGCCAGGATGGCCGCGACCGTCGCGATCGCCTCGCGATACTCCGGGATCAGCTGCCGTTCGGTGCGGCGGACTTCGGTGTGGCCGAATGGATCGAAGAACGTGCCACGCAGAAAGCGCATCGCGACCAGTAGGCGAAACAGCGGCCGCACCCACGGTCCCAAAGTGATCTTGCGATTCATCCCCAGTGCCCTCAGGAACGGTGGATGTAGCTTGTAGGACACCCGCGCTCGCGCCCCGAACATCTTGCGCACCTGCGTATCGACGCCCTCGTCAAGAGATAGGCGCGGAACCTCGTACTCGTCCTTGTAGGCCATCAGCTTGTATAGATACCGGGCGACCGCCAATGCGAAGCCTTCACTGCCGGGAACACGGGTGGCTTCAGCAGCACGGACCATCTCGACGAACTCTGCGTATTGTCGCGCATACGAAACATTCTGGTACGCAATGAGATCGGCGACGCGCGACGCGACATGTTGGGCCAACGCGGAATCGGGCCTCGCCTGCACCAACGCGGCGATATCGCGAGCCCGGCTCGACGCCTTCCGTCGCGGGGTCGGCGCCCGCAAACCGGCCAATGTCGATTCCAACTCGGCCGGTGCCGCAACGGCTTGGCGGCCACGCCGAAACGCCTGCAGGTTTTCTTCGACTTTTACCTGCCCTCGGCGGATTGCCTCTTCGATGTGCTCAGCATGGATGGGAAGACGCCCGGCTTGGTAGGCCGCACCGAGCAACAGCATGTTCGCGAACTGGTCCTGGCCCAACAGCATGGTGGCGAGCGCTCGGGCATCAAGGAAGACCGCATGCTGCGCTTGGGTAGCGCCGAGAATCGGAGTGGTCGCCTCGGCGATGGTTGGGAATGCGGTGGCGGTATCGGTCACCATGCTGCCGGTCGGTACCGCCGAGGTGGAAACGACGGCGACGGTGCGGCCGGGATTCGCCGAACGCAGATAACGAGAGTCGGCCGCCACCAGCAAATCGCAACCCAGGTACAGATCGCATTCTCCTTCGCCCGCTCTGTTGGCCTCTGCTATCGACTGCTCAGAGATCTTGATGTCGGACACCACCGCGCCGCCCTTCTGGGCCAGGCCGGTCTGGTCCAAGGAGCGGACAAACCGGTCCGCCATCGTCGCTGCCGTGGCGAGTATGTGAGAGATCGTGACGACGCCGGTTCCACCGATGCCCGTTATTCGGGTGGTGTGCGGCATCGTCGGAACCTCGACCGGCTCGGGGAGATCATCGGAGCCGAGGGGGGTCACATCCGGTTTCGCCTGGCCCGAATCGTCCGGAATGACCGTAAGGAATGCGGGGCAGTCGCCCTTCAGGCACGAGAAGTCGAAATTGCATGATGACTGGTCGATTTGGGTTTTCCTGCCCAGCTCGGTGTCGACCGGATGAACCGACAGGCAGTTGGACTTGACCCCGCAATCGCCGCAACCCTCGCATACCCGCTCGTTGATCATCACGCGCTGCCGCGGCTGAATGGCGTTGCCGCGCTTGCGTTTGCGGCGAAGTTCTGCGGCGCACTCCTGATCATGGATGAGGACCGTCACCCCGGGCGTGCCCGCCAGCGCCAGCTGCGCCTCCTCAAGACGATCGCGATGCCAGCATTCCACTCCGCGCGGTAAGTCGCCCCGCCGATAGCGTTTCGGCTCATCGGTGGTGACGATGATCCGGGCAACACCCTCTGCCAATAGTGAGCGCGTCAAATCGCCCACGCCCAGCGCGCCTTCGGCGTGCTGTCCGCCGGTCATTGCCACCGCCGAGTTGTACAACACCTTGTAGGTGATGTTCGCACCCGCCGCGACCGCTGCGCGCACCGCAAGGCTGCCGGAATGATGGAATGTCCCGTCGCCGATGTTCTGCAGCAAGTGGCTTTGGCGGACGAAGGGCCCCATCCCGATCCACTGAGCGCCT
>DATJOR010000393.1:0-3785 GCA_035506875.1 Mycobacterium sp.
ACCGTCGGGTGATATCACATGCGTACACAAACGCGGAGTCACCTCATGCCCAGCTTGTGGAGACTGGTGGGGCTGGTGTGACGAGGCCTGCCCGCTAGTGCCCGGCCATTTCCTCGAGACGGCGAATCCGGTCCGCGATCGGCGGGTGCGTAGAAAACATCGACCCGATCCGCTCACCGGCGCGGAATGGGCTGGCGATCATCAAGTGCGCCTGCGCAGCCAGCTGCGGCTCCGGGGGCAGCGGCGCGGCCTGCACACCACCGCTAATCTTGCGCAGCGCCGACGCCAACGCCAACGGGTCGCCGGTCAGCATCGCGCCCGACTCGTCGGCCTGATACTCCCGCGAACGCGACACCGCCATCCGCACCACCGTCGCCGCGATCGGGCCGAGCAGCGAAACAAGAAGCAGCGCAAAGGGATTGCCGCCTTCGCGGTTGTTGCCGCCAAGCATGCCGGCGAACATCGCCATGTTGGCCAACGCGGTGATCACCGACGCCAGCGCGCCGGCCACACACGAGATCAGGATGTCGCGGTTGTAGACGTGCGACAGCTCGTGACCCAGCACCGCGCGCAGCTCGCGCTCGTTGAGCATGTTCAGAATCCCGGTCGTGCAGCACACCGCGGCGTTGCGTGGGTTGCGACCGGTGGCGAACGCGTTGGGCGCGGCCGTGTCGCTGATGTAGAGCCGCGGCATCGGCTGGTGGGCGGCGGTGGCCAGCTCACGCACGATCCGGTAGATCACCGGCTCCTGCACCTCCGACACCGGCTGTGCATGCATCGCCCGCAGTGCCAGCTTGTCACTGTTGAAGTACGTGTAGACGTTCATGCCGACGGCGAACAGCACGGCGATCCACAACGCCGTCCGACCGAACAGACCCCCGACGAACACGATCAGCGCGGACATGCCTACCAGCAACGCGAACGTCTTCGCCGTGTTGTGATGCGGATGCCAGGTCATCGAATTCCTCCTACGAACACGTTCATTAAACGCTTCTTAAGGGCCACCGAGTTCCTGAAACCTAACCGTGTCGGCTGATAGTGAAATCGACCAGCGTGACCAGCGCTTGCCGACCCGGGCCGTCGGGCAGCCCGGCCAACTCCTCGTGCGCCTGTGCCGCATATCGCGCCACGGTGTCCTTCGCCTTGGCCATCCCCGCCGAGGCCCGCAACAGCGCCAACGCTTCGGCCACCTTCTCGTCATCGTCGATCGGCCTGACCAGCAGTTCGCGCAGCCGGTCGGCCTCCGGCCCGCTGTCGTGCAACGCGTAGAGCACCGGCAAGGTGTGGACACCTTCGCGGAGGTCAGTGCCGGGCAGCTTGCCGGACTCGTCGGGGTCGCTGTCGATGTCGATGATGTCGTCGGAGATCTGAAACGCCGTGCCGACGATGCCGCCCAGTCGGCTGAGTCGCTGGATTTGGTCCTCGTCGGCGCCGGAGAACATCGCGCCGAACTGACCCGCCGCGCCGATCAGACAGGCCGTCTTCTCGTGCACCACCTTCAGGTAGTGCTGGATCGGGTCGGCGCCGTCCGCAGCACCTTGGCCTTCACGCATCTGGCCGGTCACCAGCTGAGCAAACGTCTCCGCGATGATCCGCACCGCGTTGGGGCCCAGCCGCGACACCAGCCGGGACGCCGTCGCGAACAAGTAGTCGCCGGCCAGGATCGCGACATTGTTGCCCCACCGCACGTTGGCGCTCGGCGCCCCGCGGCGCACCTGGGCCTCGTCCATCACGTCGTCGTGGTACAGCGTGGCCAGATGCACCAGCTCGATCACCGCGCCCGCGATCGTCACCTCGTCGGCGTCCGGCCGCGGTCCCAGCTGCGCGGATAGCACCGTGAACAGCGGGCGGAACCGTTTGCCGCCAGCCTCGAACAGGTGCAGCACCGCCTCCGTCATCAGGTCATCAGACCCGCGAAGCTCGGTTTCCATGAGTTGCTCGATGCGAGCCACGCCGTCGCGCACATTGGTGGCGAAGGCAGCGTCGCCGAAGTCCACACCCGCCACCACCGTCGTCGGAGTCCTCACGAACCCAACATACTGGTGAACATGTACTCCCATGCCGACGTGGTGGTGGTGGGCGCCGGACCGGCCGGTTCCGCGGCGGCCGCCTGGGCGGCCCGCTCGGGCCGCGACGTGCTCGTCATCGACTCGGCGAACTTTCCCCGCGACAAGGCCTGCGGCGACGGGTTGACGCCGCGCGCGGTCGCCGAACTCGAACGGCTGGGGCTGGGCGAATGGCTGGATGCCCGGATCCGGCATCGGGGCTTACGGATGAGCGGGTTCGGCGGCGAAGTGGAAGTGGCCTGGCCGGGCCCGTCGTTCCCGTCGACCGGCAGCGCGGTGGCCCGTGTCGAACTGGACGACCGGATCCGCAAAGTCGCCGAGGACGCCGGTGCGCGAATGCGCCTGGGCATCAAAGCCGTTGGGGTGCATCATGATTCGTCGACCCGAGTCACCTCGGTGGCGTTGGCCGACGGGACGGAAGTCGGGTGCCGCGAACTGATCGTTGCCGACGGCGCCCGCTCGACACTCAGCCGCGTGCTCGGCCGGCGCTGGCATCAGGAAACGGTGTACGGCATCGCCGCCCGCGGATACCTGGCCACACCCCGCAGCGACGAGCCGTGGCTGACCTCACACCTTGAACTGCGCTCCCCCGACGGCGCGGTGCTGCCCGGATACGGCTGGATCTTCCCGCTGGGAAACGGCGAGGTGAACATCGGCGTTGGTGCGCTGTCGACCACCAAACGCCCCGCTGACCTGGCGCTGCGGCCGCTGATCTCGTATTACACCGACCTGCGCCGCGACGAGTGGGGCTTCATCGGGCAACCGCGCGCGGTGTCATCCGCGCTGCTGCCGATGGGCGGGGCGGTGTCCGGGGTGGCCGGGCGCAACTGGATGCTGATCGGCGACGCCGCCGCCTGCGTCAACCCGCTGAACGGCGAGGGCATCGACTATGGGCTGGAGACCGGGCGGTTAGCCGCCGAACTGCTCGGCTCGGGTGATCTGTCGAAAGCGTGGCCGCACACGCTGCAAACCCGTTACGGGCGTGGGTTTTCGGTGGCGCGACGGCTGGCGCTGTTGCTGACGTTCCCGCGGTTCTTACCTGCGACCGGTCCGATCGCGATGCGCTCAACACGACTGATGGGCATCGCGGTGCGGGTGATGGGCAACCTGGTCACCGACGAGGACGCCGACTGGGTGGCCCGGGTGTGGCGCGGCGGCGGGCTGGCCTCACGGCTGATCGACCGTCGAAAACCGTTCAGCTGAGCGGCTTGTAGGCGGCATGCAACGCAACAATGCCGCCGGTCAAATTGCGCCACCGCACGGCCGACCAGCCGGCTTTCGAGATCTGGTGTGCCAGCTCGGGCTGGTCGGGCCAGGCCCGAATCGACTCGGCGAGGTAGACGTAGGCGTCCGGATTGCTCGACACGGCGCGCGCCACCCTCGGCAACGCCTGCATCAAGTACTCCTTGTAGGCGGTGGCGAACAGCCGGTTGGTGGGCGTGGAGAATTCGCACACCACCAGCCGCCCGCCGGGCCGGGTGACGCGGGCCATCTCGCGCAGCGCCGTGTCGCGCTTGGCGACATTGCGTAGCCCGAAGCTGATCGTGACGGCGTCAAAGACATTGTCGCCAAACGGTAATCTGGTGGCGTCACCCGCGACCTTCGGCACGATGCGGGCATGCCCCGCCGCGAGCATGCCGACCGAGAAGTCCGTCGCCACGCACCACGCCCCGGAGCTGGCCAGCTCGACCGTCGACACCGCGGTACCCGCGGCCAGAT
>DATJOR010000394.1:0-2468 GCA_035506875.1 Mycobacterium sp.
CATGCCCAGGAACGTCCCGGTGAGGTTGACGTCGATGATCTGCTGCCAGTCGGCCAGTGGGAAGTTCTGCAGGGTATTGCCGTTGAGGATGCCGGCGTTGTTCACCAATACGTTGAGCGCGCCGAACTCGCGCACCGCCACGTCGGCGGCTGCCTTCCACTGATCGGGCTGGGTCACGTCGAGGTGGACGTACACCGCCGCCCCCGTCCTGATCGAGCCCAATTCCTTTGCCAGCGCGTCGCCTTCGTCGTCGAGAATGTCGGCGGCGACCACCCTGGCGCCCTCGGCGAGCAGCGCCCGGGCATGCGAGGCGCCCATACCGCGTGCGCCGCCACTGATCAGTGCAACTTTTCCGTCTACGCGTCCCATGGCGGGTCAGGCTACCCCGGGCCGCAGCAGCGTCTGGGCGTGCCCGAGCGCGGCGTCGAGCTCGGCAAGGGTCAGTCCGTCGCGGCCGCCCAAGTGGATCTCGATCTGATACTCCGGCTGGCCATCGCGTCCGAAGATCGGCAGCACAACGAATTCCGTTGATGCTAGGTCGGTTTCGAGCATATGTGTGACGGATTGCAGCGTCACCATCGTCATCAGCGTGCTCAGCTCCCGCGTCACCTGCGCAGTTGGCTCCAACGATGCCAGCACCGCGGTGAGCCGATCGTGCAGCGAGTTGTGGGCGGAATCAAACCGCCAAGCCCCGTAGCCCCGGTCCCGTATCTCGGCAAGCACCAGCCGATGCGCGGTGATGTCGGCCTGAGTCAGCCGCGGCGTGACCCGCCGCAGCCAGGCGTCGACGGCCTCGTCGTCACGCCAGGCCATCGCAACCAGCCCGAACGGCGGTCCGATGGGAAATCGCTGACCGACGGCGTGTTCGCCGTCGGTGCCGTGGCCGACCGCGTCGACGGTGATCAGGTGCGTCTGCCCGATCTTGGACATCGAGCAGCCCGCACCCAGCGTGGTGTGCAGGAAGCCGAGTGCGTCACGGCCGCGGTCCAGCAGCGGGAATTGCGTTCGTAGGCCGTGCACCAGCCCGAACAGCCCGCTGCCCAGCGTGTAGCGGCGATCGTCGTGCCGGGTCACCCAGCTGCGCCGCTCGAGTTCGGCCAGCACCAGCGCGCACGTCGAGGTGCTGATCCCGCAGATTTTGGCCAGTTCGGCCGACGTCCGGCCGCCCGGTGAATCCGCCAGTGTTGCAAGCACATCCATCACTCGCCCGGTAGGCGGCGATTTAGCACGCCCGGCTTCGCGGGCTGACACTGTTGACGAATCCATCGCCGCCTTCCTACCATCCGTCCGAAATCTAATAAATCCCTTCCTAATATTAGGAGAAGCGATGTACAAGGTCGGCGTCTGGGGTCCGGGTTCGATGGGGCTGATCGCCCTGCGTGGCGTGATCGACCACCCACAGCTGCAACTCGTCGATCTGGTGGTGCACAGCGATGCCAAGGTCGGTCGCGACGCGGGAGAGTTGTGCGGAATCGCCCCGGTGGGTGTCGCGGGAACGAAGGAAGCCGCGGGGATGCTGGACGGTGACGCGGACGTGGTGGTCTACTCCGCGGCGGCCAACCTACGGCCGGCAGAGGCGATCGCGGACATGGTGTCGATCCTGCGGTCGGGCAAGAACGTGGTGTCCTGCTCGGTGGTCCCGCTGGTCTTCCCGGACGGCGTTGACGCGGCCTTCACCGAGCCGCTGCGCGCGGCCGCAATCGCCGGCAGAGTGTCGTTCTTCACCACCGGGATCGATTCCGGATTCGCCAACGATGTTCTGCCGCTGGTACTTACCGGGGTTTCGCGAGTGATCGAGTCCGTTCGGGTGACCGAGATGTTCAACTATGCGACCTACCCCGACCAGGATGCGGTCTACGAGATCCTCGGGTTCGGCAAGCCGCCCGAGGAAACCCCGTTCGCGGCCACACCGGGGGTGTTCACCTTTGGCTGGGGCCCGGTGCTGCACCAGCTCGCCGCCGGGCTGGGCGTGAAGATCGACAACATCGAGGAGAACGTCGAGCGGGTCGCCGCCGATGAGTCGTTCGACACCCCGACCGGTCACATCGCCGCAGGCACCGTCGCCGCGATGCGGTCCACCCTGACCGGATACGTCGACGGCACACCGAGATTCGTCATCGACCACGTCACCCGGATGCGAGACGACATCGCCCCGGACTGGCCGCAGCCGCAGATCTCCATCGAGCCCAAGGATCTCGGATTCGGGTTGGCATCCGGGCGCGGTCTGTACCGCGTCGAGATCGAAGGGTCGCCGTCCATGCGCTGCGAGTTCGAGATGGCCGACGACCACGATCACGACCTAGGCGCGCGGATGGCCGGTGCGTCCCGGATGGTCAACGCCATCCCGGCGGTGTGCGAAGCGCAGCCAGGTCTGCTGTCGGCGCTGGACCTGCCGCTGGTCACCGGTGCGGGCTTAATGCGGTCGGTGCCGGGGCCGTCACCGGACAGCCGGCTCTTCTAATCTGCGC
>DATJOR010000395.1:0-20564 GCA_035506875.1 Mycobacterium sp.
CCCTGGATGGGGCCGGGCCGGACGATGGCGACCTCGATGACCAGGTCGTAGAACTTCTCCGGCTTCAACCGCGGCAGCATGTTCATCTGCGCGCGCGACTCCACCTGGAAGACACCGACCGAGTCGGCCCGCTGCAGCATCTCGTAGACGGCCTGCTCGGACAGGTCGAGCTTGGACAGATCGACGTCATTGCCCTTGTGCTCACTGACAAGGTCGATGCAGTAGTGCAACGCCGACAACATGCCGAGCCCGAGCAGGTCGAACTTCACCAAACCGATTGCCGCACAGTCGTCCTTGTCCCACTGCAGGACGCTGCGATTTTCCATGCGCGCCCACTCCACCGGGCACACGTCGGCGATCGGGCGGTCGCAGATCACCATCCCGCCGGAGTGAATGCCCATGTGCCGCGGCAGATTCCGGATCTGGGTCGCCAGGTCGATCACCCGCTCCGGGATGTCCGCTGGAAGATTCGAGTCCGGCGCGGCAGGGTCCAGTCCGTCCCAGTGACCGATCTGCTTGCTCCACGCGTCCTGCTGTCCCTGCGAGAATCCCAGCGCGCGGGCCATGTCGCGCACCGCGATCCGACTGCGGTAGGTGATCACATTGGCGACCTGAGCGGCATAGTCACGGCCGTACTTGTCGTAGACGTACTGGATGACCTTTTCGCGCTGATCCGACTCGATGTCGATGTCGATGTCGGGTGGCCCGTCGCGGGCCGGCGACAGGAAACGCTCGAACAACAGCTCGTTGGCCACCGGATCGACCGCGGTGACACCAAGGGCATAGCAGACTGCCGAGTTGGCCGCCGATCCCCTGCCCTGACACAGGATGTTGTTCTCCCGGCAGAATCGGGTGATGTCGTAGACCACCAGGAAATAGCCTGGAAATGTCAGCTGCGCAATGATTTCCAACTCATGCTCGATCTGGGCGTACGCCTGCCGTGCGTGTGCTCGCGGCCCGTAGCGGCGCTCCGCGCCCGCCATCGCCAATTCGCGCAGCCAGCTGTCCTCGGTAGAGCCGGGCGGTACATCTGGGAACGGCGGCAGCTGCGGGGCAATCAACGCCAGGCCGAAGGCGCACTGCTCGCCGAGTTCGGCCGCGGCGGTCACCGCGTCGGGCCACTGCGCGAACAGCCGCGCCATCTCTTCACCCGACCGCAGATGCGAACCGCCCAGCGCGGCCAGCCAGCCGGCTGCCTCATCCAGTGATTGCCTGGCCCGTATCGCACCCATCGCCATCGCCAGCCGGCGACGCGACGGCCCGGCGAAGTGCGCGCCGGTGGTCGCGACACTGCGCAGGCCGAATCGCTGCGCCAGTTCGGCCAATTGGGCATTGATTTCATCGTCGAGCGGATGGCCGTGCTTGGTCAGCTCGACGCTGACCCGATCTGTACCGAACCGGTCCACCAGATCGGCCAACGCCGCCGCGGCCGCATCCGGGCCGCCGGTGGCCAGCGCCGCGCGAACATGACCTTTACGGCAACCGGTCAAAATGTGCCAGTGCCCGCCCGCCGCGTCGGCGAGCGCGTCGAAGTCGAAGCGCAGCTTGCCTTTCTCACCGCCGGCCAGATGGGCGGCGGCCAGCTGACGCGACAGTCGTCGATAGCCTTCCGGGCCGCGAGCCAGCACCAGCAAATGCGGGCCCGCCGGATCCGGGTCGTCGGTCCGGGCGCCGGGCCCCAACGAGAGTTCGGCGCCGAATACGGTACGCATGTCCAATTCCGTGGCCGCTTCCGCGAACCGCACCGCCCCATAGAGGCCGTTATGATCGGTCAGCGCGATGGCGTGCAGATCCAGCCGCACCGCCTCTTCGACCAGCTCCTCCGGCGTGCTGGCCCCGTCGAGGAAGCTGAACGCCGAATGCGCGTGCAGCTCGGCGTACGGGACGGACGAGCGAACCGCCCGGTTATCGTCCGGCGGCTGGTAGCTGACCCGCTTGCGCGACAGTGGGACGTCATCGGCCGGCCCCCACACCGATGGCGTGCCGGAACGGCGCGGCTTACCGGCGAGCACCCGCTCCATTTCCGCCCAGCCCGGCGGGCCGTTGCTGAAACCCACGCGGCCAGTCTATCGAATATATGTTCGATTGTCGCGGGCCTGCTGTCGGCGCCGGATGACGGCTGGTCGGTGACGAACGTCACCGTCGCGAAAACACGCGTAACCGACAGCATCGGCCAATTATCCACTGGTCCAATATGTTTCGCGATATTGGCATCGGGGCAAATCCTTAGAAATTCTCAGATCCGTTGCGTTGCCACATAATCGACGCCAGTTGTTTACATGAATTAATCTCGTCGCCACCTCTGACCGGCGGTCACCGTCAATACTGGAAAATCAAATCCCAGCGTTGAACGGCGGTGTTGCGGCGTGGAGCAGCTCAAAACGCTCGATGCAGGCTTCCTCATGGCGGAAGACTCGGACCGAAACGTCAGCTTGGCGATCGGCGGAATCGCGATCGTCGAAGGCTCCGCACCCAATCACGGCGAGTTCAAAGATAAGCTGGCAGAACGAATTCAGGCGATACCGCGGTGTACACAGATGCTGCGCACCCAACCCTTCGATGTCGGCGCGCCGCAGTGGGTCGAGGATCCGGAATTCGACCTCGGCCGTCATGTGCGGCGCATAGCAGTGCCGCGGCCCGGTGACGACAACGAATTATTCCGGGTTGTCGCCGACGTGTTGGAGCGCCGGCTGGATCGGGATCGGCCGCTGTGGGAGTGCTGGGTCATCGAGGGCCTGAAGGGCAACCGCTGGGCGATCTTGATGAAAATTCACCACTGCATGGCCGATGGAATCTCGGCGACACGGATGCTCACCCGACTCTGCGATGACGTCCAGAGCGACGCACCCGCTCGACCCACCGGCGCCAAGCGGGCCGCCGTCGCGCACAAACACCTCAAGCCGGTGCCGGACCCCGCCCCGCCGAGCAACCCGTTGAACACCCTGTGGCGGGCCGCGACCAACATCACCGACGCGGCTAACCGGACGGTCACGGGCGCCGCCGAGCTTGCCGCCGGCTTGCTTCGGCCCAGCAACGACTCGCCGCTGGTAGGGCCCGTTACCGCGATGCGGCGCTATTGCGCGGTGCGCGTCCCGCTCGCGGACATCGAGCAGGTCTGCGACAAGTTCGACGTGACCATCAACGACGTCGCGCTGACCGCGATCACCGCCGGTTTCCGCTCGGTGTTGCTGCGCCGCGGCGAGGAACCGCGGCCGGACTCGCTGCGCACCCTTGTGCCGGTCTCGGTACGCTCACCTGACACGCTGGACAAGCCGGGCAACCGGCTGTCGGTCATGCTGCCCTATCTCCCCGTCGAGCAGGACGACCCGATTCAGCAACTGCGCATCGTGCACAGCCGAATGAACCGGGCCAAGCGGGGCGGGCAGAAGCAAGCGGGCAACATGGCCGTGTCGGCGACCAACTACGTCCCGTTCATGTGGTCCGCGTGGGCAATTCGATTGCTCACCCGTCTGCCGCAACGCGGAATCGTCACGCTGGCAACCAATGTCCCTGGGCCGCGACGCCAGTTGCAGATGATGGGCAATAAGGTCGCCAGCCTGCTGCCGATTCCACCGATCGCGCTGCGGTTGCGCACCGGCGTCGCGGTGTTGAGCTACGCCGACGAACTGGTATTCGGCATCACCGCCGACTACAACTCCGGAGCCGACGTCGAGGAACTGGCCAAAGGCATCGAAAAAGCTGTCACCCGTTTGGAAATGCTCAGCGAAGACTCGGTGTTGCTGTTCGCCAACAAGTCGGTGTAAGCGCTCAGCTGAAGGCCCGAGCCGACCGCACCGCGAGCGCGCAGACTTGCCGCATCGCGTCTTCGTGTCCGTGTCGGGTTTGACATCCGATGCTGATCCGGACGGATTTGTCGACCAACACGGTCCATTGGATGTCGTGACCAGACCGGACCTCGCGATACGTCACCGCCGGACGGCCGGCAACATTGCCGGTCGGGTTGAAGTCGACGAATATGCCGGTCGGTTCGGCGTCGATCGCTTGTTTCAGAAAATCGGCAGTCGCGCTGAGGGATTCGAGGGCGACTCGCGACTGCGTCACGTGCAGTGACATCTCGGGATCCGACGGCGACGTGACCTGCACACGCGCTGAACCGGGTCCGGCGACGACGCGCTGCGTTGGCCATTGCGCGGGAACCTCTAGGGCCACGCGACCTTCCACCAGGACCGTGCTCCTAACGCCGTCGTCCGCGGGCGCGCCGCGGCGGACCGACGCGAGCCCGCCCAGCACCCCTGCCACAGTCACGGTCAGGAGCACGGCCAGCGCCAGCGCCCAGTGACGACGATAAGCGCGCCCCGCAACGTGGGACTCGCAGCTGCTGTCTTCATCCTGAATGAGCTGGGCAACGCATGTTTTCAACCGGGCGTCGTCGACTACCGCGACCGTGCCGATCCCGCCGCTAGCGCGCAAGCCGTCGGCGATCCTCGCCGCCAACCCGCCGGCCTCGGCAACTGTGCTCGGCGCATCAATCACTGCCACCGCAGTCACGTCAGCTGTCATCTCGAGCACGGAGCGCACAACCGCCTCGACGACACGCTGAGGCTCGCCGCACCGACTCTCGGCGACCACGGTAGCGCCGGTGATCGCCACAAAGCAGTCCGCGATTTCCACAACCACCGTGGTGCGCCGCACGTGGCGCAGGCATGCCTGGGTCAGCAGCCAGGACCGGGGCCGCACCACCACGTGATCGGCAAGGACCTGTGCGGCGGCGCCGACCATATCGATGCGCGCCGGCGCCCACCATGACGGGTAAACGACAATCGCACGTTCAGCGCTTCCGCAGTCGATGGACCCCAGCACCACTCGCCACAGCGAGTCGAGTGGGACCGGTCGCAGGTCGACCAGGGTTACCGGATCGTCGATGCTGTCGAACGCGGCCCTAACCGTCTCATCGTCGGCGACTGCACCGCCGCCGCAACATAGTTGGCGGACTACCTTCGGACCGACCTCGACAACATGCGTGCTCACAGCGGCGGGCTCCAGCCGACCTGCACGAGCTGTGAATCCCCGTGACGAGTGATCAGAATGCCGCGGCCGGGCGGCATCGGCGACTGGCGCACCGATCCAATCATCAGACCCTCGTCCGGACCTCCGCTCATGAGTAAGGTCAAACAGCCGGTATCACGTAACGCCGCGAGGAACGGCTCGAACATCGCGCGAGCGGCGCCGCCGCTGCGGCGTGCCAGCACCAGGTGCAGGCCTAGGTCCTTCGCAGCGGGCAGAAATTCCAACAGCGGCATCAACGGAGTGCCCCGATCGGTGGTGATCAGGTCGTAATCATCAATCACGACATAGATCTCGGGCCCTGACCACCAGGACCGAGAACGCAATTGCGTCGGGGTAGCGTTCGAAGGCACCTCCCTTCCGCGCAGCCGGTCGGCGAGGCTTGGCAGCGCGGCATCGACCGCATTTGCCGACGCCAGGTATCCGCCGAGGTGTTCGGACTCGGGCTCGACGACGCCGAGCAGTGAGCGACGAAAATCAACGATGAACAACTGGGCCTGATCGGCGGTCGTGGTCCGCAAGAGTTCGCGGCAAATGGTGCGCAATGCGCCCGTCTTCCCGCATTCACCGTCTCCGAACAGGAGAAGATGCTGATGACGTTCGAAATCAATCGCGATCGAGCGCAATTCGCTCTCTTCAAGACCGATCAAGACCTGGCTGTCTTGTCCGGCGACCGCTCGCTCGACCACGCTGAGCTGATCGACGTGCGCAGGGAGTAGTGGTATCGGGGGTGCGGTGAACTCAGCGTGCCAGTCTCGCAAGAATTCCCCGCCGGCGCTGTCCAGCCGAGGCAGGGCGATCACCACGTGCAGCCCGTCGCCTGAAAGCCCCCGCCCCGGGTTGCCCTCCGGAACTTGCTGAGCACGCCGACGGTCGAATTCGGAGTCCGCGGGCTCGCCCAGCCGCAATTCGATTCGGGTCGCGATCTGATCCTTGAGCGCGGGACGAATCTCCGCCCATCGCGACGCCGAAATCACGACGTGCACACCGAATGAAAGTCCTTGAGCAGCAAGGCTGGTGATCGATGCCTCGAGTGCTTCGAATTCCCGGCGCAGGGTTGCCCACCCGTCAACAACCAAGAAGACATCACCAAAGCGGTCACATATCGGATCCCGCTGCGCCATGAGTTGGCGATACTGCGCCATCGATTCGATCCCGTGGTCACGGAAGCGGATTTCGCGAGACCGGATGATTGCTTCAAGCTGCGTGACCATGCGCCGAGCCAGCTGCGAGTCCGCTCGCCCGGCGACCGAGCCGACGTGCGGCCAGTCTCGCAGCGATGCCAACACCCCACCGCCGAAATCGAGACAGTAGAACTGTATCGAGCGTGGGTCGTGGGTGACGGCCAGCGCAGTGATCAATGTGCGCAAAGCAGTTGACTTGCCCGACTGAGGTGCTCCGACAACCGCGACATTGCCTGCTGCGCCGGATAAGTCGACGATGAGCGGCGTTCGCCGTTGCTCGAACGGACGGTCGACAAGACCGATTGAAACGGTCAACGCGGGCATGGATTCGTGCAGCACGGTGTCCAGCGCCGGCGCGGCGCCCAGCGGCGGTAGCCACACCTCGTGTGCACGCGGGCCGCACCCGGACAGGCGCTCCACGACCGTTTGCAGGACGCTGCGTTGTTCGATGAAATCCGGGCTGATGTTTTCGGCAAGCATGACCGGCCCTGCGGGTGCCGCGGTGAACAATCGAACGGGCGTCGGATTCTTGTCGCCGTCCGGCGAGGCGGGCGGCTCTGAAGGGCTATGGGTTTTCGCATTGCACGGGCCGGAAACATAGGCCGTCTGGAAGCGGATCAGGGCATCCGTGCCGACCCGCAGATAGGCTGCACCCGGCGCGCTGGGCAGTTCATAAGCATCGGATGTCCCCAAGACAAGTCGCGATTCATTGGCCGACAATGTTTTCAGGCATACGCGGTAGGACAGATGTGATTCCAGCCCCCGCAGCCTGCCCTCGTCCAGACGCTGACTGGCCAGCAGCAGATGCATGCCCAACGATCGCCCGAGTCGGCCGATTGCCACGAAGACGTCCGCGAAATCCGGATGCTGGCTGAGCAGTTCAGAGAACTCGTCGACGATGACGAACAGCACCGGAAGAGGCGCCAATTGGGCACCCGCACGCCGGGCCCGGTCGTAAGCCGCAACCCCGTCGAGGTTGCCTGCCAGACGAAGCGCTTCCTGCCTGCGGTTCATTTCACCGGTCAGGGCATCGCGCATTCGAGCCACCAGGGCCACCTTGTCGGACAAGTTGGTGATGACGGCCGCGACGTGCGGCGCCGGTTCGAGGCCGGCGAAAGTCGCGCCGCCCTTGAAGTCGATCAGGGCCAGGTTGAGCTCCTCCGGCGAATGGCAGGCCACCATCCCGAGCGCGACCGTACGCAAGAACTCCGACTTACCCGATCCGGTCGCTCCGATGCATAGTCCGTGCGGCCCCATGCCCTTCTCGGCGGCCTCCTTGATATCCAGCTCCAGCGGCACGCCTGAGGGGGTCATGCCGATCGGGATGCGAAGGCGGTCGCGCGGACTTTGGCGAATCCACCGATCAGCAGGTGTGTACACGGCGAGATCGCCGATCCCGACGAGATCGGGCCAGCGCGAGGCGTTGCCCGCCGCCGCGCCGAACGCGTCCGGTCCGCCGGCCCGGTAACCGGCCAGTCTTTGCGCACACGCCAGCGCCTCGGCGTAGCTCAGCTGATCCGGGCGCGCGCCTGCGTCGTCGTGGCCGTGCAGCTCGTTCTCTCTCACCTGCAGCCGCAGCACCCCCGTTGCCGCCACGCCATCGTGGCGAGCGTCACTCGTCAGCAAGGTGACGCCGACGTCGTCATCATCGTCGTTGTCGACAACGACCAGCAGCTGGCCCGGCGCGCCGTCAGACACCAAGCCGGCAAGCGCTGTATCGGCGGCGGAAAGCGAAGGGTAGACCATCCGGGCGGAGCCGAGGGTATCGGTGGCACGCGGATGTTGGTTGTGCGGCAACCATTTCAACCAGTCCCAGTGGGCTTGGTTGCGGTCACTGACCGCAGCGGCAATCGATATCAGGCTCGGGCTGTGCAGAACGGCCAGTTGGCAAATCATCGCGCGTAACAGCGCACGCGCGATCGTCGCGTCTCCGCGGACCTCGACCGCGTCTACGCTGCCCAGATCGATGGTGATGGGCATCTCCGGGACTGTCGAGTGGGTTTGCACAAATCGACACAGCGCGTTCATTGTCACTGGATCCGGCCGGTGCACCGTCGCGGTGAGCGGAGACGCCAAACGGGTGGCAAGGCGCTGCTTTCCAGTCCCGATGCGGACGTGGCAGAAGTCTGAGTCTGCCACTCGCCGCTCCCACATCCGGCAGCCGCCCACCAGGGTCCAGAGCGTGTCAGGATCCGGGTGACACCACGCCAGCGAACAGCGCTGTGCCGCAGCGGTCTTGACCGCGGAATCGCGCAAGTCGGAAAGGTAGCCCAGGTACTCTGCGCGTTCGGCGTTGATCTCGCCGCGCCGTCGATCCGCAGCGGAGACCGCCGTACCCACCGCCGACAACAGCATCATCAGCGGAAACGTCATGAATGCCGGATTGTGCCCAACCGCCGACCGGGAGAAGAAGAGCGCAGCCATCATCCCCACCGTCGCGACAGCCGTCACGACCGGGAGAAAACGGATCATCGCGCTCGTTCTTGTCGGTCGTGCCACCTCCGGTGGGGCGGCGATGACGACATCGGCCGTCTCGAATACGGGAGCCGGCAGCCGCACCGGCGGCACGAATTCCGCCGCCGCAGAAAGGTCGCGTTGCCCCATGCGATTGGCACCGTAGGTGCGAGCGCAATCAGCGGCAAGTCAGCTGTGGATCGACGCATACGCGCCGCCGCGCGAACGCTTAGCGTCCGCATCGGCAAGAAGGGAGGCCGCGGTGCACCAAATGTTGGAAGCACGCCAATGCAGCGAACCCCGTCCGACCGGCGAAGCGTTGCGGCGCGTATCGATTCAGCTCGATTCGATCCACGTCGACTTGGTGTTGTCGGCGTTCATGCCGATCGGGTCGCTGATACCACCGATCGTGGACGCGCTGGCCGCGCAGCACGGTCACCGTCCTCAACCCGTGGCTGAGCGACATCAGCTCTCTCTTCCTGGAAAGACCGCATTCGACCCATCGAAGACGTTGGCCCAGTTAGGAATCCGTGACGGCGCGGTACTGATGCTGACTAGTTCGTCAACCGTCTTGACACCGCCGCGCTTCGACGACGTGGCCGAGGCGGTATCGGTATCGATCTCCGCGACGGTGCGACCGTTGAACCCGCAAGCAGCCCGGCTGGTCGGCGCAGTTGTGGCCAGTGGGCTGGCCGGCACGGCCGCAGCGGTGTTGATTCGAACAGCTTTTGATATCAGCGATGCCCGCCGCACGGGTTGTGCGACGGTACCCGCGGCAGCCGCTCTCATCGCGCTGCCGGCGGCTGTCGTCGCTTATCGAATGTTTCGCGACAGAACTGCCGCGCTCCTGTTGGGCCTGACGGCCTGCGGCTGCGCCGCACTCGCGGGCTTACTGGCGGTTCCAGGCGAAATCGGAGCGCCGAACGCGCTCCTTGCGACGGCCGCAACGGCCACGACAGCGACCGCTATGCGAATAACAGGTTGCTGTACAACAGTTTTCACGGCGTTGGCCAGTTTCGCCATCGTGGAGACGGGTGCAACCGTGATAAGCGCGGTTACCGGCATGCCGCTGCAGGCGCTCGGCGCGGCGTCCGCGGCGATATCGCTGATCTTGATCGAAGTATCGGCGCCAGCGTCGATCATGTTGGCGGGGCTGTCGTCACAAGTGACGTCGCAGCACGAGGAGGCCGCCTCAACCCCAGATCGCCTGAACTCTCGCGCGATCCGTGCCAACGGCTGGTTAACCACCCTGGTCGCGGCATTCTCCGCCGTGGCGGCGCTGGGAGCTATCGGCGCGGCGGCCGGGTCGTCCGTCGCCGCCGACCGTCCCTCGCTTGGTCTTTGGTTCGCCGCTATCACCGGGGGGGTGTTGCTCTTAAGGGCGCGCTCACACCGTGACCCGGCCAGGTCCGTGCAGCTGGTGCTGGCCGGAACAGTCACGCTGGGCGCCACATTCGTCACCGCGGCCCTAGCCTATCCGTCCCGCACGCCCTACCTGGCCGCCGCGTCAATGATGCTGGCCGCCGCCGCACTATGCCTGGGATTCGTCACCCACACGATGACGTTCTCTCCGATCGGGCGACGAAGCGTAGACCTGCTGGAGTATTTCGCCTTGGCCGTGATCGTGCCGCTGGCGTGCTGGATCTGCGGGGCTTACAGCGCTGCGCGTGGCATGAACCTGCCATGACCGCAGCGCATTCCCGAGCGCTCCGGTATGCGACGGCGATGGCAATCGCCGCACTGTCCCAATGCGGGGTACCGACTGCGCGCGCGGTCTCTCCGCCGCCGATCGACAGCAGTCGACTACCTGAGCCGGCGCGGGCACGGCCGACGCAGCCCACTGTGCAGCGAGAGATCTGCGCAGTGCCATCGATGAGTCCCGACGCAGACCGGGCGAACACCTCGGGCCAACTCTCCGGACTTGACCTGCCACAGGTTTGGCAGCTGACACGTGGTTCAGGCCAACGGGTCGCTGTGATCGACACGGGGGTTGCGCCGCATTCTCGACTGCCGCACACGACGGCCGGCGGGGACTATGTGTTCACCGGTGACGGCACACAGGATTGCGACGGACACGGAACCGCTGTGGCCGGGATTATCGCCGCCGCAATGGATCCGCATCATGCGGATGGCTTCGGCGGGGTGGCGCCGGGTGCCGGGTTGATCAGCATCCGCCAATCCAGTGCCAAGTTCGGCACGGTGGCCGATCCGTCCAATTCCGGGTTCGGTGATGTCAACACAATGGCGAAAGCCGTTCGTACCGCAGCAGATCTCGGCGCATCGGTGATCAACATCTCCGCCGTTGCCTGCATCCGCACCGGCTCCGCGCTCGACGACCGCGCACTCGGGGCGGCGCTGTCCTACGCGGTGGACGTCAAGGACGTCGTCGTGGTGGTCGCTGCCGGCAACACCGGCACCGGGCAGTGCCCCGCCCAGTCCGCGGAAGCGACCTGGGACACGGTGACGGTCGTGGTCAGTCCGGCTTGGTACGACGACTACGTGCTCACCGTCGGCTCGGTGAACGCGCACGGCGAACCGTCATCGTTCACCCTGGCCGGACCTTGGGTGGATGTCGCCGCCCCCGGCGAGGGGGTGATATCGCTGAGTTCGTCTGGCAGCGGATTGGTCAACAGCCTTGGCGGGCCTAATGGTTCAAGCCCGCTTTGCGGCACCAGCTACGCCACCCCGGTCGTCAGCGGGTTGGCGGCGCTGATCCGATCCCGGTTCCCCAAGCTGACGGCTCGCCAGGTGATGCAGCGGATCGAGGCCACCGCACATCATCCGCCCGGCGGTTGGGATCCCCGGGTCGGTGCGGGCGTCGTCGACTTGCTCGCTGCCGTCAGCACCGACCCCCCTGCCAGCCCGTCACCTCCGTCACCACGCACACCCGTGCCACTTGCGCCACCTCCGCTGCCCGCCCCGGCGAACCACAGTGCACGAGACAAGGCATTCGTTGCTGCCGCGATCCTCGGCGGCGTGCTGGCGCTCATGCTTGCCACCGCAGCCCTGACGGCCCGATTACGACGCGACTAGCGCGTTCGCCCTACTCAACTCGGGGCCCGCAGGCAGTTTGGCTAAAACCGGCCATGGCGCCGCAATCGCCGTATCGGGCAGACCGAGGTCGTGCGCGGCATCGTCATCGTGGATCGCGAATCGCACGCCGGTGTCGGTTATCAGATATCGGGTGCCGGCGCTGGGGTTGTCTCCAGACAGGCCGGTAGCGCGCACATATGCACTGCGCCCGGGCGAAAGATAGGCGGCGTCGATCGCCGGGCCCTTCCCATCGGCCCGCGATAGCCTCACCGGTTCCTGGCCCGCCGGGATCGGTAGCCCCCCAGTCGAAAACGAGATCGCCACGCGGCCCGGTGCCGCCAGCTGCCAGCTGGCGCACAGTGTCGTGCTACCGGCACTCAGCAGCGACGGCGCCCGGTCGGGGAAGGTGGCCACCGCCAAGTCGCCCACCGTCGGAATCCTGCGGATGATGTCGGGTGCAACCGAGATGGCGGTGCGGGTACCTCGCGAATCGTTGAATCGCAACAAGTCCGCGACAACATGCCCGATGGGCTGGATCCCGTGAGCGAGGACGACGTAAAACTCGTCGCCGTTGGCGCGGGAAATACGAAGCACGCTGCCGACCGGAAACCCTGGCAATTCGGCGGGTCCCTGGCCGCCGGAATTGGGAATTCGCGGCGCCGTGATGGGCGGTGCCTCCGGGATCGCGTTCAGCAGCGTCGCTGATACCGCCAGTGGGACCTGGCCGTCCAGCCCCAGTGCACGGACAACTGCGGGCTCACCCAAATTCACCACAGCTCGACGACCGTCATAGAGCAGGTAGGTCGAGCCGCCAGAGACCGGCCTGACCAACAGGGACTGTTCAGTCGGCAGAGGACGTACCCCCGGTCGGTCGGCCCGGCCGATGACGACCGTGGTACTCGGCGATGCGCCAACGCCGGTGTCGCAGACCGTCCAGCGCGATTCGTCCTCGGCGAGAGGCATTCCCACAAATTGCGGAGCACCGGGTATGCCCAGCAGAGGTCCTCTGTTGCCACGACCCAACGCCGACTCAGGTATCGGCTGCGGGTCCGCGTTCGTTCTGACGATCAGCCTGGCCGAGGCCAGATTCAGCACCGGATGCAGGGTTTCACCGACTCGGACGTACAGCGCTCCCGACTGTTTGCCCATCACGATCGGCGCGTTGTCCGCCGCCGGTTGCGGGCGCACCGCGGCCAGGACCGCACATCCGGCCAACGTGACGATCGCCAGCACCAAGCCGGTCATCAACGACTGCATGGGCGCACGGATTGGTTCGTTCACCCCGCCAATGTCCCGGCCAAGCAGCGCGCATTCGATCCGACGCAGCAAAAATCGGTACCCGCTGACATGCAGCCGCAAAGTCGGTCGCCATTCCACGTCCTCGGTTGCCATCCCACAGTCCCCCGGTCCGTCGACGTCACAGTATTCCGCCGTCGCCGAGCGCTGCGCCATCCATCCACAGCGTGGGACCCGCTCGCGATAGGAAGCCGGCCAGACTGCCGCCGTCGTTTGCTGCCAGGAATACCGCTGCAGCAGTTATGTGCTTGGCGCCGAAAGGTTGTGTGCTGACTTTATGACCTTTATGACCCGGTATATCCATGCTTGTCCTGACTGCTGCAATGTGGAGTCGCATATACCTCAACAACGGTGACGTCCATTCGCGGATGTGACCGTGAGCTGGTTTCTCGGTAAAATCGCCCCGTGCGCACTCATCGCCTCGGCCGTTCGGAGTCCTCGCTGGCCAGGACGGGTCGCTGGTCACGCAGCTTTCGATGGCTCGGCCTGGGTGCGGCCCCGCTGCTGGCCGCCGCCGTCCTGCTGGTCGCTCCGGCCGTCGTTCGGCACGCGGTCCCGTCGGCCGGCGCCGACAACTGCCCCGACGTCGCGCTGACCTTCGCCCGCGGCACCGACGAGCCGCCCGGCCTGGGCCGCGTCGGCCAGGCGCTCGCCGACGACCTGCGCCAGAACACCGGCAAGAACATCGACGCCTACCCGGTCAACTACAAGGCCAGCTTGCTGCAGCTGCACGGCGGCGACGGCGCCAACGACGCCATCAAGCACATCAAAGACGTGGCCGACAAGTGCCCGAACACCCCGCAGGTGCTCGGCGGATACTCGCAGGGCGCGTCGGTGATCGACATCGTCACCGGGACGCCGATCGGCGGCATCGGCTGGGGCAGCTCCCTGCCGCCGCAGTACGCCAACAACGTCGTTGCGGTGACCACCTTCGGTAACCCGGCCGACCGCAGCGGCGGGCCGATCTCGCAGCAGAGCCAGCTGTTCGGCGCCAAGGCCATCGATTTCTGCAACCCCGAGGACCCGATCTGTCACGCCGGTCAGGGCAACCAGTGGAGCGGGCACACCGAGGGCTACGTGCCCGTCTACACCAGCCAGGCGGCCAGCTTCATCCAGACCAGGCTGCTCGCGGTGCTCGCCCCGACGGCGCCCCAAAGTCCCTATGGCGGGCCCCAAAGTCCCTTTGGCGGGCCTCAAAGCCCCTATGGCGGACCCCACGGTCCGATGGGCGTACCGCCCGGGCCGCAAGGTGTGCCGCCCGGCCCCGGGCAGCTGCCTGGACCTGGCCCCGAAGGCCCAGGTCCGTCCGTCGTCGATCAGACCCAGCCCACGGCGTTTCGCTGACTGATCCCTCCGCGCGCCAGCCTTGACTCGGCGCATTAATATCGGTCCATGAAGCTGAGTCCGATAACCGCACCGCGACAGTGGATTCCGCAAAGGCTCGCCACGTTCGTGGCCGTTGCCGGGCTTCTTGCCACGGCCTCGGTGCTGGCGCCGGCGAAGCTGCTCCCGAGGGCATCGGCCTCATGCTCGCCCATTGAGGTGGTGTTCGCCCGCGGGCGGCTGGAGCCGCCCGGCGCCGGAGCCATCGGCAACTCCTTCGTCAGCGACCTGCGGTCCAAGGTGAATCGCAACGTCAGCCTCTACGCGGTGCGCTATCCCGCCGACACCGAGGTCGACGTCGGCGCCAACGACATGAGCACCCACGTCCAGAACACGATCAACGGCTGCCCGGACACCCGCATTGTGCTCGGCGGTTATTCGCTGGGCGCGGCGGTCACCGACGTCGTGGTTGCGGCTCCCATCGCGGCATTCGGCTTCACCGAGCCGCTGCCGCCCGGCTCCGACCAGCACATCGCGGCGATCGCGCTGTTCGGCAACGGCAGCCAGTGGGTCGGGCCGATCACGAACTTCAACCCGGTGTACAACGACCGGACCATCGACATGTGCCACGGAACTGACCCGATCTGTAATCCGGCCGATCCGCACACCTGGTCGGACAATTGGCCCCAGCACGCCGCGTCGCAATATATCCAGGCCGGCATGGTCAATCAGGCCGCCGACTTCGTCGCGAGCAAGCTGCAGTAAACGTTTTTGCTGCTGGTGGCGCTAAGCGAACCCTACAGGCGGTATCAGCAATTCATTAGCTTTGCTCGATAATATCCGCCCATGAAATTTGCTGGTGCGAAAGGGTTGGTCGGCTTCGCGAGCTCAGTATTGCTCGCGGCGGGAGTGCTGATCGCCCCGGCGGTGGCACCCGTCGGTGTGGCCGGGTCGATTCCGACGGCATCGGCGGCATGCCCGGACGCCGAAGTCGATTTCGCCCGCGGCCGAGAGGAAGCGCCCGGCGTCGGCGAGGTCGGCCAAGCCTTCATCAACTCGCTGCTGTCGAAGGTGCCGCACATGACGATCGGCTCCTACGGGGTCAACTACCCGGCCGACGTCAGCGTCACCAAGGGCTCCAACGACATGAGCGCCCACGTCCAGCAGATGGCGGCGAGTTGCCCGAACACCAAACTGGTGCTCGGCGGATACTCGCTCGGAGCCGCGGCGGCCGACGTCGTGATCGCGATGAACCATCCTGGATTCGGCTACACCGATCCCCTGCCACCGGCGATGGATCAGCACGTCGCGGCGGTCGCGCTGTTCGGCAACGCCACCCAGCGGGTAGTCGGCGATGTCCCCGGTCCCAGCCCGGGCTTCGCCGGCAAGATCGTCGACCTCTGTGCGGCCGGCGATCCGATCTGCACCGGTGGCATCCAAGATCTGCACTGGCAATCGCATTTACAGCCGTCGTACATCCAGTCGGGGTTGGTGGATCAGGCGGCGAACTTCGTCGCCGGCAAGCTGTAGCCAAAGTTCAATCGCGCGTACGTAATTCGCGGGTAATCAGGGTCCGCCCCTGAAGTTCGCTGTCGGGCGGGTAGTCCACGCCGATCAGCGTCAACCCGCGCGGCGGCGCGGCGGCGAAGTCGCTGGACCGCCGCGTTGAGGTGAGCAGCCCTTTGCACCACGTGGCGGTGCGCCGGTGTTCGCCGACGGTCAGCAGCGCGCCGACCAACGAGCGCACCATCGACCAGCAGAATGCGTCGGCGGTGACGTAAGCGGTGACCAGATGACCATCGCCGGTCCACTCCAGCCGCTGCAGGTCGCGAATCGTGGTCGCACCCTCGCGGTAACGGCAGAATGCGGCGAAGTCATGCAGTCCCAACAGGTTTCGGGATGCCTCCGTCATCGCGTCCACGTCGAGCAGCCGCGGCCATGCGGTAATGAAGCGGGCCTGATGCGGTTCTACCCCGTACGGCGCGGTCGAGAGCCGGTAGACATAGTGGCGGCGCAGCGCCGAGAATCGCGCGTCGAAACCCGCTGGCGCACGGATGATTCGGCGGACCCGAACGTCGGCGGGCAACAACCGGCCCAGACGCCGGATCAGCGGCAGGAATTCCGGTTCAGTCGGCCGGGGCGAACGGGGATAGGCATTGGGCAGCGCACCCAGCGGAATGTCGACATGGGCCACTTGACCGGTGGCATGCACGCCGGTGTCGGTGCGTCCGGCCGCGCGAAGCCGTACCAGGGTCCGAAACACCGTCGAGAGCGCCTCTTCGAGAACGCCCGCGACCGTTCGCTGACCTGCCTGCGTGGCCCAGCCCGCGAAATCCGTGCCGTCGTAGGCGATGTCGAGCCGAAGACGAACGGGCCCGCCATCGGCGTCGATGGCGGGCACGTCGTTCAACGGCAAATCGCTAGGACTTGTCACCGTCCTCTGCTTCCGGCTCAGCGACCTCGGACTCAGTGGCCTCCGCCGCGGCTTCCGGCTCAGGCGTCGTGGCGTCAGCCTCGGCGCCCTCGGTGGCCTCGGCTTCCGGCGCAGCCTCGGTAACCTCGGCCTCAGCCTCGTGCGCAGCCTCTTCCGGCTCCGGCGCAGGCGCTTCCGCCTTCGGCGCGGCCTTCTTGGCAACGGCCTTGGCGGCACCCGACCGGCGCGCACGTTCGGCTTCCGAGGTCACCGTCTTCTCCTGCACCAGCTCGATGACCGCCATCGGGGCGTTGTCGCCCTTGCGCGGCTCGACCTTGATGATGCGGGTATAGCCGCCATTGCGGTCGGCGAAGAACGGCCCGATCTCGGCGAACAAGGCGTGCACGATGTCCTTGTCGCGGATCTTCTTGAGCACCTCACGCCGATTGTGCAGCGTGCCCTTCTTGGCGTGGGTGATCAACTTCTCGGCGTAGGGCCGCAGTGCCCGCGCCTTGGGCTCGGTGGTCTTGATCCTGCCGTGCTCAAAGAGCGCCGTCGCCAGGTTGGCCAGGATCGCCTTCTGGTGCGACGACGACCCGCCGAGGCGAGGACCCTTGGTGGGCTTGGGCATTGCGACTTCTCCTAAATGGGGCCGGCCCCCATATCAGGTAGGACCGGGACGGACTTCTGTTGTAGGTATCCGGTTCCTCAGCGGCCGCCGCACGGCCGCATCGTCACCGGACGGCCGTTACAGCTGTTCGGTTTCGGCGTAGTCCGCGTCGTCGTAGTTGCCTTCGGCGGACCAGGTGCCGGTAGCGACGTCGTAGCCGGCGACCTCCGACGGGTCAAAGCTGGCCGGGCTGTCCTTGAGCGACAGACCCAACTGGTGCAGCTTGACCTTCACCTCGTCGATCGACTTCTGCCCGAAGTTGCGGATGTCGAGCAGGTCGGACTCGGTGCGCGACACCAGCTCTCCGACGGTGTGTACACCTTCACGCTTAAGGCAGTTGTACGAGCGGACCGTCAGATCCAGGTCGTCGATCGGCAGCGCGAACGACGCGATGTGATCCGCCTCGGCGGGCGACGGCCCGATTTCGATGCCCTCGGCCTCGACGTTGAGTTCCCTTGCCAGACCGAACAATTCGACCAGCGTCTTACCGGCCGACGCCAGCGCGTCACGGGGACCGATCGAGCTCTTGGTTTCGACGTCGAGGATCAGCTTGTCGAAGTCGGTGCGCTGCTCGACACGGGTGGCGTCCACCTTGTAGGTCACCTTGAGCACCGGCGAGTAGATGGAATCGACGGGGATACGGCCGATTTCGGCACCCGACGCCTTGTTCTGCACGGCCGGCACGTAGCCGCGGCCGCGCTCGACGACGAGCTCGATCTCGAGCTTGCCCTTGTCGTTCAGCGTCGCGATGTGCATCTCCGGGTTGTGCACGGTGACACCGGCCGGCGGCACGATGTCACCCGCGGTGACCTCGCCCGGGCCCTGCTTGCGCAGGTACATCGTCACGGGCTCGTCTTCTTCCGACGACACCACCAGGCTCTTGAGGTTCAAGATGATGTCGGTGACGTCTTCCTTGACGCCTGGCACGGTGGTGAACTCGTGCAGCACGCCGTCGATGCGAATGCTGGTGACGGCGGCGCCGGGGATCGACGACAGCAGCGTGCGCCGCAGCGAGTTACCAAGCGTGTAGCCGAATCCCGGCTCCAGTGGCTCGATGACGAACTGTGAACGGTTGTCGTTCAGGATCTCTTCGGACAGGGTGGGTCGCTGTGAGATCAGCATGGTGTTTCTTCTTCTCCTTCTCGGCACCCGCTATTTGATGCCGTTAGGTCCTACACCGGTTGGTGTAGGGGTCTTACTTCGAGTAGTACTCGACGATCAGCTGCTCGGTGAGTGGCACCTCGATCTGCGCCCGCTCCGGCAGTTGATGGATCAGGATGCGTTGCCGCTCGCCAACCACCTGAATCCAGCTGGGGATCGGACGGTCGCCGGCGGTCTCCCGCGCGATCTGGAACGGCACGGTGTTAACCGACTTGTCCCGCACATCGATGATGTCGTACTGCGACACCCGGTAGCTGGGGACGTTGACGTGCACGCCGTTGACCGTGAAGTGCCCGTGGCTGACCAGCTGACGGGCCATCCGCCGGGTGCGTGCTATGCCTGCGCGGTAGATGACGTTGTCCAGCCGGCTTTCCAGGATCTGCAGCAGCTCATCACCGGTCTTGCCGGGACGGCCCGCCGCCTCTTCGTAGTAGCGGCGGAACTGCTTTTCCATGACGCCGTAGGTGAAGCGGGCCTTCTGCTTCTCCTGCATCTGCAGCAGGTATTCGCTCTCCTTGATCCGCGCGCGGCCGTGCTGGCCGGGCGGGTAGGGGCGCTTCTCGAACGCCTGGTCGCCGCCGATGAGGTCGGTGCGCAGCCGGCGTGATTTGCGGGTGATGGGTCCGGTGTAACGAGCCATTGTCTGTTCTCTCCTCCTGGACCCTGCTAGACCCTGCGCCGCTTGGGCGGGCGGCAGCCGTTGTGCGGCTGGGGGGTGACATCAGCGATCGCGCCGACCTCCAGGCCGGCGGCCTGCAGCGACCGGATCGCGGTCTCGCGACCCGAGCCCGGGCCTTTCACGAACACGTCGACCTTGCGCACCCCGTGCTCCTGGGCTTTGCGGGCTGCGTTCTCGGCGGCCAGCTGCGCGGCGAACGGCGTCGACTTGCGCGAGCCCTTGAAGCCGACATGGCCCGAGGACGCCCAGGCGATGACGTTGCCCTGCAGGTCGGTGATCGTCACGATCGTGTTGTTGAACGTGCTCTTGATGTGAGCGGCGCCGTGCGGGACGTTCTTCTTTTCCCGCCGCCGGGTCTTCTGACCCTTCTTGGCGGGCGCAGCGGCTGCCTTCTTGGCTGGGGGCATGAGTTACTTCGCCTTCTTCTTGCCTGCGATGGTGCGCTTGGGACCCTTGCGGGTGCGCGCATTGGTCTTGGTGCGCTGACCGCGCACCGGCAGGCCGCGGCGGTGCCGGAGGCCCTGGTAGCAGCCGATCTCGATTTTGCGACGGATGTCGGCCTGCACCTCGCGGCGCAGGTCGCCCTCGATCTTGAGATTGGCTTCGATGTAGTCGCGCAGGTGGGTCACCTGGTCATCGGTGAGGTCCTTGGTGCGCAAGTCCTTGTCGATCCCGGTGGCGGCCAGGATCTCGTTTGACCGGGTACGGCCAACGCCGTAGATGTAGGTCAACGCGACCTCCATACGCTTGTCGCGCGGGAGGTCTACGCCCACAACTCGAGCCATGGGTGGCATTCCTTACTCTTCGCGGAGGTCTGATCCCAGTCCGTTCCCTGGCCCAGAAAACAACTCGGGGCTCCGGGGTCCGGCCTCCGTTCCGGACGTGGATGAGCGGGCCAATCTCTAAAGATTCCAGCCGCTCACTGGTGCTGGGAGGTCTGCATTCAGTTGTCGGGTCGCGCGTGCGGCCAGCTAGCCTTGACGCTGCTTGTGGCGTGGATCGGAGCAGATCACCATGACCCGCCCGTGCCGACGGATCACCCTGCACTTGTCGCAGATCGGCTTGACGCTCGGGTTCACCTTCACGGCTGTTTCGATCCTGTTCTGTCTACTCGTTGGTCTGTGGTTCGGGCTTTGTTACTTGTAGCGGTACACGATGCGGCCCCGGGTCAGGTCGTAGGGAGATAACTCCACCACCACCCGGTCCTCGGGCAGGATGCGGATGTAGTGCTGCCGCATCTTGCCGCTGATGTGGGCAAGCACCTTGTGGCCGTTCTCCAGCTCAATGCGGAACATCGCATTGGGCAGGGGCTCGACCACGCGGCCC
>DATJOR010000396.1:0-8826 GCA_035506875.1 Mycobacterium sp.
GCCGCCTAGACCGGCCCCCATGTTGTCACCGGCCAACGCTGCGCCGCCGGCGCTTCCTCCGCCCAGGTAGTAGGCACCGCGGTGGCCATCGCCACCGAGGACGGGCCCAGCCATTCGCCGTCAGTCAGCTCTGAGATGACCGACTGGCAGGCGGCGGCTGTCGTGCTCAGCTCGGCGGCCGTGTTGTTCCAGGCCGCCGCGGCGGCCATCATCGCGCCCGATCCGGCGCCGGTATACGTTACCTAGTTGGCGTGCAGGTCTTCGTTGAGTGCGATGCCGCGACCGTCGCGGGACACCACCTCGACCGCGCCGGTCACCGAGTTGCGGCGGAACAGCATGTTGCCGCCGCCGGAGAGCTCGCGGGCCTTAACCGAATTTCCATCGGGCATAGCGACTTTCGTGCCTGCGGTGACGTACAGGCCGGCTTCGACGACGCAGTCGTCGCCCAGCGAGATCCCGAGTCCGGCATTGGCGCCGAGCAGGCAGTGCTTGCCGATCGAGATGACGTCGGTGCCACCGCCGGACAGGGTGCCCATGATCGACGCGCCGCCGCCGATGTCGGAGCCGTCACCGACCACTACGCCGGCCGAGATGCGGCCCTCCACCATCGAGGCGCCCAATGTGCCCGCGTTGAAGTTGACGAAGCCCTCGTGCATGACCGTCGTACCAGACGCCAGATGCGCGCCAAGCCGCACCCGATCGGCGTCGGCGATGCGCACCCCGGTCGGCACGACGTAGTCGACCATCCGAGGAAACTTGTCCACGCCGTACACCGCGACCGGGCCGCGACGGCGCAGCCGTGCCCGAACCGTCTCGAAACCCTCGACCGCGCACGGACCGTAGTTGGTCCACACCACGTTGGTCAGCACCCCGAACAACCCGTCGGCGTTCAACCCGTGCGGAGCGACCAGTCGATGGGAGAGCAGATGCAGTCGCAGATAGGCGTCGTAGGCATCGACGGCCTTGTCGTCGAGCGAGCCGATCACAGTGCGTACGACGACGGTCTCGGTGCCGCGGTCGTCGTCGCGTCCGGCCAGTGCCGCCAACTCGTCGGGGACCTCAGCCACCGATAACCGAACCGTGCCGGTCTCGCCGGATTCGATCAATTCCGGTGCGGGAAACCAGGTGTCGAGCACCGACCCGTTGCCGGCCAAAGTCGCCACACCAATACCTGACGCTGCAGTCACGTGTCCCACGCTACCCACCACTACGCTGGGGTCGTGCTTGACCTACGCGGCGACCCGATCGAGCTGACGGCAGCGCTGGTCGACATCCCAAGCGAATCGCGACAGGAAAAGCGCATCGCCGACGAGGTGGAAGCCGCGCTGCGGGCACAGACGTCGCATTTCGAGATCGTCCGAAACGGTAATGCCGTGCTGGCGCGCACCGCACTCGGCCGACCGACGCGAGTGCTGCTGGCGGGGCATCTCGACACAGTCCCGGTGGCCGACAACCTACCGAGCCGCCGAGACGCAGATTCGCTGCACGGCTGCGGCACCACCGACATGAAGTCCGGTGACGCGGTCTTCCTCCATCTGGCCGCCACGGTCACCGCGCCGGCGCATGACCTCACGTTGGTCTTCTACGACTGCGAGGAAATCGATTCAGCCGCAAACGGTTTGGGGCGTATCGAACGCGAGTTGCCGGAATGGCTAGCTGCCGACGTGGCAATCCTGGGCGAGCCAACCGGCGGCTTCATCGAGGCGGGCTGCCAAGGTACGTTGCGCGTCGTCGTGCACGCGACCGGGACCCGCGCGCATTCGGCCCGATCATGGTTGGGCGACAATGCTATTCACAAGCTTGGTGCCGTACTCGACCGGCTCGCGGCTTATCAGGCTCGCAGCATCGAGATCGACGGCTGCACCTACCGCGAAGGTTTGTCGGCAGTACGCGTCGACGGCGGCATTGCCGGCAACGTGATCCCTGACGCCGCGTCGCTGACGGTGAACTTCCGCTTCGCGCCAGACCGGTCACCGGACGCCGCGCTGCGCCACGTCCGTGAGGTTTTCGAAGGCCTCGACGTGCGGATCGAACAGACCGACAGCGCCGCCGGAGCGCTGCCCGGGTTGTCCAAGCCCGCCGCCAAAGCCCTGGTCGACGCCGCCGACGGGCAGGTCCGCGCGAAATACGGGTGGACCGACGTGGCGCGGTTCGCGGCTCGGGGGATAGCTGCGGTCAACTACGGGCCGGGCGACCCCAACTTGGCGCACACCCGCGACGAACGGGTGCTCGTGGACCAGATCACCGCCGTCGCTGCCATGCTGCGGGCCTATCTGAGCGGTTAAGCCTGCTGCGCCTGCGCCGACGCGTCGGCGGCTGCGGAATGTAGCCCGCGATCGGCCAAGTCGGCGGCCACGTCGGCCAGCGCTGCGGCATCACCGTTAGTCAGCGCACGGGCGTGCGCCAGCGTGAGCCTGCCGAGCACGCAGTCCACCTCGACCGACAACCGTTCGGCCTTGAACACCGCGTGGGTGTCTCCGA
This sequence comes from Mycobacterium sp., assembly GCA_035506875.1. Lineage (GTDB taxonomy): Bacteria > Actinomycetota > Actinomycetes > Mycobacteriales > Mycobacteriaceae > Mycobacterium. The sequence goes on from DATJOR010000396.1 coordinate 2,482, forward strand.
GTCGCGCCGCGTCCTGCAGCGCGCGCAGCGCGATCGCCGACTGCCCGCCGCGTTCGGCGGCCTGCACGGCTTCGCGGGCGGCTTCGATCGCGCCCGTGGTGTCGCCGCGGGCGGACCTGGCCCACGCCTTGGCCAATGCCAGCTCCGGGGCGAACAGCGTCGATTTCATGCCGTGCCGAGACTCGGCCCGGCTGAAAGCCTTTGCGGCCCCGAGTTGTTCGCCTTGCTGGCCAAGTGCCTGAGCGAGCAGTGTCAGCGACAGCGGGCCCCACGAGTAGCCCGTCCGTGCCAGCGGATCGGCCGCCCGGGTCAGCAGCGTGACGGCGGCGTCGAAATCACCCTGGGCGATCGCCACGTAGCCGACCAGCGTCTCGCCGATCGCACGTCCCGGCTGCTGCAATTCGGCGAAGTCGGTGTAACGCTGCGCCAACGCGCGGGCCTCGGTCAGCCGCCCGGCCATCAGCAGGGCGGTGATCCGGCCGAAGCCGCTGGTGAACCTCAGCAAACCGGGATGGTCGGCGGCCAGCGCACGTCCAGCCAGCGCTTCGACGTCGTCGAACCGGCCGGTGCGCGCCGAGCTCAGCGCCGCCGCGGACGCGGCCCAGCCCACGGCGACCCGGTCGGCGTGCGGCGAGGCCAACACCTCGTCCGCCACCCGCAATGCGCGCAACGGAGTTCCCGCGTTCATGGCAAAGGTCGCCGCCAGCGCGTCGAGAGTGGCCAACGCCGATGGCGCCGAAAGGCGGGTCCGCATGGTCTGCAGAAACGCCGTGGCACGCTCCGGCTCGCTGAGCATCCAGAATTGGTTGGCGGCCCGCGGCAACGTCCACTCGATCAGCTCGGACTGCGACAATCGCTCGGGATCCACCGCCTCGAGCACCGCGGCGGCGTCTCGGCCACGGCCCTGCCAGGCCAGCGCGTAGGCCAGCGCCAGCCGGGCGGCCAGTCCGTCCGACCGGTCCACCGCGGCACGTGCGAGCTGTTCGGCGAGCTCCAGCTCACCGAGCCGGAGCGCGTCTTGGGCCGCGGTCACGATGTCGGCGGCGGCGCCGGGAGCATCGCTGTCGACGGCCAGCGCCGCCAGCCGCAGCCGGTCGCCGATGCGGTCCGATGGTCCGGCCGCCAGCTGTCCGACCAGCGATGTTCGCAATCCCCGCGCGGCGTCCGCCGCCAGCGCGGCGCGCACGCGGTCGGTGTAGAGCGGATGAGCTGCACGCACCATCGCATCGTCATCGAACGCGACCGCGCCGGCGGCTTCTGCGTCGTCGAGGGCATGCTCACCGGCCAGCGCCGCCAGGTCGGCGCGGCGCAGTGGTTCTGCCAACGCGAGGTAGTCCAGCACCGTGCGCACCGGCGCCGGCACGCCGGCCAGGTAGCCGTCGATCACGGCGGGCAGTGCTTTGGCAGTGTCCAGCCCGCCGCCCTGGACCAGATGCCGCAAATGCAACGGGTTGCCCTGAGTGCGTCGAAACACCTCCGTGGCATCCAGCGCTGCGCCGGCGGCTGATTCCAGCAGTGCCGCAGTCGCCGATTCGTCCAGCGGCTCGACCTCGACTTCGGTGAGCAACTCGTCGGCCGACAGTGCCGCGATTGCGTCAGGCAACTCGGTGTCCGCGCGGACCGCGACGACCAGTCGCACCGAGTGACTCAACGCCAGCTGATACACCAGGGTCGCCGACAGGTGATCCAGGTAGTGTGCATCGTCAACCACGAACAGCAGCTCGCCGCCGTCGGCGGTCAACGAGTCGTGGGCGGCGCGCAGCAGCTCCGCAGGCCTGCCGGTCTCGGCGACCTCGCTGATCTCGAGCAGGCCCCGGAACGCGCCGAATGGCACGGTCCGTCCCGGCGCGGTGCCCATCACCCAGCGCAGCGAAGTCGACGGCTTACCGGCACTGAAGCGTTCGGCGACAGTGCGGGCGAGCAGCGTCTTGCCGACGCCGTCGGCGCCGACAAGCACCACCCCGGACCGCTGGGGATCGTCCAACACGGCGGCAACTCGTTGCAGGACGGCATCCGCCGGCGCGGCAACCCAAGCAGTCGGCACCGCCGGATTTTATCGGCACGGCGGTCCACCTTGCCTATTACGGTTTTGATGTGACCTCCAAACGCGATGCGCCTCAACAGTGGGCGGTCTGTGTGTACTGCGCGTCCGGTCCCACTCACCCCGACTTGTTGGCGTTGGCCGCCGAACTCGGCGAGGCGATCGCCGAGCGGGGCTGGACGCTGGTCTGGGGCGGCGGCAACGTCTCAGCGATGGGCGCGTTGGCCACCGCCGCGCGGGCCCGCGGCGGGTGGACCGTCGGCGTCATCCCCAAGAAGCTGGTCCGCCGTGAGGTCGCCGACCACGACGCCGGCGAGCTGATCGTGACCGACACTATGCGCGAGCGCAAACAGATCATGGAGGACCGCGCCGACGCGTTCATCGCGCTGCCGGGCGGTATCGGCACGCTGGAGGAGCTGTTTGAGGCGTGGACCGGCGGGTATCTCGGTATGCACGACAAGCCGGTGGTGATGCTCGACCCGGCCGGGCACTTCGATGGGCTGCGCGCGTGGCTCTACGGATTGGTCGACAGCGGGTATGTCTCGGAAGCTGCGCTGGACCGGCTGGTGGTCGTCAACGAGGTGAGCGCGGCACTCGCGGCCTGCACACCCGGGTGATCTGACGGAGGCGGACATCGTGTTGTGACGTCGCAGGTGGCCGCCCAACGACAAGACCTGAGGCCACCGAGACGGGAGGAACCCCGCCTGCCGTCACAGGGCGCCAGTCGTCACTCATCGTCTGTGCTCAGGACCGAGATCGCGCCTCTGGTTTCGAAAATCGCGAGGTGAATGCGGGCAGGGCTTTGGTGGCCGTGCTGTCGCAACACAGCCGCCAGGTCGGCGGGGGTCAGTCCGCATTGACGAAGGGTTCGATGGTCGACTTGTCCGTCGCGGATCAGGACTTTCATAGGCGGATCGATGAATCGTCGAATCCCGGGCACGAAGCGCAGCCTTGCTAGCGCCGAATGGATGAGGAGCACGGAGAGGAGCGCCACGGTTGCGGTAAGCCACGACGTGTCGCTGGCGGTGGCTGACCGGCCGACGATGGCTCCGGCGGCGACCGCAGCGAGCCAGTCGATCGGCGTGAAATCCGCGAGGGTGCGACGCTTCGCGAGGCGAAACAGGATCGCAGCCGTGAGGAACAGGGCCGAGGTCTTCACGGCGGTATCGACTGCGCGGGGCAGGTTGCCGATGACGACAGCAAATATTCGGTCCATGCGTGTTCCTTTTCAGCGCCGAGCCGTCGATGTTGTGCGTCGCTCCGCGGCGGGCACCTCTGTCGATAGTGGTGAGCGGGTGCTGGGAATCGAATCAGCTGGCGGAGACGCAGCCAGCCGTTCGATCACGGTAACAGCTCGACGCACGGCATCGGGATAGCTTCCGACGTGGCCGATGGGCAAGCCGCGACGTCCCGTCCAGTCATGCACGACGGTGTACACGGTACGTGCGGACGCGTCTGCGCCCGATCCGCACTGTAAGGCTGCGCGCTGCTGGCGCTAGGCTGGCCGCGCATACAGCGGTTCAGCAAAGTGAGGGATGACAGTGTCTGAACACGGCTCCGGTACCCGCTCATCGGTCGGGCTGCTCGATATCGCAACCCGGGTGCCCGGGGTTTTGGCCGATGTTCCGGTGATGGTCCGCGGCGTCCTCACCGGGCTGCTGGCCCGGCCGACTTCCAAGACTTCGATCGGCAAAGTGTTCCAGGAGCGCGCCGCCCGCTTCGGCGACCGGGTGTTCATCCGGTTCGGCGAGCAGCAATTGACCTACCGCGAGGCCAATGCGACCGCCAACCGCTACGCCGCGGTGCTGGCCGCCCGTGGTGTGGGTCGCGGCGACGTCGTTGGGGTCATGCTGCGGAACTCACCGAATGCGGTGCTGATGATGCTGGCCGTGGTCAAATGCGGCGCGGTCGCCGGGATGCTCAACTACCACCAGCGGGGCGAGGTGCTCGCGCACAGCCTGGGCTTGCTGGACGCCAAGGTGCTCGTCGTGGAATCCGACCTTCTCGACGCGGTAGACGAATGCGGCGGGGCCGGCATCGCGCCGACGACGATCGAGGAGATGGAGCGCCTAGCCGCCACCGCGCCCACCACCAACCCGGCGACGGCATCGTCAGTGCTGGCCAAGGACACCGCGTTCTACATCTTCACGTCGGGCACCACTGGCCATCCCAAAGCCAGCGTTATGACGCATCGTCGGTGGCTGTCCGCTTTGGCCGCCTTCGGCGGGCTGGGCTTGCGGCTGAAGGGTTCCGACACGTTGTACAGCTGCCTGCCGCTGTACCACAACAACGCGCTGACCGTCGCGATCGGATCGGTGATCAATTCCGGCGGGACCCTGGCACTGGGTAAGTCCTTTTCCGCTTCGCGGTTTTGGGACGAGGTCATTGCCAGCGATGCAACGGCATTCATCTACATCGGCGAGGTGTGCCGCTATCTGCTCAACCAGCCGGCCAAGCCAACCGACCGCGCCCACAAGGTGCGGGTGATCGCCGGCAACGGGTTGCGCCCGGAGATTTGGGACGAGTTCACTGCTCGGTTCGGCATCGCGCGGGTTTGCGAGTTCTACGCCGCCAGCGAGGGCAACACCGCGTTCATCAACATCTTCAATGTACCCAGATCCACTGGCATTGCGCCGATGCCGCTGGCCTACGTGCAGTACGACCCCGACACCGGCGAGCCGCTGCGCGGCGCGGATGGCCGGGTGCAGCGGGTGCCCGCCGGTGAGCCGGGTCTATTGCTCAGCCCGGTGAACCGGCTGCAACCGTTCGATGGTTACACCGATCCCAGCGCGAGCGAAAAGAAGTTGGTGCGCAACGCCTTTCGTGAGGGTGACTGCTGGTTCAACACCGGCGACGTGATGAGTCCGCAGGGCATGGGCCATGCTGCGTTTGTCGACCGGCTCGGCGACACCTTCCGCTGGAAGGGCGAGAACGTCGCCACTACCCAAGTGGAACGGGCGCTGGCGGCCGACAAGTCCGTCGAGGAGTGTGCTGTTTTCGGTGTGGAGATCCCCCGCACTGGGGGACGCGCCGGGATGGCCGCGGTCAAGCTGCGCGACGGCGCCGAGTTCGACGGTAAGGCCGTTGCCCACACCGTCTACGACCAGCTGCCGGGCTACGCACTGCCCTTGTTCGTGCGGGTAGTCGAGTCGATGGAGCACACCACTACGTTCAAGAGCCGCAAGGTGGATCTGCGCGAACAGGCGTACGCCGCCGATATCGAGGACCCGCTATACGTTTTGGCGGGCCGCGAAGAAGGCTATGTGCCCTTCTACGACGAATATCCGGACGAGGTCGCGGCGGGTAAGCGGCCGCAGGGCTAACCGACGCACGCCGTCGCTCCGTCATCAATAGCCACAGCAGCACCGTCAGATGGGTGCCACATGCTTCTCGAAAGTGATGCATATGCGATATCGCCAGGCGGTGATATCGCCCGCGCCGTCGAAATGAAAAAGACAGCAACCCCTGACTCAGCGGCTGAAGAGGCTCCTGGGTCTCGTGAGGTTCAACCCAGACCCTCAGCGCTCGAGCAGCGGCCGCGTTGGGCACGATAGATGGGTGCACGCCACCCTATGCGGTCGCCCCATCACCGGCGATCGTCCGCTGATCATGGCGATCGTCAACCGCACGCCTGATTCGTTTTACGACGGTGGCGCTAACTTCACCGACGACGCGGCCCGGGATGCGGCGCACCGCCTGATCGCCGAGGGCGCCGACGTGATTGACGTCGGCGGCGTCAAAGCGGGCCCGGGCGAGAGCATCGACACCGAAACCGAGATCGCTCGGGTCGTGCCGTTCATCCAGTGGCTGCGCGATGCCTACCCCGACCAACTGATCAGCATCGACACCTGGCGTTCCGAGGTAGCCCGGCGGGCCTGCCGGGCGGGTGCGGACCTGATTAACGACACCTGGGGCGGGATCGACCCCGCGATGCCCGAGGTGGCCGCGGAATTCGGAGCGGGCCTGGTGTGCTCGCACACCGGAGGCTTGATGCCGCGCACCCGGCCGTTCCGGGTCAGCTACGGGATCAGCGCCCGCGGTGTGGTCGACGACGTGATCAGCGAAGTCACCACAGCAGCGGAGAAAGCGGTCGCCGCCGGGGTCGCCCGCGATCGGATACTGATCGACCCCACCCACGACTTCGGCAAGAACACCTTCCACGGCCTGGCGCTGTTGCGCCACGTCGAAGATCTTGTTAACACGGGGTGGCCGGTGTTGATGGCGTTGAGCAACAAAGACTTCGTCGGGGAGACTCTGGGCGTGGACCTGACCGAACGGCTGGAGGGCACCCTGGCGGCCACCGC
>DATJOR010000397.1:0-11440 GCA_035506875.1 Mycobacterium sp.
GTCTTTCTGCAGACGAGCGCCCAGATCGCCGCCACCGAATTGGCCCAGCCCTTAGGAGCGTCATGAGCCTGCAGCGCCACGCCCGCGTGGAACGCACCACCAAGGAGTGCGACATCGTCGTCGAACTCGACCTGGACGGCAGCGGAGAAGTCCACGTCGACACCGGAATTCCGTTCTACGACCACATGCTGACCGCGCTGGGCAGCCACGCCAGCTTCGACCTGACCGTGCGTGCCAAGGGTGACGTCGACATTGAAGCGCATCACACCATCGAGGACACCGCGATTGTTCTCGGTCAGGCGCTGGGGCAGGCACTCGGCGACAAAGCGGGCATCAGGCGGTTCGGCGACGCCTTCATCCCGATGGACGAGGCGCTCGCCCATGCCATAGTCGACGTGTCGGGCCGGCCCTACTGCGTGCACACCGGCGAGCCGGATCACTTGCGGCACTTCACTGTTGCGGGCAGCGGGGTGCCCTACCACACGGTCGTCAACCGGCACGTGTTCGAGACGCTGGCCAACAATGCCCGTATCGCGCTGCATGTTCGCGTCCTCTACGGTCGCGATCCGCACCACATCACCGAGGCCGAGTACAAGGCCGTCGCCCGCGCGTTGCGTCACGCTGTCGAGCTTGACCCGCGGGTGTCAGGGGTGCCGTCCACCAAAGGGACCCTGTGACGCACCCTTCTCGGCCAAAATCCGTGGTCGTGCTGGACTACGGCTCGGGCAATCTGCGTTCTGCGCAACGTGCGTTGCAGCGGGTGGGCGCCTCGGTAGAGGTGACCGCCGACCTCGACGCCGCCGCGGCAGCCGACGGGTTGGTGGTTCCGGGCGTCGGCGCTTTCGAGGCGTGCATGACCGGGCTGCGGGGGATCGGCGGAGAACGGGTCATCGCCGAGCGAATTGCGGGCGGGCGTCCGGTGCTGGGCGTCTGTGTCGGCATGCAGATTTTGTTCGCCCGCGGCGTCGAATTCGGTGTGGAGACCCGCGGTTGCGGGCAGTGGCCCGGCGCCGTGACCAGATTGGATGCGCCGGTGATCCCGCACATGGGCTGGAACGTGGTGGCCGGCGCGCCGGGCACCGCGCTGTTCAAGGGCCTCGATGTTGACGCCCGGTTCTACTTCGTGCACTCCTACGCGGCCCAGCGCTGGGAGGGGTCATCCGATGCGCTGCTGACCTGGGCCACCCACGGGGTGCCGTTTTTGGCCGCAGTCGAGGACGGGCCGCTGGCCGCCACGCAGTTCCATCCGGAAAAGAGCGGGGACGCCGGGGCGGCGGTGTTGAGCAATTGGGTTGAGGGGTTATGACGTGCCATTGATTTTGTTGCCCGCTGTCGACGTAGTCGAGGGTCGCGCGGTGCGGTTGGTGCAGGGCCGGGCCGGCAGCGAAACCGAGTACGGTTCAGCGCTGGACGCCGCGCTGGGCTGGCAACGCGACGGGGCCGAATGGGTTCACCTGGTCGACCTGGACGCCGCGTTCGGCCGCGGCTCCAATCGTGAACTGCTGGCCGAGGTGGTGGGCAAGCTCGACGTGCAGGTCGAACTCTCCGGCGGCATCCGCGACGACGACTCGTTGGCGGCCGCGCTGGCGACCGGATGCGCGCGGGTGAACCTCGGCACCGCCGCGCTGGAGAATCCGCGGTGGTGCGCGCAGGCGATCGCCGAGCACGGCGACAAGGTCGCTGTCGGGTTGGACGTGCAAATCATCGACGGCGATCACCGACTGCGCGGCCGCGGCTGGGAGACCGACGGCGGCGACCTGTGGCAAGTACTGGAACGCCTTGACAGCGAGGGATGCTCGCGGTTCGTCGTGACCGATGTCACCAAGGACGGCACGTTGACCGGACCGAACCTCGATCTGCTCGGCGCGGTCGCCGAACGCACCGACGCGCCGGTGATCGCCTCCGGCGGTGTGTCCAGCCTCGACGATCTGCGTGCCATCGCGACGTTGACCGACAGCGGCGTGGAGGGCGCGATCGTGGGCAAGGCGCTCTACGCCGGACGGTTCACTCTGCCGCAGGCGCTGGCAGCGGTGGCGGGCTAGGGCGCAATGGATCTCGACGCGCTGGTTGCCGAGGCGTCGGCGATCCTGGACGCCGCGGGCGAGCCGTTCATCGCCGGTCACCGGGCGGATTCGGCGGTCAGCAAGCGGGGCGATGACTTCGCCACCAAGGTCGATCTGGAGATTGAGCGTCAGGTCGTCGACGCGCTGGTGGAAACCACTGGAATCCCGGTGCACGGCGAGGAGTTCGGTGGAGCCGAACTCGACTCGCCGTGGGTGTGGGTGCTGGATCCGATCGACGGGACGTTCAACTACGCCGCCGGGTCGCCGATGGCCGCGATTCTGCTGGGTCTGCTGCACGACGGAGATCCGGTGGCGGGTTTGACGTGGTTGCCGTTCACCGGCGAGCGCTACGTCGCGGTGTCGGGCGGTCCGCTGACGAAAAACGGTGTGCCGCAAAACCCGTTGGCCGCTGCCGAGCTGACAGACTCGGTCATCGGTGTCGGCACTTTCAATGCCGACTCGCGCGGCCGCTTTCCGGGCCGGTACCGGCTGGCGGTGCTCGAAGAGCTCAGCCGAGTCTCGTCACGGATGCGGATGCATGGTGCAACCGGCATCGACCTCGCTTATGTCGCGGACGGAATTCTTGGCGGCGCAATCAGTTTCGGCGACCATGTATGGGATCACGCTGCAGGCGTAGCGCTGGTTCGGGCCGCCGGTGGCATTGTGACAAACCTGGCCGGCGAACCGTGGAGCCCCGATTCACGTTCCGCGCTGGCCGCCGCACCAGGCGTGCACGCGCAGATGCTTGAGATCCTTCGCAAGGTAGGACGGCCGGATGAGTACTGAAGCCTATTGCGGCACCAACCTTGCGGTACGGGTCATTCCCTGCCTGGACGTCGACGGCGGTCGGGTGGTCAAAGGCGTCAACTTCGAAAACCTGCGGGACGCAGGCGATCCAGTAGAACTCGCCGCCGCCTATGACGCCGAGGGCGCCGACGAGCTGACGTTCCTCGACGTGACCGCATCGTCGTCGGGACGGGCCACCATGCTCGAGGTGGTGCGTCGCACCGCCGAGCAGGTGTTCATCCCGCTCACCGTTGGCGGCGGGGTACGTACGGTCGCCGACGTCGACGTGTTACTGCGCGCGGGAGCGGACAAGGTCTCGATCAACACCGCCGCGATCGCACGGCCCGAGTTGCTGGCCGAGATGGCCAATCAGTTCGGCTCGCAGTGCATCGTGCTGTCGGTCGATGCCCGCACCGTGCCTGCGGGCTCGGTGCCCACCCCGTCGGGTTGGGAGGTCACCACCCACGGTGGGCGGCGCGGCACCGGCATTGACGCCGTCGAATGGGCGGCGCGGGGCGCCGAGCTCGGTGTAGGGGAGATCCTGCTCAATTCGATGGATGCCGACGGTACGCAGGCCGGCTTCGACCTTGCGATGTTGCGGGCGGTTCGCGCTGCGGTGACGGTGCCCGTGATCGCGAGCGGCGGCGCGGGTGCGGCGGAACACTTCGCGCCGGCAGTGGCCGCGGGTGCCGATGCGGTATTGGCCGCCAGTGTGTTTCATTTTCGGCAGTTGACGATCGGGCAGGTGAAGGCGGCCATGGCCGCAGAAGGGATCACCGTACGATGACGCTGGATCCCGCCATCGCGACGCGCCTCAAGCGCAACGCCGACGGACTGTTTACCGCCGTCGTGCAGGAACGCAGCAGTGGTGACGTGTTGATGGTCGCCTGGATGGACGACGAGGCGCTCGCCCGTACCTTGGAAACCCGTGAAGGGACGTACTTTTCGCGATCCCGTGGTGCGCAGTGGGTCAAGGGGGCGACCTCCGGGCACACCCAGTACGTGCACTCGGTCCGTCTGGACTGCGACGGCGACGCGGTGCTGCTCGTGGTTGACCAGGTCGGCGCCGCGTGCCACACCGGCGACCACAGCTGCTTTGACGCCGATGTGCTGCTGGACGACGGCTGAGCCCCGAGAAATCGGTTGCTGGGAAAGCCCAACTTGTTGGGCAGCAGTGTATTGACGGCAACGTCAGCGAGGCTTACTGAATGGCAAACCTTCCGGCGTTTGTGTCCGGACAATCGGCCAGCTAGTCCGATGCTGGGACAGCTGCCGCCAGTCGAGCGCGTTCGCGGATGCTCGGCGCCGCGGCAAACCAATCAGCGAACTGCTTAAATGTCGCGGCGAAGCGGCAGCACTGTTGCTAGCGTGTCGTCAAACGCCGCCATGGGGGCGCCGATTAGTCGCGGAGATGGGCCATGGGTGTAGCGGCACGATCACCGACGGCGGTTCGCCGCCTCTTTCGTATCGCCGCGGTCCCCGCCGCGGTGTTCGTCGCGTTCACCACCTGGTTGCTCGCGGGATGGGGCGGCCCGTCGGCGATGCATCTAGTAGATTTCGTGGGCGCGCTGGGGCCCTCGGTATTCGCCGCCGTCAGTGCCGCCCTGGCCGCGCAACGAAGCCGCGGCCGGCAGCGACAGGCGTGGGCGCTCATGACCGTCGGGCTCACCGCCTGGTCGTTCAGCGAGATCGCGGTGCTGTATCACCGCTTCTGGCGCGGTAGTGTCCTTCCGTTGTACCCGTCGGCGGCAAATGTCGGTTTCTTGCTATTTCCGGTGGCCGCTTGCATAGCGATGCTGGTCTTCCCGGCCGGCAATCCGGGTGGCTCTCGGCTCCGGATGGCTTTGGACGGTGCGATCGTTGCCGCATCGCTTTTTGTCGTGGCCTGGGTGGTGGTATTACGGCAAACGTATGCTGCGACAGACGTTAACCGCGCGTTGTTGCCGTTGATTTATCCGGCTTCGGAGATCATGACCATCACCGTGGCGGTGTTAGTGCTCGCTCGCGCGCACGCTCGTTGGCGCATGACCATAACTCTTCTGGCAATGGGCATGACCCTGATCGCTGCGTCCGGCAGCGCGTACGCATACCTGCTTGCCCGCAACACCTACGCCTTTGAGAGCCGCTTCGGTCTCGGTTGGCCGGCGGGGCTGGTGATCCTGGGAATCGCGGCACTGACCTGTCCGATGCAGCCCTCTGCGCCGACGAAGCCGCCCGCATCGTCGACCGCGCCGGTGTCGTTGTGGCTGCCCTACCTCCCGCTGGCCATCGCCGGTGGCCTCGAACTGGTCGTGTTCCGCACCAGCATGCAATCCGACCCCGCGTTCGCGGTGGTGCCCTGGCTAGTCATCGCAGTGCTGGCCCGCCAGTTCTTGGTGGTCGCCGAGAATCGTCGGCTGCTGAACAGCGTGTCCGATCGTGCCTTACGTGACCCGCTGACCAACCTGGCGAACCGGGTGTTGTTCCATGACCGATTGGAGCATGCAATCCAGCTCTATCACCGCGACAAGCGTTCGGTTGCGGTGCTCTCGATGGATCTCGACGACTTCAAACTCATCAACGACAACTTGGGCCATCTCGCCGGCGATTCACTGCTGATCCAAGCTGGACAACGACTGCTCGGCTGCGCGCGAACCGGTGACACCGTCGCCCGGCTCGGCGGTGACGAATTTGCGGTGCTCATCGAAGATGCAGGAGAGAAGGCCCATCTCATCGCTTACCAGATCATGGAGGCGTTCGAGCGACCGTTCAGCACCGATGGCGAAATCATCTTCATGAGACCGAGCGCCGGCCTGGCAGTAGCCGACGCCGACGACTCCGACCTTTATGCCGCCGAATTGCTCAAACGCGCTGATATGGCGATGTATTCGGCCAAGCGGCAGCGCGGTGGTCTGCAAACGTTCAGCCCGGAGATGCATCTGAAAGACGCGGCTATCCCAGCTCTTCCCGCTTCCGATGTACTGCCGTCTCGCAGCGGGTTGGTCGAGGTCCGCCTGCTCAGCGATCTGCGTCAGGCCATCAGCCGCCGTGCCCTGACCGTGCTGTATCAGCCGAAGGTCGATCTTCGTAACTCCGACCTGGTGGGCGCCGAAGCGCTGGTTCGTTGGCCACACCCCATCTTCGGATTGGTGCGGCCCCAGCAGTTCCTGCCACTGGTGCGCCAGCACGGCCTAATGCGCACGGTCACCGACCTGGTGCTCGACCAGGCACTCGGCGACGCCGCCCGATGGCGGCAGCGAGGGGTTGAGGTGCCGGTGGCCGTCAACCTCTTCCCCCCACTGGTCGGCGACGTCCGCCTGCCCAGCCGGATCTTCGACGCATTGGCACGACACGACTTGCCGGGCGACTCGCTGATCATCGAGATCACCGAAGACCTGCTCCTCGATAACATCGACCTAACCCGAAACGTGCTGGAAGCCCTGCGGGAGCGCAACATTCACATCGCACTTGACGACTTCGGCAGCGGCTACTCGGCGTTGACGTACCTACGCAAGCTGCCCATCGATGAAGTCAAGGTCGACCACGACTTGATCGGCAACGTGTTGACAGACCCACGCGCCGATGCCATCGTCCGAGCGGTCGTTGACCTGGCACATGCCCTGAACGTGAGAACGGTCGCTGAGGGCGTGGAGAACGCCAAGATCGCCACATATTTGCGCGACTGTGGATGCGAAGTGGCGCAGGGTACCTACTACAGCCCACCGGTCACGGCTGACGTGATCATAGATCTGATCGCAGCACCGGCAGCTTGGTGATTTAGCCGAGGGTCTCGAGCCCTTCAGCGGCCTGTACCGCCGCGCGCGCCCATTCGTCTTTGCGCACAGCGGGCGCGATCCGCTCTTTTCGAATGAGCTCAGCGTTGACGCGAGATCCGTCGGTTACTTTGGTGATCGCGGCCGGCGGTCGAAACGCAAAGGTTCGGTGCGCGGTGGCGATCGCCAAAAGTCCGTCGGTGTCACTGAATCCGTTGGCGCGCATGGTCTCCGCCGCCCATCTGTATGGGGTGAGCCCGGAAAAGTCGTTGACGTACGCCACCCAGAGATGAACGTTGCGCTGGGTGTACAGCTTGGAGATCGCGCCCTCCACCGCGGTGCGGCCAGCGGCGGTCAGGACACCTGAGGGATCGGTGATGTACCGGGTAAGTTGGACCGACGGCGGTGCTGCGCCGGCGCCGCTGTCCGGAATTGGGGCCGGGTTGGCTTCGCTGCCAGGCTGGTTCGTGGGAATCTGGGCGCCGGTGCCTGCCAGGTGCGCGTGGCGACGCATCAGATCCACACCCACCACTCCGACCACCGCGAGCAGCAGCAGCGTGGCCACAGCGGATATCACCACTGCCGGCCGCAGTGTGCGGCGCCGCGGTTTCGGCGGCGCAGGCTGCTGCGGCACGGTAACCCGGGCAGTGGGAGCCGCAGCCGCGCGGGCAACCGTGCGTGCCACGCCGACGCCAGACTGGGCGGTAAGTGCCGTCGCGAAATCCGAACAGCTCGCGAAGCGATCGCCGGGATCCTTTGCCAACACCTTGGTGATCACATCATTGAGTCCAGCGAGCTCGGGTTGCCGTTCGCCGATCAGCGGAGGCGGCGCCGACAGGTGTTGGGTGATGACCACCGCCGCATTGGAGTTTTGATACGGCTCCGAGCCGGTCAACAGGTGAAAAGCGGTGCAGCCCAGCGCGTATTCGTCGGCCCGCCCGTCGATGTCCGAGCCCAGGAGTTGTTCGGGTGCGGAGTACGCGGTAGTGCCGACCACCATGTTGGTCGCGGTGAGACCGCTGATATCAGCGATCTGTCGCGCGATGCCGAAGTCGGCCAGCAAGATTCGCCGTCCCCGCGAATCACCCTCAGTCAGCAAGATATTGGCGGGTTTGACATCTCGGTGCAGCAATCCCCGTAGATGCGCGTAATCGAGCGCGTCAGCAACAGCGGCGACGATCTCGAACACCTCGGCCTTCGGCATCCCGGATGGATACCGGCTGCGAACCAACTTGGCGGCGTCGGTTCCTTCGACATAGTCCATCGTCAGCCACAGCTGTCCTTCGAACTCGCCACGGTCGTGGATGCCGACGATATGTGGATGCCACAACTCCGCGGCGACGTCGGCTTCGCGGCTGAACCGCTGCCGGTATTCGTGATCCGCGGTCAGGGAGGCAGGTAGCACCTTGAGGGCGTCTCGGCGGGGTAGTCGCGGATGTTGGGCCAGGTAGACCTCGCCCATCCCGCCGGACCCCAACCGTCGCAGGATCGTGTATCCGGCGAACACGTCCCCCTGGTTCAGCGGCATCCCAGCATGCTACAAAGCGGCTGCTTAACTGCGTGCTCGCAGCGTGGCCAACGCCTTGTCGGCGTGCGTGTCCATGCTCACTTCGCTGGAGATCACGTCGAGCACCTTGCGATCGGTGTCGATGACGAAGGTGGTGCGCTTGACCGGGATCAATTTGCCCAACAGTCCTCGCTTGACGCCGAACTGGGCGGCAATCGCGCCGTCGGTGTCCGACAGCAGCGGATAGTCGAATCGCTGCGTGTCAGCGAACTCGGCTTGCTTGGCAACCGGATCAACGCTGATGCCGACGCGGCTGGCCCCGACGGCGGCGAATTCTCCGGCCAAGTCACGGAAGTGGCAAGCCTCCTTCGTGCAGCCGTACGTCATCGCGGCCGGGTAGAAGAACAGCACCACGGGCCCGTCGGACAGCAGGGCGCTGAGCTTGCGCGGGGTGCCAGTCTGGTCGGGAAGCTCGAAGTCGGCCACGGTGTCACCGGTTTTCATGGCGGTAAGGCTACGCCGGGGGTCGATGCGGCACCGGGGAAGACGGCTTGGAAAATAGAAGCGTGCATGCCAACCTCGCCGTCGCCACCACCTCGCGGGACGATTTCCGCGTGCTGGCGGCCGAGCATCGTGTGGTGCCGGTGACGCGCAAAGTTCTGGCCGACGCCGAGACGCCACTGTCCGCGTATCGCAAGCTGGCCGCCAACCGTCCGGGGACCTTTCTGCTGGAATCGGCCGAGAACGGCCGGTCCTGGTCGCGGTGGTCATTCATCGGCGCGGGGGCACCGTCGGCGTTGACGGTGCGTAACGGCGAGGCCGTGTGGCTCGGCGCGGTGCCGCAGGATGCCCCTACCGGCGGCGATCCGCTGCAAGCCCTGCGTGACACCTGCGAGTTGCTGGCCACCGCTCCGCCGCCGGGGATGCCGCCGCTAACCGGCGGCATGGTGGGCTTCTTCGCCTACGACCTGGTGCGGCGGCTGGAACGGCTGCCCGAGTTGGCCGTCGACGACCTCAACTTGCCCGACATGCTGCTGCTCCTCGCCACCGACGTCGCCGCCGTCGATCACCACGAGGGCACCATCACGTTGATCGCCAATGCGGTGAACTGGAACGGTACCGACGAGCGGGTCGACGAGGCCTACGACGACGCGATCGCGCGGCTCGACGTGATGACCGCCGCGCTGAGTCAGCCGTTGCCGTCGACGGTTGCCACATTCACCCGACCGGAGCCGCGGCACCGCGCGCAGCGCACCGTCGAGGAGTACGGAGCGATCGTCGAGCGTCTCGTCGGTGAAATCGAGCGCGGCGAGGCGTTCCAGGTGGTGCCGTCCCAGCGCTTCGAGATGGACACCGACGTCGAGCCGATCGACGTCTACCGGATGCTGCGGGTATCCAACCCCAGCCCGTACATGTATCTGCTCCATGTCCCGAATAATGCTGGCGGAACAGCATTTTCGATCGTCGGGTCCAGCCCCGAAGCGTTGGTCACCGTACAGGAGCGTTGGGCGACGACGCATCCGATCGCCGGGACCCGGTGGCGGGGGCAGACCGAAGAAGAGGACCAGCTGCTGGAAAAGGAGTTGCTGCACGACGAGAAAGAGCGCGCCGAGCATCTGATGCTGGTCGACCTGGGCCGCAACGACCTCGGTCGGGTCTGTGTGCCGGGCACGGTGCGGGTCGAGGATTACAGCCACATCGAGCGCTACAGCCACGTCATGCACCTGGTGTCCACCGTGACCGGGATGCTCGCCGAGGGGCGCACCGCCCTGGACGCCGTGACGGCCTGCTTTCCGGCCGGAACGTTGTCCGGCGCACCGAAGGTGCGGGCGATGGAGCTGATCGAAGAGGTGGAGAAAACCCGTCGTGGCCTCTACGGCGGCGTAATCGGCTACCTCGATTTCGCCGGCAACGCGGACTTCGCGATCGCGATCCGCACCGCCCTGATGCGCGACGGCACCGCCTACGTCCAGGCCGGCGGCGGCGTGGTGGCCGACTCCAACGGGCCCTACGAGCACACCGAGGCGACGAACAAGGCCCGGGCGGTGCTCAATGCGATCGCCGCGGCCGAGACTCTGATCGCGCCGGATGCGGGCTGATGGCCAATGCGCAGCCCGAACGGCCGGGCCGGCACACCCTCCGCCTAGCCCAGGCCCTGCTGGTGGTCGCCGCCGCCGGGTTGTGGGCGGCATCCAGGCTGACCTGGGTCGACCTGCGCACCTTCGATGGGCTGGGCCCGCCCAAACTCGTCACGCTGCCCGGCGCGACGTGGTCGTCGGGACTGGTCCCATTGGCGCTGCTGTTGCTGGCTACCGCCCTCGCCGCGTTGGCTGTGCGTGGCTGGCCGCTGCGGATGCTCTCGCTGCTGTTGGCCGTTGCCAGCCTGGCCATCGGCTATTTGGCGATCAGCCTGTGGGTCATCCCCGACGTGGCAGTGCGCGGAGCCGACATCGCGCACGTCCCCGTGCTGACGTTGGAGGGCAGCCAGCGGCATTACCCGGGACCGGCGATCACTCTGGTGACCGCGATATGCACGCTGGTCGCCGCGGTGCTGTTGATGCGAGCGGCGGCGTCGGCGCCCGGCACAGTGACGAAATATCTGACGCCCGCTGCCCGCCGGGCACTCTCGCAGCCCGACGAGAAGACCATGTCTGAGCGAATGATCTGGGATGCGCTCGATGAAGGTCGCGACCCCACCGATCAACCGCAAGAACCGGATCGCGAAACACGACACGATCCTGACACCGAGGGTCGGTGACGGACCGCACGCTGACGGTCGCTACCCTTCGAAGGACGCCACCGATCTGCTGGGCAGGCGCAGGGTCACAAAGGGGAAAAGGACCGACATGAGTTCGGCAAACGTGCTCGACTCCATCATCGAAGGAGTCCGCGCCGACGTTGCCGCTCGTGAGGCTGTCGTGAGCATGTCCGAGATCAAGGCCGCCGCCGAGGCGATGCCGGCACCGTTGGATGTCTTAGCGGCTTTGCGCGAGCCCGGCATCGGCGTCATCGCCGAAGTCAAGCGCGCCAGCCCGTCGGCGGGAGAGCTCGCGTCGATCTCCGATCCGGCCAAGTTGGCGTGCGCATACGAGGACGGCGGTGCGCGGATCATCAGCGTGCTGACCGAACAACGACGCTTCAAGGGCTCGCTGGACGATCTCGACGCGGTGCGCGAAGCGGTGTCGGTTCCGGTACTGCGCAAAGACTTTGTGGTCGGGCCGTATCAGATTCACGAGGCACGCGCGCACGGTGCCGACATGCTGCTGCTGATCGTCGCGGCGCTGGATCAGCCTGTGCTGGAGTCGATGTTGGAGCGCATCGAGTCGTTGGGT
>DATJOR010000398.1:0-11678 GCA_035506875.1 Mycobacterium sp.
CAGCTCTTCGAAGACTCGGCCGTCCTCGTCAATGGACTCGACCACCTCGGCGATCGCCCCCACTGGCGCGGAGCAACCCGCCTCCAGTTCGGCGAGCAGGGCACGCTCGGCGGTGACGGCCGCGCGGGTGTCCGCGTCGTCAAGCTCGGCCAGCAGTGCCGCCAGGCGGATATCCCCGGCGCGGCACTCGACGGCGAGCGCTCCTTGAGCTGGTGCCGGCAACACCTGCACCGGCTCCAGCGTCTCGGTGACATCACCGAGACGCCCTAGTCGGGCCAGACCCGCCCGGGCTACCACGATTGCGTCCAAATCACCGCTGCTTACCCTGTTCAACCTGGTATCTAGGTTGCCTCTTAGGGGGCGGATTTCCAAACCGAGACCCAGTGCTCTAAGCTGCGCGGCCCGGCGGGGCGACGAGGTGCCCACCACCGCGCCCGTCGGCAGCTGTGCCAGCACTAACCCGTCGCGGGCCACCACCGCGTCGCGGGGGTCCTCGCGCCGAGGTATGGCGGCGATCACGAACCGCGGATCGCCTGCGGTCGGCAGGTCCTTGTGTGAATGCACCGCCGCGTCCACCCGCCCGTCGTCAATGGCTTCGCGGAGTGCGGCGGTAAAGACGCCGACACCGATGCTGGCGATCGGGTCCGACGATCGGTCGCCCTCAGTGCTGATCGTGATCAGCTCGGCGGGATGGCCGTTGGCGGCCAGGGCGTCCCGAATGCCACCGGCTTGGGTGGTGGCCAGCAAGCTACCCCGAGTGCCTATCCGAATCACGTCAGCCAAGCGGTTACTCAGCGGAATCTGTTGAAACAGAAGGTAATTCACCCGCTGTAGCGACGGCGTCGACCGAGGTCTGGTCGAGCTCGAACAGCTCGCGCAGCGCCTCGGCGTAGCTGTCGCCGCCGGGCGCGCTGGCCAGCTGCTTGATCCGCACGGTTGGCGCGTGCAGCAGCTTGTCGACCACCCGCCGCACGGTGCGGGCCACCTCGTCGCGGTGTGCGGCGTCGAGTCCGGGCAGCCGGTTGTCCAGGAGCAGCAACTCGGCCTCGACGACGTCGGCGGCGCGTTGGCGCAGCGCGGTCACCGTCGGCGTAACCTCCGCCATCCGCTGCCCAGCGAGATATGTGGCGACTTCGGTGGCGACGATGTGGCGGGCGGCGTCGGTGTCGGCGGCCGCAGCGCGAGCTGACGGTTCCCGCTGCACCCGGTCCATGTCGACGACCCACACGCCCGGCAGCCCGGCGACCGCGGGGTCGACGTCGCGCGGCATGCCCAGGTCGCAGATCACCAGCGGCTCGTCGGTTTCGTCGCGGCGAGTGGCGGCCAGCGCGTGGTGCACGTCGGCGAGCGACACCACCGGGCGCACCGCGCCCGTGCAGCTCACCACCACGTCGGCATCGGCCAACGCCGACGGCAGCCGATCAAGGCCGACCGCTTCGGCTCCGGCGCCCGATTCGCGAATCCTGCGGGCCAGCCGCTGCGCCCGGGGCAGCGACCGGTTGACAACGTGAATGTCCCGCACGCCGGCGCGGACCAGGTGGGCCGCGGCCAGGGCACCCATCGCGCCGGCGCCGACCACCACGGCGGTCTTGCCTTTCAGGCTGCCCAGCTTGGTTTGGGCCATGCCGAGGGCGACGGAGACCACGGAGGCGCCTGCGGCGTCGATCGCGGTTTCGCTGTGCACCCGTTTGCCGACCGCCAGCGCGCGCTGGGCCAGCTCATGCAGCACCCGACCGACGGTGTGGTTGGCCTCGGCGGCGGCGTAGGCGCGGCGCACCTGGCCGAGCACCTGCTGCTCGCCGACCACCGCGGAATCCAGGCCGCTGGCCACGGCGAACAGGTGCTCGACGGCAGCCTCGCTGTAGCGGACATAGGCGTATTTGGTCAGCTCGCCCAGCGACATCCCCGAATGCCCGGAGAGCACCTGCCCGATGACCGACAGACCGCCGTGGAAGGCGTCGACCACGGCGTAGACCTCGACCCGGTTGCAGGTGGACAGCACCATGGCCTCGGTGACCAGCGGCGACTGCATCATCTGGTCGATGATCTTGATCTGGTCGGATTCGTCGTTGCTGAGCTGTTCCAGAATGGAGACCGGTGCGCTGCGGTGCGACACCCCGAAGAGCAGGACGCTCACGGCTGCATCACCTGGCCTGCTCCCTTGCTATCACCAGTGGTCGAACTGACGTCCACGGTAGACGTTTTACAGGTGGGCCACCAAATTTGCGCGGTCGTCACCTGAGCCTCCCCAGATCCTCCCGTAGCCGGGGCTCGTCGACCTCCCAGTAGCTGTGCTCGCGGCCGTCCAGCAGGATCACCGGCAGCCGGTCACCGAACTCGGCGCGCAGGCTGCTGTCGCCCTCGGCGGCGGCGGCGTCGACGTCGGTCGTCGACAGGTCGAAGTCGAGTTCGGCCGCCAGGCCCTTGAGTTGCGCGTGCACCCGATCGCACATCGTGCACCCGGCGCGGGTCAACAGCTGCACCTGTGAACGGCTCATGACCCCAGTCTGGCAGCGGTCAGGTGAATTGTGGCGGGCGTGGCAGCTGATTACGGTTACCGCGATGGCCGAGCGCGAGGTGTTGCGGGTTCACCCCGAAGCGATGCATGGGGCTTCCCAGGCGTTGTCGGGCGCGGCAAAAGACTTGCACAGCAGGCTTATCGAGCTTGACGGTCAAGTCCAGGAAATGCTGGCCGGCTGGCAGGGCGGAGCAGGCGGCGCTTATGGTCGGGCGTGGGATCTGTGGCATCGCGGCGCCGCTGAGGTGCAGCAGGGATTGGCGATTTTGGCGAAGGCGGTCGGTGCCGTCGTTGTTGACTTTCAGAATCAGGAGTCGGTGTCGACCCAGGACCTCAGGGGTGTTGACCGTGGATGACGCGTTCAGCGTGGACCCCGAAGCGTTGGCGGATGCGCTGCAGCTGATGAATGAATTTGCGCGGCACACCGAAAGCGTGGTTGCTGAAGTCGACTCACTGGTGACTAATCTGCACCAGACGTGGACGGGACTGGCGGCGACGGCTCATGCTGAGGCGCACCGGCATTGGTCGAACGGCGAGGCGATGATGCGGGAAGCGTTGACGCAGTTGCAGACTGCTGGCACTACTGCGCATCACAACTACACCCACGCGATGCATACGAATCAGGCCATGTGGTCGTGAGCTGATGGCTCCGCTCACCGTCGATCCAGCGGTGCTGGATGGCGCTGGCGCCAAAGTTATTTCAACCGGCGAGGCCTTGGGGCCGGTCTTCTCGACATTGACCGACGTGCTTGGCGGGTGCAATGGGATGGCCGGTGATGACCCCGCCGGTGCGGCCTTCGGTCGGAGCTATGACAATTCGGCGTCCAAGCTGCTCAAGGCAATGGCGACCACCCGTAATGGATTGTGCGGTTTGGGTTATGGCATTCAGATGTCGGCGCACAACTATTCGGTGGCCGAAGCGATGTCTAATGTTTCGGGACACGGTGAACACCTGCCCGTCCCGCATCAGACCGCCGCCGTGTCGGCGGGCTCGACGCCATCGGCCGTTGGCAGCGGTGTCGGCGCACCGGCGGGCTGGGGCTGGGTGGCGCCCTTCATCGGGATGATTTGGCCCAACGGCGATTCGGCGAAATTGCGCGCCGCCGCGGCAGCCTGGATAAGCGCCGGCACGAATTTCGAGGTCAGCGAGATCACTGGCGCGGTAGGGCCGATGGGCAGCATCGGCGCCCAACAGATCCCTGAAGGCCCGGCCATTGCGGCGGCGTTCGGCGACGCCAGTCGCAGCGCAGCCGCAATCTTGCAACACTGCGTGTCCATCTCGGCTCAGCTGACTACCTACGCGGCAAGAATCGACGAGGTTCACGCGAAGATCCTGGATTTGTTGTCGCGCATCTGTGACCCGATGACCGGGGTCAAAGAAGTCTGGGAGATTCTGACCGACCAAGACGAAGACGAAATCAAGAAGATCGCCAACGACATTCGCGCGATCATCGACCAGTTCACCACCGAAGTTGACGCGCTGCGCCAACAGATCGCCGCCGCAGTCACCGAAGCGGAGACGATTCTCACCACCATGGGCCGCTACGCCGAGAAGGAGTGGGATCAATTCCTGCACGGCACTCCAGTCGGCCAAGCCCTGAACCAGGCGGGCCAGTTCGGTAAAGGGTTAGTCGAGGAGGGTGGCGGCCTGGTCAAGGACGGCTGGACCTATGGGCTGGTTCGGGCGGCCGTCGATCCCCAAGGCTGGTACAACTCCTGGAGCCAGATGATCGGGGGGATTGCGCCGCTGGTTGGTCTTGGCGGCGACGACGCGCCCGGTGTCGGCCAGGCATGGAAAGACTTGGGCAAGAACCTTGTTCACTGGGACGAGTGGAAGACCAACCCCGCTGAGGCCGCCGGAAAAAGCACATTCGACATTGCGAGCTTGTTTGTGCCAGGTGGGGGTGAAGGTGCGGCGGCCGCTAAGGGTGCTCGCGCCGCGGTTGACGCCACAGAAGCAGCGGCTAAAACCGCCCCCAGGGAAGCGGCGGCGGTGCCGCGAGCGCTCGAGGATGCGCCGAAGCCCAGCGTTCCCGCGCCGGAAGCGCACAAACCACACGTCGAGGCACCGCCTCACGAACAACCGTCACCGCATGCCGAACTATCCGGCGGACGCCCAGAGTCGGCACCGCAGCCCAAAGATGCGCCGGCGCATCCCGATCCGTCGCCGCACAGCCCGGTTGAATCCAAGCCGCCCACGACCGGCGGGCCGCTGCACGATGGGGGTCCGAGGCCGCCGCTAGAGCCAAGTGACCCGGGGCACGGCCCGCCTCCTCCGGGGGGAGGCTCCCCACCTCCTCCGGGTCAGGGCCCCCCGCCGCTCGACCCGCACCCACCTATGCCGGGTTCTCCCCCGCACGAAGCCCTTCCGCCGCCCGATGCGCCACACCAACCTGCGCCGCCACCTCCGCCAGGCGACGGCCCGCCACCGTCCGAGCCGCCTCCACCCGCGCCGGCCAGTTCCTCCATTGACGCGTCACCAGACTTCCCACCCCAGAAACCGCCGCCAAGTCCGTCGGGCGAACCACCCCCGCCAGCCGATGCGCCACACCAGGCTGTGCCGTCACCTCCGTCAGGAGAAGGCCATCTGCCACCGATCGGTGAGCCTCAACACTCAGCGGCAGTTCCATCCGGGGAGGGTCACGCGCCGGCGGAGGCAGGCCAACCGCTCGGGACAGTGCCATCGGCTCCGGACCACCCAGCCCCTGATGGCGACCACATGCCTCTGGCGGGTTCTCCAGCGCTGGCTTCAGTCTCAGGAGGAATGCACTTGGGCGAACTCGCGCCCACAGCCGCTCACGCACCGGAGCCCAGACTTGAGGCGCCTTCCGGACGTCCGAGCAGTTTACCTGGTGCAGAACGACCGTCAGCCTACAGCGCCGAGCCCCGCGGCGGGCGACCCACTAGCCCGCCACCGACCTCCCGGCCGCACGGCGATGCCGCGGTTGGTCATTCACCTAAGACCGTCCCGCACATTGACAAGCCTTCCGGACTCGGCGAGGGAGGCGGTCCGCACTCAACCGAGCCCGGTCACGGCGGCGGTCACGACGGCCACGGCGGCGGTGCCCATGGCGGCGACGGGCACGACGAATCGTCGGGTCTGAGCGCCGAAAAGCGCGACGAAATCCTCGCGATGGAAAAGGGCACTCGGCCCGACCCGTCTGAGTATTTATCTCCAGAGTACATCGAGCATCACCTCGATAAGTTCCACGACGGGGCGACTCGATTCATGCCAGAGAATAACCTCGACAAGTATGGTATCGCGCAAAGGGACGGGACATCATTTGTGATGCCGAAGAACGAAGCCGATGCCTTGATGGAGGCCACACGGGGTGATCCTCGAGCGTTAGAGAGAGCATTGGGTCTTCACGAGGGTTTTCTCGACTCAAAGAAATTAGTCCGAATTGATATAAGCCAGCCAGGCGACTTTAATTTACGGATTCCTTCTGGCAATGAGGCAGGTGCTAATGAGCAGTGGATTCCGTGCGGTCTCTTACCGGACGGCGCGGCCGAAGCTGTCGTAGACGGTGGAAAAATACCGCCTTCCGGTTATAGTGTTTCCGACGCATCCAAGTAGAAAGGAGTTCTGCGATGAAGTTCGAAGATACATTCTTCTCGCGAGATGACAGATACTCGCTGGGCATCGAATCTACGTCTGGCCGACACTACGCTTCCATACCGGTCAGCAATGGCATCGTAGACTACGAGGAATACTACGAGATCACACCCGACCAATACGAAGCGTTTTTGGGCAACCGAGCCGCCGCACTTGAATTTGTGGAATCCAGTCGCCGACATGAGCAGGACGACCTGTTGATTGAGAAGCCTGGTACCAACCGCGGCACACCGGTATAGACTTGTTGTCGACCTCGAAATCTCGCTATCGCCAAGTAAGATAATCATGAGCGCTAGCTGACGTCATCCAGTCAAATGACGTACGAGTTCACCTACTTTTCAGGGAACACGATTACTGGCTCGGGACCGATCCGGACACCGGCCGACACTTACTCGGCATTCCGTTTCGAACCCAATGGTCGACTACATCGAAACCTATTGGTTAGCGGGGGGCCAATACGAAAACTTCCAAAAAACACACCTTAGCAATTGAATTTGCGGACGAATGCCGCAGGCGCGAACACGACGACCTCCTAACTCACCAACCTGGAAAGTACCGCGGAACTCCTAGATAACCGACTGGCCAATCGTCAAAGGCGTCAGACCTCCCTGTACGCCTTCGCCACGTCCTGGCAACCAATCCTGTGGCCCGCCCGACCAACACCGCCTCTGCCAGCCACCCCAACGCGCCAGGGGCAGATACTGTTGAACCGTGAGTGCTCCCGGCGGCCCGGACACTGCAGAACCCGGCCCCAACGCTGGCCCTGACCCGCCTGAACGGGAACTGGACACGCTGGCGCCCAACGCCAGCGCCGACCGCGCGCTGGTCGACATCCAGACCGACGCCGCCACCGGGCCGGAGCAGCCGCCGGTCGACCTGACCGCAGCCGCATTCTTCGACGTCGACAACACGCTGGTACAAGGCTCGTCGTTGATTCATTTCGGCCGCGGTCTTGCCGCTCGCAAATACTTCACCTATCGCGACGTGCTCGGATTCGTCTACGCGCAAGCCAAGTTTCAGCTCATCGGCCGAGAGAACAGTGACGACGTCGCCGCGGGCCGGCGCAAGGCCCTGGCCTTCATCGAAGGCCGGCGCACCGAAGAGCTGGAGCGACTCGGCGAAGAGGTGTTCGACGAAATCATCGCCGACAAGATCTGGACGGGCACTCGCGATCTGGCGCAGATGCATCTTGATGCCGGCCAGCAGGTCTGGCTGGTCACCGCCACGCCGTACGAACTCGCCATCACCATCGCCCGCCGACTCGGCCTGACCGGTGCGCTGGGCACCGTCGCCGAATCGGTCGACGGCGTGTTCACCGGCAGGCTCGTCGGCGAAATCCTGCACGGCCCCGGCAAGGCGCACGCGGTGCGCTCGCTGGCCATCCGGGAAGGGCTCAACCTCAAGCGCTGTACCGCCTACTCCGACAGCTACAACGACGTGCCGCTGCTCTCCCTGGTCGGGACGGCGGTCGCCGTCAACCCCGACAGCCATCTACGCGACCTGGCCCGCAAACGCGGCTGGGAAATCCGTGATTTCCGCACGGCGCGCAAGGCCGCCCGGATCGGGGTGCCGTCGGCTCTGGCGCTGGGCGCAGCCGGTGGGGCATTGGCCGCGGTCGCCTCTCGGCGGCAATCACGCTGATAGGCTGCGCCGCTGAGCACCCCCTAAGAGTGGAGATCAGCGCATGGCAGTTCCCGAAGGCGCCCAAGAACTCATCGGTACGCACTACCGGTACCCGGACTATTTCGACGTCGGCCGCGAAAAGGTGCGCGAGTTCGCGCAGGCCGTCAAGGACGACCATCCGTCGCACTACTCCGAAGCGTCGGCCGCCGAAGCCGGTTACGACAGCACCGTGGCATCGCTCACGTTTCTCGCGGTCGCCGGCCGGCGTGTTCAGCTCGACGTGTTCACCAAGTTCGACATCCCGATCAACCTCGCGCGGGTACTGCACCGGGACCAGAAATTCGTCTACCACCGGCCGATCAAAGCCGGTGACCGCCTGTTTTTCGACACCTATTTAGACAATGTGATCGAATCCCACGGCACCGTGATCGCCGAGATCCGTAGCGAGGTCACCGACGCCGACGCCAACCCGGTTATCACAAGCATCGTGACCATGCTCGGCGAGTCGTCAAACCCGGACGCGGACGCAGCCGCGACAATTGCCGCAATTGCATCCATTCGCGGCGGGACCTAGTGTCAGCCGGGAACTGAGGGGGAACCACACACCGATGAGCAGTAATCTCACGCCGCACTTCGACGACGTCCAAGCCCACTACGACCTCTCCGACGACTTCTACCGGCTCTTTCTGGATCCCAGCCAGACCTACAGCTGCGCGTACTTCGAGCGCGACGACATGACGCTGGAACAGGCCCAGTTGGCCAAGATCGACCTGTCACTGGGCAAGCTGGGCCTGCAGCCCGGGATGACGTTGCTCGACGTCGGCTGCGGGTGGGGTGGCACGTTGCGCCGCGCCATCGAGCGCTACGACGTCAACGTGATCGGCCTGACGTTGAGCAAGAACCAGGCCGCACATGCGCAGAAATCATTGGACGCGCTGGACAGCACACGTTCCAAGCGGGTGCTGCTGGAAGGCTGGGAGCAGTTCCACGAACCAGTGGACCGTATCGTCTCGATCGGAGCATTCGAGCACTTCGGCTTCGACCGCTACGACGACTTCTTCAAGATGGCGTTCACCGCACTGCCGGCCGGCGGCACCATGATGTTGCACACGATCGTGGTCCCCACCGTCGATGAACTCAAGCAGCGTGAAATCAAGCTCACGATGACGCTGGTCCGGTTCGTCAAATTCATGATGGACGAAATCTTCCCGGGCGGTCGGCTGCCCAATGTGGCGCTCGTCGAGAAGCACGCGGACAAGGTCGGGTTCGAGGTGACCCGCGTGCAGTCGCTGCGGCTGCACTACGCCCGCACCCTGGAAATCTGGGCGCAAGCGCTGGAAGCTCGCAAGCACGAGGCGATCGCGATCCAGTCGGAAGAGGTCTACGACCGCTACATGCGGTACCTCACCGGCTGCGCCGACCTGTTCAACAAGGGCAACACCGACGTCTGCCAGTTCACTTTGGTCAAGCCGACCGACTGATCGCTTTCAGCCGAAGAACATGTTGCGGCGCCCGGCCAGCAGTTGGTAGAGCGTCTGCTGGATGGTCTCGCGGACCTGATCGGTCAGCTCGAAGGTGACCATCGGGTCATCGGCGTCGGCGGCCGCGTGGTGCGCCGTGGAAATCGGCTCGCCGAAGGCAATGTGCCACTTGGACGGCAGCGGCACCAAACCCGCCGGACCGGCTAGCGGAAACAGCGGCGTGATCGGGAAGTAGGGCAGGCCGAACAGCCGCGCCAAAAGCCTCACGTCGGCCAGCATCGGGTAGATCTCCTCGGAGCCGACGATCGAGCACGGCACGATCGGCGCCTTGGTGCGCAGCGCCGCCGCCACGAATCCGCCGCGGCCGAACCGCTGCAGCTTGTAGCGGTCCTTGAACCGCTTGCCCAGCCCCTTGTATCCCTCCGGGAACACCGCGGTCAGTTCCCCGGAGGCCAGCAGCCGATGGGCGTCGGAGGCGCACGCCATCGTGTGCCCGGCCTTGCGGGCAGCCGCGCCGACCATCGGCAGGTCGAACACCATATCGGCGGCCAACAACCGCAGGTCGCGATGCGCCGGATGCTCATCGCGGACAGCGACCGAGGCCATCAGCCCGTCGAACGGCAGCACGCCGGCGTGGTTGGCGACCACCAACGCCGCGCCGGTCTCGGGCAGATTCTCGACGCCGCTGACCTCGACCCGAAACCACGAGTTGAAGAAGAATCGCAGCAGCGGCCGCACGATCGCGTCGTTGAAATGCGGATCGAACCCGAACTCGTCAACGCTGTAATCGCCGGCAAGGCGGTGCCGCAGAAACTCGGCGACTGCGCTGACCTTGCGCGCCAGCTCGTTGCCGGGCTCGAGGGATTCGGATTTGCCGTCGGCGGCGCGTCGATGTTGGTCGATCTCGCGGACGACGGCTGCGATCTGATCGGCCGAAGCCCGGGTGCCGGGTTCGGACAGCAGTGAGGGGTGTTGACGTGACGACTCGGTGCGTTGGCCGGCGCGCCGCTGCGCTGCTGCACGACCTGAATTCGCGTGCAGCGGAATGACTTTCGCCTTCGAATCGCCCGCCATTCAGTTAACCTCCCCCCACTCCTAGTTGATTTTGATTCGGCCACCAAAGCGCTGCGCTGCTGCCACGGCCCGACCTTCGATCGAGCGTACCCACTCCGGATCAAGAATGGGAGTCAAAGCCCGGCCGCGAACATAATCGTCAAAAGCCTCTGCAGTGGACCACTTGGGATGGTATCCGAGTTCCTGTCGCATCCTCGTTGTGTCCATCACTCGGCCGTAGCTCAAATAGTCGAGTTGCTCACGGTTGATCTCGGTGTAGCGGTTGGCTCGTCGCAGCGAATCCAGCGCCCACAAGCCGAATCCGGGCACCGGCAACGGGACTCTGCCAGCCCGCCGGATCGCCTGGGACAACATGATGACCCCGCTGCCGCCGATGTTGAAGGTGCCCGCCTTGCCTGCCATCACGGCGCGCTCCAGCGCGCCGAGCGCGTCCTGCTCGTGCAGCAGTTGCAGCCGCGCGTCGCGTCCGAGCACCGTCGGGACCAGTGGTCCTGCCAGGTATCGCGAGAGCGTGGTTTCCATTGCCGGACCGATCATGTTGGCCAGGCGCAGAATCGTCACCGCGATATCGGGCCGACGCCGGCCGAGCCCGCGCGTGTAACCCTCGATGTCGAGGCTGTCTTTGGGGAAGCCCTCCCGGAACGGACGACGGCTGCTGCTGTCCTCGGTGAACATCACCGGATCGTGCGGACTGGACCCGTAGACCTCTGAGGTCGACTTCAGCACCACTCGACGGACCGATGGCGCGTTCTGGCACGCCGCGAACAGCTGCATTGCGCCGAGCACGTTGATTTCCTTTAACGCCGCGCCGCCACCGGATCGCGGGGCGAACGACGCCGCCGCTGCATGCACCACCGTGTCGACATCGCCATTTCGAATCACCTTGGCGACAAACGGGTTGCGGATATCCGCGCGGACGAACTCGGCCCGGCCCATCCGGCGCAGCATGTCTTTGCTGGGCGCCACCGCGTCGACCGCGATGACCCGGTTGATCATCGGATTCTGCGCTAGCCGCGCGGTCAGGTAACCGCCTAAGAAGCGGCACGCACCCGTGACCAGTACGACTTTGGGGTAATGCACGCTATCGCTGGCATTACTGCCGGTGCCTGTTGTGCGGGTGCCCGATTCGGTTCCTGGCTGACCGCCCGACAAATCCACGTTGCTAGCCTAGCGACCTCTCGGCTGCCGACGCATGAGCCTGGCAGCCCGTGGCGGAAGTTACTTACCGAGTTTTCTGCGCTGCACCCGGGTACGGCGAAGCAGCTTGCGGTGCTTCTTCTTCGACATCCGTTTGCGCCGCTTTTTAATTACTGAACCCATAACTCCGCTATCTGTGTGGCGGCCCGAGTCCGCCATGGCCGACCGT
>DATJOR010000399.1:0-3975 GCA_035506875.1 Mycobacterium sp.
GTGCGGTTCACGCCTGCGCGTCAGTAGGCTCAGGCAAATGCGCCTTGGCCGAATTGCCAGTCCGGACGGCGTCGCGTTCGTCAGCATCGAAGGCGAGCCGGACGAGCCCACCGGGATGACCGCCCGCGAAATCGCCGAGCACCCTTTCGGCGCCCCGACTTTCACCGGCCGCTCGTGGCCTTTGGCTGACGTGCGGCTACTGGCCCCGATGCTCGCGAGCAAGGTGGTATGTATCGGCAAGAACTACGCCGATCACATCGCCGAGATGGGCGGCCAAATCGGCCCGGCGCCGGCCGACCCGGTGATTTTCCTCAAGCCCAACACGGCAATCATCGGGCCGAATGTGCCAATCCGATTGCCGGTTGACGCATCGCCGGTGCACTTCGAAGGCGAGCTGGCCGCCGTCATCAGCCGACCCTGCAAGGACGTCTCGGCTGCGCACGCAGCCGAAAGCATTCTGGGCTACACCATTGCCAACGACGTGTCGGCCCGCGACCAACAGCAGGCCGATGGTCAGTGGACGCGAGCGAAGGGTCACGACACGTTCTGTCCCGTCGGGCCGTGGATTGTCACCGATCTCGATCCGGCCGACCTCGAGCTGCGCACCGAAGTCAACGGCGCCGTCAAGCAGGACAGCCGCACCTCGTTGATGATCCACGACGTCGGCGCGATCGTGGAATGGATTTCAGCGGTGATGACGTTGTTGCCGGGCGACCTCATTCTCACCGGTACGCCGGCGGGTGTCGGGCCCATCGAAGATGGCGACACGGTCAGCGTCACGATCTCGGGTATCGGTACGTTGAGCAATCCCGTTGTCCGCAAAGGGAACTCGTGACCGAAGCAGTCGGTGTCCGGGTCCGGTTCTGCCCGTCGCCCACCGGTGTGCCGCACGTCGGCTTAATCCGGACCGCACTGTTCAATTGGGCCTACGCACGGCACACCGGCGGCACTTTCGTGTTCCGCGTAGAGGACACCGACCCCGAACGCGACAGCGAGGAAAGCTATCTGGCGCTGTTGGATGCGCTGCGCTGGCTCGGGCTGAATTGGGACGAGGGCCCCGAGGTGGGCGGAGACTACGGCCCGTACCGGCAGTCGCAGCGCGGCCAGGTCTACCGCGATGTGGTGGCCCAGTTGCTCTCCTCGGGTGAGGCTTACGAGGCTTTCTCGACACCTCAGGAAGTCGAGGCCCGTCATCTGGCGGCCGGCCGCAGTCCCAAGCTGGGCTACGACAACTTCGACCGTGAGCTGACCGAGCAGCAGCGCGCGGCGTATCTGGCCGAGGGCCGTAAACCTGTGGTGCGGTTGCGGATGCCTGACGAAGATCTGGGCTGGACCGACTTGGTCCGCGGGGAGACCACCTTCGCGGTGGGCGCGGTGCCCGATTTCGCATTGACTCGCGCCACCGGGGATCCGTTGTACACCTTGGTCAACCCGGTCGACGACGCGCTGATGAAAATCACCCACGTCTTGCGCGGCGAGGACCTGTTGCCATCGACCCCGCGGCAGATCGCGCTGTACAAGGCGCTGATTCGCATCGGGATAGCGGACCGGGTTCCGGAATTCGCCCACCTGCCAACGGTGTTGGGCGAAGGCACCAGGAAGCTGTCGAAACGCGACCCGCAGTCGAATCTGTTCGCTCACCGAGATCGTGGCTTCATCCCCGAGGGGCTGCTGAATTACCTTGCGCTGCTTGGCTGGGCGATCGCCGCCGACCGGGACATCTTCAGCCTGGACGAAATGGTGGCCGCGTTCGACGTTGTCGACGTCAACGCTAACCCGGCGCGGTTCGACCAGAAGAAGGCCGACGCGATCAACGCCGAGCACATCCGGCTTCTCGCCGTCGACGATTTCACCGACAGGCTGCGCGACTACTTCGACACCCACGGTTATCACACCGGGCTGGACGCTGTGGGGTTCACGGTGGCCGCCGGACTCGTGCAAACCCGCATCGTCGTGCTCGGTGACGCATGGGAACTGTTGAAGTTCTTCAACGACGACGAGTACACGATCGACGCCAAAGCCGCCGCCAAGGAGCTGGGTACCGATGCCGGCCCGGTACTCGACGCCGCGGTGACGGCGCTGGATGGGTTGACGGCCTGGACGCTGGCCGATATCGAGGCGGCCCTCAAAGGCGCGTTGGTCGAGGCGCTCGAGCTCAAACCGCGCAAAGCGTTCGGCCCGATCCGGGTGGCGATCACCGGATCCTTGGTCAGCCCGCCGCTATTCGAGTCGATGGAACTGCTCGGACGCGAGCGCAGTCTGCAGCGGTTGCGGGCAGCGCACGATCAGATCGGCCGTACGTGAGAAGCGACCGGATTGTTTGGTAGTCTGCACGTCGGCCCAGAACGGCTGGCAGCAGCGGCCGCATGACCTCCACATCGTCTGCGGTAAGCGTTTCACCAGCAGTTTTAGGCAGCCAATGGGGTATGGTGTAATTGGCAACACAGCTGATTCTGGTTCAGCCATTCTAGGTTCGAGTCCTGGTACCCCAGCTGAATTTCTGCAGCTTCTCCCACATCCGTTCCACCGCCTAAGCAATTAGGTGGGCCTATGCCAGTGAGCTATGCTGGCACCTCGGATCGGTTCCGGCCCCGTCGTCTAGCGGCCTAGGACGCCGCCCTCTCACGGCGGTAGCGTGGGTTCGAATCCCATCGGGGCTACAAACAAGAATTATTGGCCGGTCCCCAGCACGGCCGGAGCTGTCGATCCGCCCACCGGCATGGCCGGCAGGCCCAGCTTGCGGTGATCCCAGGAACGCGAGCGACGCGACACGATGCGCACGCAGACCCGCTTGTTCATCATCTGCTCGACGAACGGCTTCATGTCGTCGCTGTAGGGGCCGGTGTAGCGCTCCCACACGCTGACCCCGACCCGATGCGAGACGTCGGGATCGTCGATGATCTCCGCAACGCCCTCGAAGGACACTCCGCGCAAGGTGTCATAGGTGTCGCCGTCTTCGATCAGGAAGCTCACCCGCGGGTCTCTTTTGAGGTTCACCGCCTTCTGCGACTTGGCCTTGGTCTCCAGCCAGATTTCGCCGTCAACGACGGCGTACCACATCGCGGTCAAGTGCGGCTGGCCGTCGGAGCCGATGGTGGCCAGTGTCCCGGTGCGGCTTTTGGTAACAAAATCCGCGATCTCGTCCTCGGACATGACGATGCTCGCGCGCTGGTTGGTTCCCATTGCGACAGTGTCTCAGGTCGCTACAGTCGGCGAGTCAGGGCGTCGGCGGCCGCCAGCAGATCGGCGGCCCAGCGCGCGCCGGGGCGGCGGCCGATGCGGTCGATGGGACCCGACACCGAGATCGCAGCGATCACCGCACCATGGGCATCGCGCACCGGCGCCGACACACTCGCCACTCCGGGTTCGCGTTCGGCTGCGCTTTGCGCCCAACCGCGTCGCCGAACTTCGGCCAGCGTGCGGTCGCTGAATTTCGCGCCGGGCAGTACCGCCTGGCGAGTGGCGTCGTCGCCGTAGGCCAGCAGTACCTTGGCGCCGGATCCGGCGGTCAACGGCAGGCGTGTTCCGACCGGAACGGTATCGCGAAGGCCCGCAGGCGGTTCCGCCGCCGCGATGCAGATCCGCGAGCTACCTTCGCGGCGGTACAACTGCACGCTTTCGCCGGTGATCTCGCGCAGCCGCGGCAACACCGCTGCGCTTGCGCTCAATAGTGGGTCGTTGACGCGAGCGGCCAGTTCGCTGACGGCCGGACCCAGCCGCCAACGCCCATCGCCGTCGCGCGCCAGCAAGCGATGGACCTCCAGGCCTGCGGCCAATCGGTGTGCGGTGGCTCTGGGCAGACCGGTGCGATCGCACAATTCGGCCAATCCGCATGGTGATTCCGCGATGGTGTCCAGCACCCCCACCGCTTTGTCGAGGACGCCGATGCCGCTATCCTGTCTCATAGTGAGATACTAACGTCTCGCATAGTGAGATCAAGAATTGGGATGACCTCGTGACAAAAACTTCAGCCCA
>DATJOR010000400.1:0-3174 GCA_035506875.1 Mycobacterium sp.
CCCTCGGCCAGCTTGCGGATGATCTGATCCGGCGTATGCCGCCGACGTTTGTTCGATGTCATGTCGTTGTTGATTCTTCCTGCCCAAACACCGGGCAACAAAGCCCCAGAACGACTGGACCACTACAACGGACCCACCTCAAGTGCATTAAGAACTTCTTGCAAATCGCGTTAGCAGCGCGCGCGTCACACGGCGGCCTCGTGGTGCGCATACGTCTGGTGTTAGCGCATCGCTCGACGGGCGGCGGTCCGAGCAGAGCTACCTGCGTACCGCGACAAGTCGTTAATCTGCCCGATGCCGTCATCCGGTCGACGTCAGCGTGCTGTGGTCCTCATCGGCACCAGGTTCACTGCTCGCCGCCCCCCAGCCAGCGATCGGTGGTATCCGGGTGGCGCGCACGTACACGGTGTCGCCTTCCGCTAGCCCTAGCGCCTCGGCGTCACCGCGGGTGATTTGTGCAGTGAAGGGCTTGCCGGTGGCGGCGCTGGTCAGTTCAACGCGCACTTCAAAACCGAGCATCACGATGCGGTCGATGGTGGCGCGAACAACGCCGGTGGATTCCGCGGTGCCGTCGTCGGCCGCGATCGCCATATCGGGCCTGCGGCCGACCCGGATGTCATGCGGACGAACCAGAGTCCCGTTCAGTGAGGACACTGCGCCCAGAAACGACATCACGAACGCATTCGCCGGAGTGTCGTAGACGTCGGTCGGGGAACCTACCTGCTCGATCCGGCCGTCTCTGAGCACGGCAATCCGGTCGGCCACGTCGAGCGCCTCAGCCTGGTCATGGGTGACCAGCACCGTGGTGACATGCACCTCGTCGTGCAAGCGGCGCAGCCAGGCCCGCAGATCCTCGCGGACCTTGGCGTCCAGCGCACCGAACGGTTCGTCGAGCAGCAGCACCTGCGGGTCCACCGCCAGCGCACGCGCCAGCGCCATGCGCTGCCGTTGGCCGCCGGATAGTTGATTAGGGTAGCGAGTTTGAAACCCGCTGAGCCCCACGATCTTTAGCAGATTGTCGACCTTCTCGGCGATCTCGGCCTTGGGTCGCCGACGGATCTTCAACCCAAATGCGACGTTGTCACGAACGGTCATGTGCTTGAAGGCCGCGTAATGCTGGAATACGAAGCCGATATCGCGCCGCTGCGGTGGAACCCCAGTGACGTCGCGGCCGTTGATCGTGATGGTGCCGGAGTCCGGGTGATCGAGCCCGGCGATGGCGCGCAGCAGGGTCGACTTGCCCGACCCGCTGGGGCCCAGCAGTGCTGTCAGCGAACCGGCCGGCACGTCGAAGTCGACATTGTCCAACGCGGCGAAGTCGCCGTAGCGCTTGTTTGCGCCTCGCACGGTGATCGCGTTCGTCATCGCGTCACTCCTCACGCCTGCTTGGGGGCTCGCCTGCGGCGAGCATCGAGAATCATCTGGACGATCAAGACCACTACGGAGACCGCCATCAGCAGTGTTGAAATGGCGTACGCGCCATACTCGGCACCGCGGTTGTAGCGGTCGGCCACCAGCAGGGTCAACGTCTGGGATTGTCCCGGTAGGTTCGACGAGACGATGAGCACCGCGCCGTATTCACCGAGCGTGCGTGCGATCGTCAACACGATCCCGTATGTGAGGCCCCACCGAATCGACGGCAGGGTGATCCGCCAAAACGTCTGCCACCAATTGGAACCCAGCGTTGCCGCGGCCTGCTCCTGGTCGGTGCCCAGTTCGTGAAGGACCGGCTCGACTTCGCGGATCACAAAAGGCAGCGTGGCGAACACGCTGGCAAGCACGATGCCGGGCAGCCCGAAGATGATCTTGAATCCAAAGTCTCTCTCGACGAAGCCCAGCAGCCCCGCCGATCCCCACAACACGATCAACGCGACGCCGACGACGACCGGCGAGACCGCGAACGGCAGATCGATGATCGCCTGCAACACACCCTTGCCACGGAACCGATTGCGCGCCAGCATCAGTGCGGTCGGGATGCCGAAGACAACGTTGAGCGGCACCACAATCGCCACCACCAACAGCGATAGGTTCAGCGCCGATATCGCCGCGGGAGTACTGACCCAGGCGAAGAACTGGCCGAAACCGGGCGCGAACGTCCGCCACAAGATCAGCCCGACGGGGACGATCAGCAGCACCAAAACGTAGCCGAGCGCCAAGAAGCGCAGCAGGTAACGAACCGGCGGGGAGGTCGTCATGCCGATAACTCCTCGCGTTTGGCCGCGCGCGAACCAAGGATACGCAAAATGAACAGCACCACGAACGAGATAACCAGCAGCACAATCGATATCGCGGCCGCTCCGGTGCGGTCGTCATTTTCGATCAAGGTCCGGATCCATTGTGAGGACACCTCGGTTTTGCCGGGCACCGCCCCACCGATCAGGACGACCGACCCGAATTCTCCGATCGCCCGCGAAAACGTCAGCCCCGCACCGGTCAACAACACCGGAGTAAGAGAGGG
The DNA here is from genome assembly GCA_035506875.1 of Mycobacterium sp. GTDB lineage: Bacteria > Actinomycetota > Actinomycetes > Mycobacteriales > Mycobacteriaceae > Mycobacterium. The sequence continues at coordinate 2,459 of DATJOR010000400.1, forward strand.
AAGCACGACAGTCGTGAAGATTGTCGCGTTGCGTGCACCCAGCGACGCGGCCGCTTCCTCGGTCTCGTGGTCGATTTCGAGTAGCACCGGCTGGACGGCCCGCACCACGAACGGCAACGTGACGAACGCCAGCGCTACGCCCACGCCCCATCCGGTGTGCTGCAAGTGCAGGCCGACCGGGCTGTGGTTCCCGTACAGCGCCAGCAGTACCAGGCTGGCGACAATAGTGGGCAATGCGAACGGCAGATCGATGATGGCGTCGATGAGTCGTTTGGCCGGGAAGTCGTCGCGTACCAGCACCCAGGCGATCAGCAGTCCGAAGAACATGTTGAGGACGGTGACGCCGGCGGAGATGCTCAGCGTCACCCGGAAGGACTCGAGTGCCGCATTAGAGGTCACCGCCTGCCAAAACGCTTGCCAGCCACCACCGGCGGACTGCCAGCCGATGGCGGCCAACGGCAGCAGCACGATCACCGAAAGCCACACCATCGCCACGCCCACCCGCAGTGACGTGCCGCCGCGGCGAGATCCACCAGGGTGGCCCTGGGTGGGTTCGGTCAGCGTTTGCGCCAGCGCCGTCGTCATCCGGTGGCCTGCGTGTAGATCTTGGTGATGCTGCCGGACTTTTTGTCGAACAGTTGGGCATCCACGGTGTCCCAGCCGCCCAAGTCAGCGATCGTCCACAGCTTGGCCGGCGTGGGGAATTGACTCCGGAC
>DATJOR010000401.1:0-10461 GCA_035506875.1 Mycobacterium sp.
TCGGCGGATTGGGCCGTAGTGCCCGCCCAAGCCTGCCTAGCGCGTCCATGCTGTATGCCCTTACCGTTATTATTACCGTGCATATTGCAGCTCGGATCTAACGCGACCGCAGCAGCGGACCGCACTGCCGCGGCGGGGCTCGTATCGTGGCGCTGGCTGGGCCTAGTCGCAGCTGATGGCGCACTTGTAAACCGCCCGTTTGCCGGCAAGGCCAGCGTTAACCTCGGAGGCCCGCAGTGCCGGTAAACCCGGTAACCAAAAGTGCCCTTGTGCGACCGTCGTCATCTGGTACCGTGCCTGCTACGGTAATTCATACTGTTACGGGAGGATGTTCTGTGGGACGTGAGCGGCGGACCACCGGGCCGGCGCTCGTGGTGGCGTCCGCTGCGGGGGCTGGCGTTTGAGTTGCCGCGGGAGCATCGCCACACATGACAGGTCCGTGCGGTCGCCCAGGCCAGATGGTGGCCACGATGGTCGCGCCGGAAACATGTCAGGGTCACACGCCACGCGTCGGTATCGCGCGTGGCGCAACTACGCCCGAGACGCGTCGTGACCAAGGGTTTGTCAGGCCGCCGTGTGGCCCCTGGGTGGTGGGCACTGGGGATGTTTGTACTGATCGCAGCGATCGCATTGCTGACCGCGGTGGCCTTCTCGGGTGGTCTGGTGTCTTCGGTTCCCGTGACGTTGACGTCCGAGCGTTCGGGGCTGGTGATGGAAACGGGCAGCAAGGTCAAATTGCGCGGTGTTGAGGTCGGCAAGGTGGTCGCCATTCGGGGCGGCAGCCAACCGGTGACCCTCACCTTGCACCTGTATCCCTCGGCAGTTAAGTACATCCCGGCCAACGTGCAAGCCGAGATCCGGGCCACGACAGTATTCGGCGCCAAATACGTCGACCTGATCGTTCCCGATCGGCCCAGCCATAAGCGCATCGCGGCGGGGGCAATCGTGGTCTCGCGCAACGTGACCAGTGAAGTCAATACCGTCTTCCAAAACCTGGTAGTCGTGCTCAAGCAGGTCGATCCACCCAAACTCAACGCCGTGTTGACCGCGGTGGCCGAGGGGTTACGAGGCAAGGGCCAGCGAATAGGGGAGGCCCTCAGCGGCGGCGAGGAGGTGCTCACAGCGCTGAATGCGCGCATGGACAGGCTGCAACAGGACTTCAAGTCTGTCGGTGCGGTCAGTGAGACCTACGCCGCGGCCGCGCCTGACATCATTAAGACCCTTTCGGCGGCGAACACTACTGGCGCGACGATCACACGCCAGGCCTCTGAGTTGGACGAGGCGTTGGTCGCCGCGGCTGGGTTATCTCGCAGCGGCATCGATCTGATCGCCCCCAACATGCAAACCTTCGTCGACGCCTTCAATCAACTCAAGCCCACCGCCGACATGTTGCTGAAGTACAACCCCGAGTACACATGCACCCTGCAGGGGGCTTACTGGCTGGTCAACGATGCAGGCGGTTACGAGGCAGCCGGCGGCGGCAATGGTCGCAGCACCATCCTTGATGCCAGCTTCGGCTGGGCGCGTGACCTGTATCGGTACCCGACTAATTTGCCGATCGTTGCAGCCAAGGGTGGCCCTGACGGCAAGCCCGGGTGTGGATCGTTGCCCCGACCCGACCTCAATTGGCCGGTACGCTCACTGATCACTAACACCGGGTGGGGCACTGGGATGGACTATCGGCCCAACCCCGGCATCGCCCACCCGGGCCTTGTGGACTTCTTTCCGGTCACTCGCGCCACTCCGGCGCCGCCGTTCATCTTCGCCCAGGGTGCCCCGCCGTCGATTGGCCCGGTGACCTATCCGGGTGCGCCGCCCTACGGCGCGCCGCTGTACGCGCCCGACGGCACTCCACTTTGGGCTGGGCCACCGCCTGGGTCGCCGCCGCCTCTGGTGCCAGGAGTGCCTAACCCGCCGCCGCCGTATGGCACCGGCCACGGACCTGGGGGATAACGTGCGCGACAACGTCACCGGCGCCGTGTGGCGCTTTTCGATCTTCACGGGGGTGTGCCTGCTGGCCGCGTTCGCGATGATCGCGGTATTCGGTCAGCTCCGATTCGGCAGCCAGCGCACTTACAACGCCGAATTCAGCAACGTCAGCGGTCTGGAGAGCGGCAATTTTGTCCGGATTGCCGGCGTAGAGGTCGGCAAGGTCAAACATATCTCCATCAACAACAACACCGCAGTGGTGGAATTCAGCACCGATAACAGCGTTGTGCTCACCGAAGGTACCCATGCGGTGGTGCGCTACGACAACTTGATCGGCGGGCGCTACCTAGCCCTGGAAGAAGGCACTGGTGGCGTGCGGGTTATTCGACCCGGGGACACCATTCCGCTTGACCGCACCGCCCCCGCGCTGGATCTCGACGCGCTGATTGGCGGTTTCCGGCCACTATTCACAGCCCTCAATCCCGATCAGGTTAACGCGTTGACCGGCGAGTTGATCCACGCATTTCAAGGTGAAGGCGGCACCGTCACGGCCCTGCTGCAGCAAACTGCAGCATTTACCAGCACCCTGGCCGCGCGAGACGAACTGATTGGTCAAGTGATCACCAACCTCGATACCGTGCTGAGCTCCCTGGGCGAGCAGAGCAAACAATTCGATAAGGGGGTCACCTCGTTGTCTGACCTGGTGAAGGGGCTGGCCAGCCGCAAAGAGGACATCGGCAACGCCCTCGCGCACATCAACGGGGCCGCGGCAACATTCGCTGATCTGCTGGTGCAAGCCCGTGCGCCACTGCACGAGCTCGTGCACGAAACCGACCGCTCATCGGGCCTGATCGTGTCCGACCACGACTACATCAACAACCTGCTCGATACCTTGCCCGACGCCTATCGCACCCTAAGCCGTCTGGGGCTCTACGGCGACTTTTTCAACTTTTATGGCTGCGAGGTGCTTTTCAAGTTCAACGGCAAGGGCGGTCAGCCGGTGTATGCCCGGGTGTCGAATCAAACCACGGGGCGGTGCGCGCCGAAATGAGACGCTTTTCGGAACGCAATCCGGTGCTAGTCGGCGCCGTGGGGGTTGCGGTGGTAACCGCGGCTGTGCTGGCCGCGCTGGAATATGACAAATTGCCGTTCATCAACGACGGCAACAAGTATTCAGCCTATTTCACCGAGGCGGCCGGCCTGTCGGCTGGGTCGCCGGTGCAGGTTGCCGGATATCGGGTAGGTCAAGTCTCCGACGTGGGCCTAGACGGTTCGCGTGTGCTGGTGCACTTCACCGTGGACAGGGCCATCCGCCTTGGTGAGCGCACCGAGGCCGCGATTAAGACCAAAACCTTGCTGGGTGCCCGGCTGCTCGCGGTATCACCGCGCGGCGAGGGTCAGTTGCGCGGGCCCATCCCTACCGAGCGCACCAGCGCGCCGTATGAATTGCCCCAAGCCATCGGCGATTTGTCGGCCGCCATCAGCGGCTTGGACACTGGCCAGCTCAACACGGCCCTGACGACGCTGGCGCAAACATTTCAAGACACTCCCGCCGATGTGAGGGCCGCGTTTGACGGAGTGGCCCGGCTTTCCGACACCCTCGGCAGGCGCGACGACAAACTGCGGTCTTTGCTGGCCAACGCCAACAAGGTTACTGCTGTATTTGCCCAACGCAGCGACCAGTTCGTCACGCTGGCAACTGACGCGAACGCACTACTCGCCGAGCTGAGAGCACAAAGCGGCGCACTGGCGCAGATCTCGAGCAACATTTCGGCATTGTCCAAGCAGCTTTCCGGCCTGGTCGCAGACAACAACACACAATTGCGCCCGGCTCTGGACAAACTCAACGGCGTGTTAACGATGCTCGACAATCACAAGCAGCAGCTGCAAGAGTCGCTGAAATTGCTCAACGGCTTTTCGTTATCGCTGGGCGAGGCGGTCTCCAGTGGGCCGTTCTTCAAGGCGTACATCGCCAACCTGCCCCCCGGTGAATTGATGCAACCGTTCGTCGATGCCGCCTTCTCCGATCTGGGATTGGATCCGCATGTGCTGCTGCCGTCCCAACTGACCGATCCCCAGATAGGCCAACCCGCCACGCCAGGACTGCCGATGCCCTACCCGCGCACGGGGCAGGGCGGGGACCCGCGACAGACACTTCCCGACGCGATCACCGGTAAACCCGGCGATCCCCGCTACCCGTATCGCGAACCCCCTGCTCAGCCGGCACCGGGTGGGCCGCCGCCGGGACCGCCGGCCGGCTATGACCCCGCAACCCCGGCGACGCCGCAGCCGGGACCCACCGAGGTGGAGGTGGCACCGTCAGCGCCGCTACCTCCACTCCCGGGGACATCACGGTGAGCCGGCCGCTGGCCCGCGCGGCACTGGCGGTGGCGCTGGCGGTCATGTTGGTGGCCAGCGTAACGCTGGCCCTCGACGTCGCCGATAACGACCGCCGAATTCACGTTACGGCGTATTTCGCCAACACCAACGGGCTGTACGCCGGCGATGAGGTCCGCATCCTCGGTGTGCCGGTCGGGGGCATCGACTCCATCACGCCCGACCCGTTCCGCGCCACGGTCCGGCTGTGGTTTGACCGCAAATACAAGGTGCCCGCCGACGCGGCCGCGGTGATCCTGTCGCCGGCGCTGGTCAGCGCCCGGGTGATCCAGCTGACCCCGGCTTACACCGCAGGTCCCACGATGACCGACAACGCAGTAATCCCGCAGAGCCGCACGGCGGTTCCCGTGGAGTGGGATGACATCCGTAATCAACTCCAAAAACTCGCCGACTCTTTGCAGCCGAGCTCTCCCGGCGGGGTGGCGCCCCTGGGCGCGTTCATCAACACCGCTGCGGCCAACGTACGCGGCCACGGCGTTGAGATTCGGGATGCGATTGTCAAACTGTCTGAGGCACTTTCGGCGCTGGGGGATCACAGCAGGGACATCTTTTCCACGGTGAAGAACCTCTCGGTTCTGGTGTCGGCGCTGCAGTCGATCACCACAGTGCTGGCCAAGCTCAACCGCAACCTCGCCGCCGTATCAGGCCTACTGGCCAACGATCCGACTGGGATAGGCACGGCGGTGCATGATTTAGACAGTGCCGTGCGTGACGTTCAAGGCTTCATCGCAGACAACCGGGAGGCGACGGGCACCGCCTTTGACAAGCTATCTTCGTTGACCTCGGCTATCAACGCCCAAATCCCTGATGTCAAACAGCTTTTGCACGTCGCCCCGAATTCTTTTCAGAACTTCACCAACGTCTACAGCCCTGCGCAGGCAGGTTTGACCGGGGTGTTCACGCTGAACAATTTCGCGAATCCACTGCAGGCAATTTGTGGGGCAGTTCAATCCGCGTCCCGACTGAATTACGAGCAGTCAGCCAAACTGTGCATGCAGTACCTGGCGCCGATCTTTAAAAACCGTGAGTACAACTTCCCACCGTTAGGGACCACGTCGATTCCGATCCCGATCCCGATCCCGGTGCCGTCACCGTTGCCGTTCTTGCTCTTACCGATTCCGATCGCGGTGGCCGGCGCCGCGGCCCGGCCAAATGAGCTTACGTACAGCGAGGATTGGATGCGTCCTGACTACAACTACCGGCCAGGCGGACCGCCCCTACCGGCTTGGTCTCCGCCGGCCTCCCCTGGTGGGGCACCGCCGGCAGCGCCCCGGCCGATACAGACCGATCCGGCCGCGGGCTTGCGCGGTCTGATGGTCCCGCCGGGCAACGGGTCATGAGGGCACGGGCCCGACTGCGCGCCGCGGCGGCGCTGATCGCGGCGGTCGCCGCCACCGGCGGTTGCGGCGCATGGCACGGGCTGAACTCGCTGCCGTTGCCAGGTACCGCGGGCAGAGGACCGGACTCGTTCGAGATCACGGCGCAATTGCCGGATGTCACTAACATTCAGCAGAATTCGCGTGTGCGCGTCGGTGACGTCACCGTTGGCAACGTGACCCGCATCGAGCGGCAGGGCTGGCATGCGCTGGTGACGATGCGCCTGGACGGCGATGTCGACCTGCCAGCCAACGCCACCGCCACAGTCGGCCAGACCAGCCTGCTGGGTTCCCTGCACATCGAGTTGGCACCGCCCTCCGGGATGGCGCCGCAGGGCAGATTGCACAGCGGATCATCGATCCCGCTGTCAGCGACCGGTGCCTACCCGACCACCGAGCAGACGCTTTCGGCGGTGTCGATGCTGCTCAACGGTGGGGGGCTAAGCCAGGTGCAAGACATCACTGCGGCGTTGAGCATGGCTTTGGCTAGCGGCCGCGACACCGATCTGCGCAACCTGCTCAAGCAGCTCAGCCAGTTCATCGACCACCTCAACGCGCAAACTGACGACATCATCCATGCCAGCGACAGCCTTAACCGTGTGGTCGGCCAGTTCTCGGCGGAAAAGTCCGTCGTCGATCAAGCATTACGGATACTCCCTGACGCGTTGGCCGTGCTGGCCAACGAACGCGGCAGGCTCACCGACACCATTGACCAGCTGGGCAAATTGTCGGCGGTGGGCAACGCCTCGGTCAGCCGATCCAAGGCCGCACTCGTGGATGAACTCAAAGACCTGGGGCCTGTGGTGGAATCGTTGGCCAACGCCGGGCCAGCGCTGACCCGATCTTTGAGCGTGCTGCTGACGTTCCCCTTTCCAAAAGAAACACTGTCGAAGTGGGTCCGCGGCGATTACGCCAACACCACCACCATCGTCGATTTGACCCTTAGCCGCATCGATGCCGGATTTTTTACCGGCACGCGATGGGAGGGCAATCTGACCGAGCTGGAGATGCAGTGGGGACGCACCATCGGCGAGTTGCCCAGCCCCTTCACCTCCGGTAACCCCTTGATGATCCCGTACCACTTCAACCAGGGATCCTGATATGCGTCTGCACGCGCTCGTCAAGGTGCAGCTGGCGATTTTCCTTGTGGTTGCCGCGGTCGCGACGACCGTCTTGGCCGTGGGGTACGCGCACCTGCCGGCGTTGATCTTTGGCGTCGGCCGTTACACGGTCACACTGGATCTCACGCAGTCGGGAGGTTTGTATGACCGGGCCAATGTTACCTACCGGGGCAGCGAAGTCGGCCGCGTCACCGACGTGAAACTGACCGACACCGGCGTGCAGGCCGTGCTGTCGCTGAATTCAAAGTTCACCATTCCCTCGGATGTGCAGGCCCAGGTTCATAGCCAGTCGGCTGTGGGCGAACAATATGTGGCGCTGGTGCCCCGCGACGACACCTCGCGGCCGTTGCGTGACGGCGATGTTATCGCCGCAGACCAGACGTCGACTCCTGCCGATATCAACGACGTGCTCAACAGAACCAACATCGCGCTGCAGGCCCTGCCGGACAACAACCTCAAAACCTTCATCGATGAGAGCTATACGGCCTTGGGCGGCCTAGGATTTGAGCTAAGCCGCATCGTCGATGGCGCCACCAACCTGGCCACCGATGCCCGGGCGAACCTCAGCGATTTGACCAACATCATCGACAACGCCCAGCCCATTTTGGAGTCCCAAACGCAAACCTCCGACGCCGTCACCGCCTGGGCGGCGCATCTGGCTGCCATCACCACACAACTGCAGCAGCACGATGGCGCGGTGTCGGGGCTGCTACGCAACGGTGCACCGGCCGCGCAGCAAGCGCAGGCCCTGCTGGACCGGCTCAATCCGACGCTGCCCGTCGTGTTAGCCAACCTGGTCGGCATCGACAAGGTCGCGCTGGTCTTTCAACCCAATATCGAGCAGTTGCTGGTGCTGCTGCCCCAGGGGATACAGACGATCGCCGGAACCGGGATACCCGCGTTGAACACCAAACAGGCCTACAAGGGCGCCTTCGTGCAGTACGCCTTGAACCTGAACCTGCCTCCGCCGTGCCTGACCGGCTATCTTCCGCCGAGCCAATGGCGCTCGCCGGTGTTCGAAGATCACCCGCCGCGCCCGCCGGGCGATTTCTACTGCCGGATACCGCAGGACTCACCCTGGGACGTCCGTGGTGCGCGCAACATCCCGTGCGAGACCAAACCCGGGAAGCGTGCACCGACAGAAGCCATGTGTGAAAGCAACCAGAATTATGCGCCGCTCAACGATGGAAACTACTGGAAGGGGGATCCGAACGCGACCTCCTCGGGTCAAGCGGTGCCCCAGTTTATCGCCGGCCCCGGCTCAGGTCCCTCACCTGATGGCAGACCGCCGGCCAATTCACCGCCGGCCGCTCTGGCCTTCGCGGACTACAACCCCGCCAACGGCACCTACGTGGGTCCTGACGGCCAGGTTTACACGCAGGCCAACCTGGCTCCGGGCGGCGGACCGAAGTCCTGGCAGCAGATGCTGGTGCCGAGGTCACATTGATCGATCTCCGGCGCGCGTCGTGCCGATCCCCGGTGGCCGGACGGCAGCGCCCAAAACCGTGGTGGCGCTGAGCGGCTCAGGCTAGTCGGCGTCGCGCGTGCCTAGGGCGATCGCCTGCTCGGCATGATCGAGGATGCAGGTCATCATGAACTCGAAGTTGTGGGTGTCGGCGACGGCCAACCGATGGCCCTCACCCATCATCTTGGCGATCAAGGGTGCGCTTTCGATATTGACCAGTGTGGCCCTGTCGTGGGCATCTTCGCCTTCGGTTTCACGGGTCTTTTGGTGGAGTCGTTCCATCACGACCGACCCGCGGACCAGCACTGACAGCGCCGAGTAGGTGTCGAAAGCGTCCTCGGGAGTCAGCCCGGCGTGCACCAGGCTGGCGATCGCCATCTCCATCTGACGAAGTCCCTCGCGCCGCGATGCGGGGCCGAGCGCGCCGCGGATCAGCACAAGATCGGTGAGGATGGCGTTCTTGCGGAAGGCCTTGCGCATCGAACGGGCGTGGTTGGCCAGTGATTCGCGCCAGTTGTAGGGGTCGATGAAGGGGGTGATGGTGTCGTACTTGCCCCACACGCGATCGGTCATCGCGTCCAGCAGGTCATCCTTCTTGCGGTAGTACCAGTAGATGCTTGTCACACCCACGCCGAGGTGTTTGGCCAGCGACGGCATGCTCAAATTGTCGATCGACACCTGCTCAGCCAGCTCGAAGGCGCCGTCGATAATATCTTCGGTCTTGATCGAGCCCCGTCCGCGTCGCGGCCGCCGCTCGGCTCCAGCTGCTTGTGTCATTGCCGCACCTTCCATACCAACCGGCCGTCTATGTAGGCCGCCACATTACGGCGGGCACCGCCCAGGTTTGCTCGTCACTGCGCCGCCAATCAATCATACAGTTGCTGATCCCGTTCTACGCTCGGGACGGCTATCGGTGACCGCCGCAAATCGCAGTACCGGCACCGCCGGATCACCCTCACGCAACCCTCGTCAGCCGAAACGGTGCTTCGGTGTGTCCGGGAGGTACCGGCGGATTTCCGCACCCCGCGCCGTAATCGGCGGACACCATCCCGGTCAGCGAGGCGGTGTCCCACCACCACGTCTCGGTTGCGGGGTTGTTACCACCGTCGGGGCAGACCATGGCATCAGGCCGGCCCACCCAGACCATCGTCCAGCGATCGCCGGCGAGTTGAGCATCCTTACTCCAGCCGTGGTCACTGACCACATGGGCATAACAGCCCGCCGCCTCACAGCGCGTCCTGATGGTCCAGGTGTTGGTGGCGCCGAGATAATGGGCGAGGTAGGTTCCGTCGAGGTTCGGTTCGGCGCCCGCTAAGGGCGTTACTACGCCGGTGAGTCTGGTCAGGGCAGTCAGTGCGGCAAACACCAGCGTGGCGGTTTTCACGGCGTTGCTCGCCTCGATTTTCATCTGATATGTGCCCCGACATCGCCCGACATCTTGGCCAGCTCCGGGCCCCAGCTGGACCAGCCGTGATCACCGGTGTCGGGAAAGTCGAAGTGACCGTTTCTGGCGCTGGTCGCGACGTACGCGTTGTAGAACTGCCGGCCGGTGCCCTGGGCCTGATCGGCGTAGCCGATCATTGCTGCCGGGTCGCTGGCAGTAGTCGTTCTCGGGTCGAACACCCACACTCGAGTGTTGTTGTCGGCGAACAGATTCACGTGGGCATAGGGGTCGTGGTCCTTCCAGTGTCCGCCCTGGGGAAGGCCCCACATGTTGCGGGTGTCAACACCGCCGAAGCGCATCATTCCATCGGTGATTGCGCCGTTGAGGAAGGTATTCGATGGCCACAAAAACCCCGACATTGACCCCGCGTAGGAAAACCGGTCGGGTCGATAGGCGGCCAGGATCAGCGCGGCGTTGCCCCCCTGGGCAGCACCGACAATGGCATGTCCGCCGCTGGCCAACCCCTTATTGGCCGCGAGCCAGTCAGGCAGTTCGTTGGTCAGAAACGTGTCCCACTGGCGGCTGCTGTCGTTCTCCCAGTTGGTGTACATCGTGTAGGCGCCCCCGGCCGGCGCGACCACCGAGATGCCTGTGCCTGACAGAGCATTCATCGCGTTTCCGGCGGTGACCCAGTTGCTGACGGTGTCGCCGGCGTCGAACGCGTCCAACAGATACACCGCGTGCGGGCCGCCGCCCAGAAACGCTACCGGGATGTCGCGGCCCATAGCC
>DATJOR010000402.1:0-7797 GCA_035506875.1 Mycobacterium sp.
CTCAGCTATCGAGGGTGTAGCCCATCGGCATCAGCACGCTCTTCTGCTGGGTGAAGTGCTCGACACCCTCCGGCCCGTTCTCCCGGCCGATGCCGGAGTTCTTGTAGCCGCCGAACGGACAGCACGGGTCGAAGGCGTACCAGTTGATCGCGTACGTGCCGGTGCGGATCTTCTCCGAGATCTCGATGCCGCGAGGCACATTGGTCGTCCACACACTGCCGGCCAGCCCATAAGCCGAATCGTTGGCGATTTTGATCGCCTCGTCCTCGGTGTCGTAGGGGATGATGCTCAGCACCGGACCGAAGATCTCTTCCTGGGCGATCGTCATCTTGTTGTCGACGTCGGCGAACACGGTGGGCTGCACGAAGAAGCCGTTGTCCAGCCCTTCGGGACGGCCTCCGCCGGTCACCAGCCGTGCGCCCTCCTCGACCCCCTTAGCGATATAGCCCTCGACCCGCGCGCGCTGCTTCTCCGAGATCAGCGACCCGATCTGCGCGGCCGGGTCCGTCGGCGTCCCGACCGGGAGCGCCTGCACGAAGTTGCTTACCGCGTCCACGATTTCGTCGTAGCGCGAGCGCGGCGCCAGGATTCGGGTCTGGGCCACGCAGGCCTGCCCGGTGTTCATGATCCCGGAGAACACCAGCATCGGGATCGAGGCGGCCAAGTCGACGTCGTCGAGGAGGATGGCCGCCGATTTGCCGCCGAGTTCCAGCGTGCACGGCTTGAGCATCTCCGCGGCGCGCTTGCCGATCTCCTTGCCGACGGCGGAGCTGCCGGTGAAGGAGAAGACGTCGACGTCGCGATTAGATGTCAGCGCCTGCCCGGTCTCAACCCCGCCGGGAACCACCGACAGCACCCCTTCGGGGAGGCCGGCCTCGGCGAAAATCTCCGCGAAAGCATTTGCACTCAAGGGGGTTTCGGCAGCGGGCTTGAGCACCACCGTACAGCCGGCCAGCAACGCGGGGCCCAGCTTATTGATCGCCAAAAACAGCGGCACATTCCACGCCACGATTGCGCCGACCACGCCGAGCGGCTCGCGATGGACGATGGTCTGCCCGTAGCCGCCGATGCGGATCTCCTGCCACTTGACCTGGTCGACCGCGGGGCCGGCGAAGAAGTTCATCGCCCCGATACCACTCATCCACTGCATGGTCTCGACAGAGGTCGGCGGCTGGCCGGTCTCGAGGCCGAGCAGCTTGACGAATCCGTCCTTGCGCTCCTCCATCAGCTTCAGCACGTTGGCGATGACGGCCGCGCGGTCTTTCGGCGGCGTCGTGGGCCAGGGGCCGCTGTCGAACGCCGCGCGGGCCGCAGCGACCGCGGCGTCGACGTCGGCCGCCGCAGCCATCGGAACCTTGCCGACGTATTCACCGGTGGCCGGGCAGTGCACCTCGATGACTTCGGAGGTCGACGGCTCCGTCCACTTGCCGCCGATGAAAAGCTTGTCGTATTCGGTCTGGATGTCGCTCATGGCGCCACCCTACCCAAGCGGAATGCAAATTAGAACACGTTTCATTACTGCGGCTGGAGCACTAGCACGAGATTGCTCACCAAGAACTCCCGTAGCACCGGCACCGCCGTCAGCCGCCACGCCCATCGCGGGTGGTAGCGCGGGAAAGCGGCGACCAAGGCGCCGGTGCCGGCCGCCCACTTCAGGCCGTCGGCCGCCGATACCGCAAACAACGACGACCCGTAATAGTTCTTTGCACGGTGACCGTGTTTGCGGGTGTAGCGCGCCGCGGCGCGCGCCCCGCCGAGATAGTGCGTCAGTCCCATCTCGTGGCCACCGAACGGGCCGAGCCAGACCGTGTAGGACAGCACCGCCAGGCCGCCCGGCCTGGTCACCCTCAGCATTTCCGCGCCGAGCTGCCAGGGCCGCGGCACATGCTCGGCGACGTTGGACGACAGGCAGATGTCCACCGAATTATCGGCGAACGGCAGCGCCATTCCGGACGCGCGGACGAAGGTGTCCGTTGTGCTCGCGAAAGATGGTCCGGCCGCGTGCATTTCGCTCGGGTCCGGCTCGACGCCGATGTACCGAATCCCGGCGTCGGCAAATGCAGCGGCAAAATAACCCGGGCCGCCGCCGACGTCGAGCAGCGTGCGGCCTGCCGGAGATTCGCCGTGGGCGGACCGCCAGAGGTCGCTCACCAGCGCCACGGTGTCGGTGGCCAGCGTGCCGTAGAACCGGCCCGGGTCTGGCTGCTCATAGCGAAACGCCGACAGCAGCCTCACCGACCGGCGCAGGGTCGCTCGCTGCGCAAACAAGTCGGTCACGGCCACCTGGCCAACCCTACGACCGGCCCTCGCGAGGGCTGCATTGCCGGACTCGCCCCCTCGCCGCTTCGCGGCTGGGAGGTGCCCCCACAGCCCGCCGCTTTCGCGGCGCGCATCGTCGCCCGGCTAGGCTGACCCAATGTCTGGCCTGCGCTCGGTGCTATTGCTGTGCTGGCGCGATACCGGCCACCCACAGGGCGGTGGCAGCGAAACCTACCTGCAGCGCATCGGCGCTCACCTGGCCGCGTCCGGGGTCGCGGTCACGTTGCGCACCGCCCGCTATCCCGGCGCGCCACGGCGTGAAGTCATCGACGGTGTGCGGATCAACCGTGCGGGCGGGCGCTATTCGGTATATGTGTGGGCGCTGCTGGCGATGGCGACGGCCAGGCTCGGGATCGGGCCGCTGCGGCGGGTCCGGCCGGATGTGGTGGTCGATACCCAGAACGGCTTGCCGTTTCTGGCCCGGCTGGTTTATGGCCGGCGGGTCGCGGTGCTCGTACACCACTGCCATCGCGAGCAGTGGCCGGTGGCAGGTCCGCTACTCGGCCGGCTCGGCTGGTTCGTCGAGTCGCGGTTGTCGCCGCGGGTGCACCGGAGCAGCCAATATCTGACGGTGTCGCTGCCGTCGGCGCGTGACTTGACTGGCCTTGGTGTTGCTAACGATCGAATCGCGGTGGTGCGTAATGGTCTTGACAAGGCACCCGAGGCATCATTGCGCGGCCCGCGGGCGGGCAACCCGCGGGTACTGGTGTTGTCCCGGTTGGTGCCGCACAAGCAGATCGAGGACGCATTGGCTGCGGTGGCGCTGTTGCGGCCGTCGATGCCAGGGCTGCATCTCGACATCGTCGGCGGTGGGTGGTGGTGGCAGCGTTTGGTCGATCACGCGGCCCAGCTGGACATCAGCGACGCGGTGACATTCCACGGCCATGTCGACGACGTCACCAAACACCACGTCATGCAACAGGCTTGGGTGCATGTGCTGCCCTCGCGCAAAGAGGGCTGGGGCCTGGCGGTCATCGAGGCGGCTCAGCACGCGGTGCCCACGATCGGCTATCGATCTTCCGGTGGCTTGGCCGACTCGATTATCGACGGGGTGACCGGCGTGCTGGTCGACAGCGGCGCCGAGTTGGTGGATCGGCTGCGGCAGCTGCTGACCGATCCGGTGCAGCGCGACCAACTCGGCGCCAAAGCGCAAGCGCGCAGCGCCGAATTCTCCTGGCGGCAAAGCGCTGACGCGATGCGTACCGTGTTGGAGTCGGTGTTAACCGGTGATCGTGTCAGCGGCGTAATCGGGCGATAACATCCGTAGTTCCAGGCAGCCTCCTTCCACTACGATCACAGCCATGGCAGCCGATACCTCGGGTCGCCACCTGAAAGTGCTTGCGGATGGGCTTGCGCAGTTGGGCGCTGAGTGCGAGACGATCAGCGACGGGCTAATGGCCGACACTGCGGCATCGTTCGTCGCGGCGTCGGAGTGGCAGTCCAATGCGGGCGCGGTGAGCGTTGCCGCCGCGATGGCGCGTAAGGACTTGGGCGCGATAGCGGCACGGATCGGCAGTCGCGGCACCGACTACTCCATGGTGGGCAGCCGCTATACCGAGACGGAAGACGAGTCAGCCGCCGGGCTGCGTGGACTGATCGGCTAATCGTGAGCGTCTCTCCGCTGCCGGAGGGTTGGCCGACGCATTCGCTATTGCGCAATTCAACGTTTGGGCATCTCGACCAGTTCGCCGTCATGTGCGACCGCATCGGCAGTAACGCCGAGAAAGCGTTGGCGCAGGTAGCCGAAAAAGTTCGCGCGCCCGGCGGCGTCGAGTGGTCGGGTGCGGCCGGGGACGCGGCGATCGCGCAGTCGGATGCGGACGCCGTAAAAGTGCGTCCGTTTCTGTGGGATTTGCCCGACGCGGCGGCGATCGCCCGCCGCGGCCAAGACATCCTGCAAGCGGGGCTGGGGCTAGCGCTCGACGCGATCGATGACGCCGAGCGAGACGGATTCGAGGTGGACGAGGACTACAGCGTCACGGATACCCGCGAGTCGACCACGCGTGAACAGTACGAGGAGCGGCGGGCCGCCGCCGAGGCACACTCCAACTTCATCCGCCATCGCGTTGGCAGGCTGGTCGCCAGTGACCAGCACATCACCGCCCAGCTAAACGAGGCGAGCTCGAGCTGGGGCAAGTTGATGTTCGGTGAGTCACCTGCCGACTTCGCGCCATCATTCCAGGCGGTAGCCGGATTTCGACCGATTCTCCCCGAACACATCAACGTGATCTGTATTGAGCACGCCAGGGGCATGCCATGGGAATTTGAGTGTCTGGTGCATTACCCCGATGGGACGACAGACATTTACAACACAGACGAAGACGAGTCCGGGATCTTCCCGTGACTAATGACGGGAGTAAATCGATGGCCACACCAGACGAGATGGATCTCACGCGGTGGGCATTTCGCGTCCGTCCGGAAATCGAACAGAACGAAACAGGTTGGCGGGCCTGGTATCCGGGTACAGACTGGTCGCAGTCTGCGCCCACCGAGGACGAAGCACGAAAGCGTCTGCAAGACGAGGCCGAGCGCCGGCGTCAGGCCGGTCAGGATCCGTTCGCAGACATCTATCGCAGACACCTGCACGAGGCGATCCCTGGAGTTTTTGCCATGGACAACGCGCTGTATCGGGAGGTTGCGCGCAAGTCGGGGTACGACCAGAAGTTGTTACAGCGGGTTTTCGAAGAAGCCGAACGACGGCGCGCCCGCGGCGAGACATACACTACAGCGGACTATAGGCGCGATCAGTCCGGTACGGGCTGACAATGGCTTCTCATAAGTTGCGCCACAACGTACTTAATGCTTTTCTCGGCGGATACGGACTTTACTCGCCACGATCGCACCGATGCACTCCAGTTGGCCAGCAGTGTCGCAACGCCCTAGTCGAAACCGTCATCCCGATGGCCCCGCTGATCAGCATCGCCAACCACACCACGTGCGCTAGCGCCGCGAGCAGCCGGCGGTCGGCTGGCACGCCGGTTGATGTGCCGCCGACCCGGTAGAGCGTCAGATCCCGGCCGCGATAGGCCACCGGCAGATGCTCTAATGTCCTTGCGGCGGAACCCATATCGCCGGGGCTGCCTTTCTCGAGCACCAGCCATCCCACGCCGGCACGGCGAACTGCGCTCGGATCGCCGCCCGCCAACAGCAGCCGCTGCACCTCGTGCGCCCGATTGCCCTCACCAGGAACCGTCACCCCCGAAATGATCAGGTCGCCGGTGATCAGCACGTTGGCGCGCACCCAGCGCGGCAACGGATCGAGCACCGGCGCCGGTCCGGACCAGGCGAAGCGCCGCATGGTGTCGGCCGGCAGCACCGCGACCGGCTCGGGATCACGGTTGATCACCGACGCGATTGTTGCCCAGTCGGTCGGGTAATGCACCGACTCAACCTTTCCGCCCACGCCCCATGCCAAATCCGGAAGGCAAAGCAGCAGTGCGGCGCAGCACACCAGCGCGGTTACCGCGGGCCGCGACCAACGCCGCAACGCCAACACCGTGCCCGCACCTGCCAGCGCATATCCGGGCATGGCCAGCGCCACCCATTTCTGCCCGTCGCGCAACACGCCCAGGCCGGGCATGGCCTCAACCACCGCGTGCAGCACGGCCAGCCCCGGCCCGGTGGCCAGCGCGGCAGCTATCAGCACGGACGCCGCCGCCAGCAACACCAGCGGCCGCGCCGCCCGTCGGCGCAGCAGTGTTGGCAGCCCGATGGCCACCACAACAAGCAGCACCCCGGCCGATACGACGGCGAAAAGCGTTGCCCGCGAAGGCGGTACGGCCTCGTTGTTCCACATTCCACCGAGGCTGGCCAGACTTCCCAGCGTGCCCAGCCCCGGCTCGGCGCGGGCGGCGAACGCGGCAACGTTCGGGGTCGGCGTCCAGATGCCGTCGGCCGATGATGACAAGCCCATCGCCGCAGCCGTCAACCATGGCAGCGCCGCCACCACGGCAACGGCCAGCGCGACGACCGCGCACAGCCAGCGCGAACGGCCCGCTCCCGGCGCGGCCACGCAGACCAATGCGACCGTCGCGGCGAGGATCAGGCCGGTCGGGGTAAGCCCGGCCAGTGCGAGCCAGAATGCCAACCCGAAAATACCCGTCGACGCCGACCGCAGTGTCAGCATCGTCGTCGCCACCCACGGCAGGCAGCCGTACCCAAGCAGCAGGCTCCAATGCCCCTGCAACAGCCGCTCACCGACATACGGATTCCAGATGGCCAGCGTGATTGCGACAAACTGGCCGCCTGCACCGGCCTCCGGAACAATCACCGCGACCAATCTCGACGCGCCCCACCCGGCCAGCCACAGGCCCGCGACCAACAATGCCTTCACCACGATGCCGCCATCGATGGCGTGCGAGGCCAAGACGACGGCGAAATCCTGCGGCGTCGCCCGCGGGGCCGCCGCCAGCCCGAGCGCCCTATCGGACAGATAGGACCGCGGTGTGGATACCGCGTCGCGTAGCAGCAAGTATCCGGGGCTGATCAACGGCGCAACCACCAGCAGCGCCAGCGCCAACGCGTATCCGGGACGGGCGACCCGGGCCAGGCTAGAGGTGATCAGATGGGCCCGAAGTCGGGGGGCTTTCCGAGCCGGGTGGTCCCGACCCCGGTGGGCCGGACTCCCGGTGTAGGTCTTTGGGCGGCGTAGGCAGTTTCTCGGTCTCGGCCTCGGCGCCGGGTACTCGCTCGGGCGGCGGCTCGCCGCGCCCGAAGAAGCCGTGGTCGGCGGTGTCCAGGCCCGGATCGAGCAGCGCCGCCTCGGTCCGCAGGCTGAACGAGCCCAGCAGCAGGCCGCCGATCAGCGCGATCGCACCGGCCGCGGTGAAGCTGATCGGCAGCACCCGCGACCACAGCGCCAACCGGTCGCGCTCGTTGCGTGCGGCGTTCACCTGCGACTCGACCGTGTCTTCGTTGGAGGTGACCTTGTACTCGACCAGGGTCATCTCTGGCTTCAACGGGTCGCGGGCAAAGTAATGGTTGGCATGATCATCTTCTTTGACGATCGTCCCCGACTCCGGGTCCACCCAGAACGTCCGCTGCGCGGCGTAGTAGCGGGTCATGGTGATGTTCTCGTCCGGATCGCCCTGCACGCCCCACATCGCCGCGGACGCGGTCACCTTGCTGTCCTCGTCGTT
Organism: Mycobacterium sp.; assembly: GCA_035506875.1. Lineage (GTDB taxonomy): Bacteria > Actinomycetota > Actinomycetes > Mycobacteriales > Mycobacteriaceae > Mycobacterium. The sequence goes on from DATJOR010000402.1 coordinate 7,458, forward strand.
GGCATACAGCGACGGGTACTTGATCGGCTCGGCCAACTTGCCGTCGGCGTCGTAGCCGACATCCTGGGTGAACTTGTAGGTGGTCAGGCCGTTGACGTCTTCTTCGCCGGTGTAGTTGGCGTCGAACGCTTTCTGCGCGATCGGGTCGAAATACGGGTAGGTCCGCTTCTCGGTGTGGAACGGGAATCGGTAGGACAGCCCGTCGTGTGGCAACGCGATGTTGGTGGCCGGGTTCTCGTCGTTGAAGCCGCGCGGTTTCTGGACGGCGCCGCCGGGATGGGTGTCATCGGACACCGCCATGGCCGTTTTCCGGTTGAGGGTGACGGTGTCGACCAGTGCG
>DATJOR010000403.1:0-15459 GCA_035506875.1 Mycobacterium sp.
TCGTGATCCCGTCGCTGGCGCTTCAAGCAAGGGCGCGCGAGGCGTCGTTGACCGACCTGATTTATGCCCACCATCCACGATTCACCGGTGTGCGGCGCGCCTACGAATCGCGCACCGCGCCCGTCGAAGGCGGTGACGTGCTGCTGCTTGCGCCGGGCGTCGTCGCGGTCGGAGTGGGTGAACGGACCACTCCGGCGGGAGCGGAAGCGTTGGCGCGCAGCCTGTTCGACGATGATCTTGCCAATACTGTTCTGGCCGTGCCGCTGGCTCACGAGCGTGCGCAGATGCATTTGGACACCGTCTGCACGATGGTCCACACCGACGCCGCGGTTATGTACGCCAACGTCGTCGACACGTTATCCGCATTCACGATTGCGCGCACACCCGATGGCGTGCAGATCTCGGACCAGATGCAGTTCGTCGATGCCGCGGCGGCCGCAATGGGTATCGACAAGTTGCGTGTCATCGACACCGGGCTGGATCCCGTTGTCGCCGAACGCGAACAATGGGACGACGGCAACAACACGTTGGCGCTGGCGCCCGGCGTCGTCGTCGCCTACGAACGCAATGCACAGACCAACGCTCGGCTGCAGGACGCCGGGATCGAGGTGCTGACGATCGCTGCTTCCGAACTGGGCACCGGCCGCGGTGGCCCGCGGTGCATGTGCTGTCCCGCCGCCCGCGACCCACTGTGAAGGTCTGTGTTTGAGATTGCGCTCAGGGTCGCGATCGGCAAGATTTCACGACCCTGTGCGCAAATTCAACGGATACCCCCGACGGGCGAATGCACCCGACAACCGATGAATGATGAATCGTCGGCTGTGTTCGGCTACCACGTGGATGTTGATCCAGCCTTGGCGTTCGATCAGCTCTGCGCGTCCGATGTCGTGCACATACTGCTTGCGATCGGCGCTGTGATGCTGACCGTCGTAATCCAGGCCGACCTTGGGTTCGTCATAGCCCATGTCAATGAATGCTTCACTGATGCCGTCGGACACTCTTATTTGTGTTCGTGGCGCGGGTAGTTCGGCGTCGATGAGTAGGAGGCGCAACCAAGTTTCTTTCGGTGATTGAGCACCCGGGTCCGCCAGGCTGAGCGCAACCTCTGCTCGACGCAGTCCTCGCGCCCGGGGACAGCGCCCGGCCAGCGATAGCGCCTCGTCGGCTGTCACGCCCGTTGCCCGCGTCAACGCGTCGAGGTGCGTCACGGCGACGTCACGTGGCAGATGCCGGGCAAGATCCAGTGCGGTTCTCGCAGGACTCGTCACCAACATGTTGTTGATGTCAACGATTTCGTCAGCCTCGATCCGTTCGTTGCGAGCCACAATTCCTGAGGGCGGACGGCCGCTACGCCAAATCATCTCGATTGGAGTTACCGCGTCAACCCATGTGTCACCGTGTAGCGCGGCCGCTGCGCGTCCGGCAATCACGCCGTTGCGGCCCGACCACAGCCACGCGCCGACGGTATTGCGCCGCAGGGATGGCGCAGTCGCCTTCGGCGCGTAGACGTCTGGAAATATCGCGCGGTAATTCCAGCGCAACTGCGCCCTGGTGAGTCCACCGCGCGCAAGCATCTCCGTGCCGACGAACAATTCAGACATGCCGTGATGTTGAGCGGAAGCACCGACGTTTTGCCGTCAGCGCGTTGAGTTTGCACGCAGGGTTGTGGATAAGCGTGGATCACAGCCCTGAGTGCAATCTCAACGCGACTGGTGTCAACGCCAGCTGGGCAACCAGATCTCCATGTTCCAGGTGGTCTGCGAAATCGGCTGACCGGTAAGGACCGGAAACAGCCACGCGAAGTTCGTCAAAACCAGTGCGACATAACAGGACACCGCGATCAGTCCGAGTGTGCGGCGTTCGGTACCCTGGCCCGGTTTGTACAGGATGTCGCCGAGGATCAACGCGATCGCCATCACCAGAAACGGCGCCATGGTGGCCGCGTAGAAGAAGTACATCTGCCGGTCGATGTCGGCAAACCACGGCAGCCATCCCGCGCAATAGCCAACCAGCACTGCGGCGTAGCGCCAGTCGCGGCGCACGATCGTCCGCCAGCAGGCATAGCCGAGGACGGGCACCGCGAGCCACCACATGGCGGGGGTACCGACCAGCATCACCGCCTTGACGCACGACTGCGCGCCGCATCCCGGGACGTTCTGCTGATCGATCGCGTAGAGCACCGGCCGCAGCGACATCGGCCAGGCCCACGGTTTTGATTCCCACGGATGGTAATTTCCCGCCGAATTCGTCAGCCCGGCATGGAAGTCGTAGGCCTTGGCGGTGTAATGCCACAGCGAGCGGATGGCATCGGGCAGCGGGAACTTCGACTGTGGCCCGATCGACTGGCCGACCTCGTGTCGATCGATAGCGGTCTCCGATGCGAACCACGGCGCGTAGCTGGCCAGGTACACCCCGAACGGGATGAGCAACAGCGCATAGGCGGTCGGACCCACGTCTCGCCGCAGGACGCCCAGCCATGGTCGCGGCACCCGGTATTGGCGGCGCGCCGCAACGTCGAACGCCAACGACATCAACCCGAAGAACGCCACGAAGTACAGCCCGGACCACTTTGTCGCACAAGCTAAACCGAGCAGCACCCCGGCGCCGAATCGCCACCAACGCACTCCCAGCCGCGGTCCCCACACCGTCTCGCTGCTACGACCCTCGGTCAGCGCGACGTGCATGCGCTCACGCACCTGATCCCGGTCGACGATCAGCGCACCGAACGCGGCGACCACGAAGAAAGCCAGGAACCCGTCGAGCAGTGCCGTGCGCGCCACGACAAAGCTGACCCCGTCGCCGATGAGCAGTAGTCCGGCGATTGCGCCGACCAGCGTCGAGCGGCTGATCCGCCGCACGATCCGCACGACCAGCGCCACCATCACGATTCCGAGTACCGCGCCGGTGAACCGCCAGCCCAGCCCGTTGTAGCCGAAGATGGCCTCGCCGATCGCAATCAGCTGTTTGCCCACCGGCGGATGAACCACCAGGCCGTACCCGGGGTTGTCCTCCACACCGTGGTTGTGCAGCATCTGCCATGCCTGTGGCGCGTAGTGCTTCTCGTCGAAAATCGGTGTGCCGGCATCGGTCGGCGAGCCCAGGTTCACGGTGCGAGTCACCGCGCCAAGAGCGGTGACAACGGCGGTCACCACCCAGCCTTCTAGCCGGTCGACGGGCCCGAAATCGGGCACTGGCATCATCGGTCCGGGGCTGATGAAGGGTACTGCCCGCTCGGTGGCGACGAGTTCATCGGGCGGCGCGGTGGTCATCAGGACTGATCGTAGGCTGTCCGCCATGACCGGTGGTCGACTGTTGCTGGGTGCCACGCCATTGGGCCAGCCCTCCGATGCGTCACCGCGCCTGATCGCCGCCCTGTCGTCGGCTGATGTGGTGGCCGCCGAGGACACTCGCCGGGTGCGGACGCTGGCCAAGGCGCTTGACGTCCGCATCGGCGGCAACGTCGTCAGCTTCTTCGATCACGTCGAGGCGTCCCGGGTGCCCGAGCTGGTTGACGCGATTCGGTCGGGCGCCACGGTGCTGGTGGTCAGCGACGCCGGGATGCCGCTGATCAACGACCCGGGCCACCGGCTGGTGGCGGCCTGCCTGGACGCCGGTTTGCCGGTGCGGTGTCTGCCCGGCCCGTCGGCGGTGACCACGGCACTGGCGGTCTCGGGGCTGCCGTCGGACAAGTTCTGTTTCGAGGGATTCGCGCCGCGCAAGCAGTCGGCGCGCAAGGGTTGGCTGGCGTCGCTGGCCGCCGAACGGCGCACGACGGTGTTCTTCGAATCACCGCGCCGGCTAGCGGCATGTCTGCGTGACGCGGTCGACCAGCTCGGTGGGGGTCGCCGTGCGGCAGTGTGCCGGGAGCTGACCAAGGTGCACGAGGAGGTGGTGCGCGGATCGCTGGCCGAACTGGCGACCTGGGCGGCCGACGGCGTGCTGGGCGAGATAACGGTCGTACTGGCCGGTGCCACTCCGCGCGCTGACCTGCCGACGCTGGTCGCCGAGGTCGAGGCCCTGACCGCTTCGGGGATGGGCGTCAAGGACGCCTGCGCGGAGGTGATTGCCGCTACGCCCGGAGCGCCGTCACGGCGTGAGCTCTACGACGCGGTGTTGCGCGCCCGGTGACGATGCGCGCCGCGAAGCGGCGGGCTGAGGAGCCGGGCAATCGGGCTGACGCGCGGCTGAGGCGGCGCCAGCCCCGAGAATGGGTGCGGCCTTGTGCAGACATTCGTCCCATTCGGCGTCGGCGTCGGAGTCGGCCGTGATCCCGCCGCCGGATCCGAGCAGCGCATTGCCGACAGCATCGAATTCCACCGTGCGGATCGCGACGTTCAGCTCGCAGCCGCCTACCGGCGATGCTAAACCTACTGTGCCACAATAAATTCCGCGCGTCGACTGCTCCCACTGCGAAATCAGTTGCCGTGCACGCAGTTTGGGCGTGCCGGTGACCGACGCCGGCGGGAAGGCGGCGTCGAGCAGCGCTGAGGTCGGCAGCTCGATGGGGATCCGCGCCGACACCGTCGACACCAGGTGCCACACGCCCGGCGCGGGTCGCACGACCAGCAGCTCGGGCACCGTGACCGATCCGGTGACGGCGACGCGGCCCAGGTCATTGCGGACGAGGTCGACGATCATGATGTTCTCGGCGACATCCTTGCTCGAGGACCTCAGCGCCGACGGGGGAGCGGTCAGCGGCAACGTGCCCTTGATCGGGCTCGAGGTGACCAGATCGCCACGGCGGCACAGGAAGAGCTCGGGCGACAGTGATGCCACCGCGCCCCAGTTTCCGGCAACGTAGGCCGCCCGCGCCGGCGCGGTGCGCGCGACACCGTCGATGAAGAAGTCCAGCGGTTCCCCGGCGATCGCGCCGGTGAACTGGGTGCACACGCAGGCCTGGTAGACCTCGCCGGCCCGGATGGCCTCCAGGCAGGCAAGCACGCCGTCACGATGTGCCTGACGGTCGGCCGCGTCCCAGTCGATCCGGTAAGGACGCGCCGGTGCCGACGGGCGCCTTGGCGCCGCTAAAACTTGAGCCAGCCAGCCGGGCATCGGGGCCCCGGACAGGCTTTCGAACCACCATTGCCGATCACGGTCGCAGCGCAACACGCAGTCCGCCCAGCCGCCGGCGGCTTCGGGTATCCGGGTGGGCCGCCCGCCGGAACCCCGATCGGGGTAGCACAAGTAGCCGATCCAGCCGCCGCCGACGGCGGTGCGGTGCGATCCCGGTCGCACGTCGAACGCGTCGGCGACGTCGACCGGTCCGATCGCCACGCTTGGCGCGATCACGGCCGATGCGCCGAACCACTGACCGGTCAGCGCGGCCGGCGGCGGCAGCCCCAGCCGGTTTGTGGCGTCGCCGATGGCGCGCAGTACCTCGGGTACGCCGCCAAGATCGCCGAGCCGGTCGATTCTCACCCCACCAGCTTGGCAGATTCCTCAGCTGCGGCTGATGGTGCGTGCGGTCGCGACGGCCACCAGCTTGTCCGGGTTGCGCATCGCGTAGAAGTTGCTGATCTTGCCGTCGATGATCTCAACGGTGAAGACGCCCTCCAAGCGGTCGCCTTGGTAGAACAACAACGCCGGCGCGGCGTTGCAGATGACCGCTTCCACCCGGACATCCGGCAGTTGTATCGCCCGGCCGACCAAGCCGACGACCGCCCTTGCAACCTTCTCCGCCCCGATCACCGGTCGACGTGCCGCACTGGCCTTGCCGCCACTGTCGGCGGTCCAGGCCACGTCGGGAGCCAGCATCGACATCACCGTCTGGACGTCACCACTGGCCGCCGCCGCCATGAATTCTTCGGTGATCCGGGCGTTTTGCTCCGGGTCGACCGGGGCGAAGCGCCGGCGTCGGGCGTGCACGTGTTCGCGGGCCCGGTGCGCGATCTGCCGCACGGTCGCGGCCGGCTTGTCGACCGACTCGGCGATTTCGTCGTAGTCGAACCCGAATACCTCTCGCAGCACGAACACTGCGCGTTCGTCGGGACCCAGGGTCTCCAGCAGCACCAGCATCGCCATCGAAACCGATTCGGCCAGAACCACATCGGCCGAGGGGTCCTGCTCGTCGAGCAGCAGCGGCTCCGGCAGCCAGGGTCCCACATAGTCCTCCCGGCGCCGGGCGCCCGCCCGCAGCGCGTTGAGCGCCTGACGGGTGACCAGCCGGGCCAGATAGGCCTTCGTGTCATGCACGCCGCCCAGGTCCACCTGCGCCCAGCGCAGATAGCTGTCCTGCAGTACGTCATCGGATTCCGTTGTGGAACCGAGGATTTCGTATGCGATGGTGAACAGCAACGGCCGCAACAGCACGAACCGGTCGGCGTGTTCGTCCGACGTCGTCACGGCACCGTGACCGTATCTGACGCGAGGCGCTCGGATCGCCTGCCACCTTTGAGCCAGCGATACCAGCCGGGCTTGGCGGCCTCACGTCGGATGCCCCACACCGTGCCCTTGCAGATCGCCTCTTTGACCGACGCGGCGACCCGGCCGCCGATGACCAGGTTCACCGGCGTGTCGTCGGGGCGGGCGAGTTGGACGGTGGCGTACGAACGGCCCAGGCTGATGCACTGCCCGGTGAACGCCTGGTTGACCACCGCGGGCGGGGTACCGGCGATGCGGCTGAGCACCGTGTTGGCGGCCTGGGCGCCGAGCGGGATCGCGGCCTGACAGCTCATCCGCAACGGCTGGCCCGACGGTGCGGCGGCGTCGCCGGCCGCCACGATGCGCGGGTCGTCCACGCTGGTCAGTGTCTCATCGGTGAGCAACCGGCCCAGCTCGTCGGTGCGGAGCCCGCTGCGGGTGGCCAGGTCCGGCACGCCGAAGCCCGCCGTCCACACCGTCACCAAGCTGGGCAGCAGCGCGCCGTCGGCCAGCACGACCCCGTCGGCGTGGACCTCGCTGACCGTCGCCGCCTCCAGCACGTCGACACCGAGTCGACGCAGCCATTTGGCCACCGAACGCCGGCCGGTCGGGCTCAGCGACGGCCCGAGCAGCCCGCCGCAGACCAAGCTCACCCGCCGGCCTTGCTCGGCCAACTCGGATGCCGTCTCGATGCCGGTCAGCCCGGCGCCGATCACAGTGACGGGTGCGTCGGGATGCAGCTCGTCAAGCGCGTCACGCAGCCGCTCGGCGAGCTCGAATTCTGCTACCGGGTAGGCGAATTCAGCCGCTCCGGGCACCGATGCGGGCATCACACCGGTGCTACCGACGGCGTAGATCAGGTAGTCGTAGTCCAACACGTCACCGGAAATCAGCTTGACCTGTCGGTCGGCGGCGTCGATCCGCTCCACGCTGTCGACGACCAGCTGGACGCCCTTGCCGAGCACGGTTCCGTAGTCGACGGCGGCGGTGCCGCTGCCCGCGACCAACTGATGCAACCGGATTCGCTCGACGAAGACCGGACGTGGATTCACCAACGTGATTTCGAGGTCGGCGCGCAGCCGCAGATGGTTGGCTGCCAGCGTTCCGGCGTATCCGCCGCCGATCACGACGATGTGAGTGCGCTGGGCGGTCATTGCTATCTCCTGTTCTCGCGGGGTGTGCTGCCCTCAAGACACCGCGGAGACGGCGGATGTGACACGGTTTCGGCCGTTGTGACCAGGCTCACGCCGACGCGACGAGTTGGGCGACCAGCAAATCGATCCGGGCGACGCGATACTCCGGCCGCAACCGGCCGCCGCGGTCGAGGGTGATCAGGCCGTGCAGTGCCGCCCAGAGGACTTCGGTGAGCGTGTCGGCATCGCGACTGCCGGCGACCATGTCCACGGCCGCGCGCAATTCGGCGAAGGCGGTGTGCAACTCGGCCGGGGTGTCCTCGGCGGCGGCGAAGTGCAACGTCGTGGCGCGGGTGAACATCGCGTCGAACAGCGCGGGGTTCTCCTGGGCAAACCCGATGAACGCGTGGGCAACTCGCGCCAACCCATCCGCGTCGTCGGTAGCGCCGCGGCGTGCCGCTCGGAGTGTGTCGGCGAGCTCGCCGAATCCCTGGACCGCGACGGCCGCGGCGATGCCTTCCATGCTGGAGAAGTGCTTGTACAGCACGGGTTGGCTGTACTCGATCTCAGTGGCAAGCCGGCGGGTGGTGACGGCGTCCCAACCCTCCTGCTCGGCCAGCCTGCGGGCCGTGGTGGTGATCAGTTGGCGTCGGGCGGCCCGCTCCCGCGCTCGTCGGTCTTCGATGGCCATCGCTTCAGAATAGCAACGATAGAAAATCTAGCGCCGCTATTGACAGAGATCGGCGCGCGGGTTAGCGTTGCTAACACCTACGAGGGAACGAGAGTGCAGCGATGGACGTGGCAAAGCTGTTCGCGGTGATCGCGGTGTTGGGTACCGCGGTGGTCTACGGCACCGACGTGTTCTGTGCGATGGTGCAGCGGCCCGCGCTGGCGCGCATCGACGACCGGGCCCTGCTTGCGGTGATGGGCAGCATCCATCGCTACGGCGACCAGCGGATGCCGGTGCCCGGGGTGATCGGCATGGTGGCCGCGGCGATCAGTGCGGCATTCGCCGCCGTGTCCGGTCGCTGGATGCAAGCCGCTGCGGCCGGCGTTGCCCTTGGTGTGCTGCTGGTGTGGCTGGTGGTCTACCTGCGTGTGAGCAAGCCGATCAACCGCCAACTCATCGCCGGGGCCGGAAATCCGTCACTGCCGACGGATGCCGGTGCGCTACAACGTAGCTGGGACAGCGTGATCATCATGAGGGCTACGCTGCAAGGCCTGGCAGTCGCGACTTTGTGCGCGGCGATACTGATCTGAACACCGACACCACACTGAACAGGAATCGAAAAATGGCCAATCTAAACAATTTCGGACGACTAGTCATGCGCGCGGGGCCGCTGTTCAACGCGCCGGTGGCGGCGATCGCTGCGTCCCCGCGGCTCGGAGCGAGGCTGCGGCGCAGTGTCACACTGATCACCTATACCGGGCGACGTTCGGGGCGGACGATCAGCACTCCGGTGGCATACCGGCGGCGCGGCAACGACATCGACATCGCTGCAAACCTTCCTGACACCAAGACGTGGTGGCGCAACTTTGTCGGCGAAGGCGCTCCGATTTCGCTGACGCTGGACGGCGTCGAGCGCGCCGGGCGTGCGGTAGCTCACCGCGACGACAAGGGTCGGGTAACCGTCCGAGTTCGCCTGACCGACTCGTGAACTCAGTCGGCCTGGTAGCGCGGGAACACGCCGGTGGGGGCGGGCAGCGCGGTGCCGGGCGCCAGCCGCGCACCGACCGCGGCGAAGCTGCGCTGATCTTCCGGCTGGCCGAGCAGGTCCAGCAGCCTGGCCGCCGACTCCGGCATCACCGGCTGGACCAACAGCGCGGCAATGCGAACCACCTCGCAGGTGGTGTACAGCACGGTGGCGAAACGGAGCTGGTCAGACTGCGATTCGCTCTTGCGCAGCACCCACGGCTGCTGCGCCGAGAAGTACCTGTTCGCCGCGCCGAGCATCAGCCAAATCGCCTCCAGGGCCAGATGCATTGCCTGGGCGTCGAACTCAGCGCGTATCCGGTCGAGTAGGCCGTCGGCCGCAGCCAGTAGTTCGGTGTCGTCGGCGGTGAAATCGCCCGGCGTCGGGACGATTCCGTCGAGATTCTTGGCCACCATCGACAGCGATCGCTGCGCCAGGTTGCCCAACTCATTGGCCAGGTCGGCGTTGGTCCGGGCGATGATCGCCTCTTCGCTGTAGCTGCCGTCCTGGCCGAAGGGCACTTCGCGCAGGAAGAAGTAGCGCACCTGGTCCACGCCGAACTCGTCGACCAGAGCGATGGGATCGATCACGTTGCCCACCGATTTGCTCATCTTCTCGCCGCTGTTGAGAATGAAGCCGTGCGCGAAAACCTTTCTCGGAAGCTCGATTCCGGCAGACATCAGAAACGCCGGCCAGAAGACGGCGTGGAATCTGATGATGTCCTTGCCGATCATGTGTAGGTCGGCCGGCCAATAGCGGCGAAACAGCTCGGAGTCGGTGTCCGGGTAGCCGACGCCGGTCAGGTAGTTGGTCAGCGCGTCGATCCAGACGTACATGACGTGGTCCGGGTGGTCCGGAACCGGCACGCCCCAGTCGAACGACGTGCGTGAGATCGACAGGTCGTTCAACCCGCCGGAGACGAAGCTGACGACTTCGTTGCGCCGCACCTGGGGCCCGATGAAATCCGGGTTGGCGTCGTAGTGCGCTAGCAGCTTGTCCGCGTACGCCGACAGCCGGAAGAAATAGGTCTGCTCCTCTGTCCAGGTGACCGGGGTGCCGGTCTCGACGGCGATGCGCGTACCGCTGGCGTCCAGAGTCGTTTCGTCCTCGGTGAAGTAGCGCTCGTCGCGCACCGAATACCAGCCGGCGTAGCTGTCCAGATAGATGTCGCCGGCATCTTCCATCCGCTGCCAGATGGCCTTCGATGCCGCATGGTGATCGGCGTCGGTGGTGCGGATGAACCGGTCGAAGGAGATGTTGAGCTTCTCCTGCAGCCGCTGATACACGTCCGAGTTCCGCTTGGCCAGCTCGGCGGGCGACATCCCTTCGCCCGCAGCCGCCTGCGCCATTTTCAGCCCATGCTCATCGGTTCCGGTGAGGAAGCGGACGTCGAAACCGTCGAGCCGCTTGAAGCGTGCGATCGCATCGGTGGCGATGTACTCGTAAGCGTGCCCGATGTGTGGGTCACCGTTCGGGTAGGTGATCGCCGTAGTGATGTAGTAGGGCTGCGTCTTCATCGTCTTCGTCGTCTTCATCGTTGTTGTCACCCTATTGTGTGCGCGTGAGTTCCAAACGTCCGCCGCCGCCGGCTCCCGAGCCGCTGCGCCCGTTGATCGACGCGCACACCCACCTCGACGCGTGCGGCGCCCGGGACGGGGACGACGTGCGCGCCATCGTCGACCGCGCCGCAGCGGTCGGCGTCGTCGCGGTGGTCACCATCGCCGACGACCTGGCCTCGGCGCGCTGGGTGACACGGGCCGCCGAGTGGGATCCGCGGGTCTACGCCGCCGTGGCCCTGCATCCGACCCGCGCCGGCGCGCTCACCGACGGCGCCCGCACCGAGATCGAGCGATTAGCCGCCCACCCTCGCGTTGTGGCGGTCGGTGAGACCGGCATGGATCTGTATTGGCCGGGCCGGCTGGCGGGCTGCGCGGAGCCGGACGTACAACGGGAGGCCTTCGCGTGGCACATCGATCTGGCCAAACGGAGCGGCAAACCGCTGATGATTCACAACCGGGAGGCCGACGCCGAGGTGCTCGACGTGCTGCGCGCCGAGGGCGCACCGGACACCGTGATCTTTCACTGCTTCTCCTCGGGCGCTGAGCTGGCGCGCGCCTGCGTCGAGGCCGGATGGCTGGTCAGCCTGTCCGGGACGGTCAGCTTTCGTAACGCACGTGAGCTGCGGGAAGCCGTCCCACTGGTGCCGGTCGACCAGCTGCTGGTGGAGACCGATGCGCCGTTTTTGACACCCCACCCGTACCGGGGTGCGCCGAACGAGCCGTACTGCCTCCCGTACACTGTCCGGGCGCTGGCCGAGTTGTTGGATCGGCCCGCCGAAGAACTGGCTGAGATCACCACCGGCAACGCCCGTGGTGCCTACGGATTAGCGGCAGGGAGTTAAAAGACCGTTAAGCAGACTCTGCGGAGTTGCTCTATCTTGGCCCGTTCGTTACCGTCTTGTGATCGACGGTGGGGCCCCTAGTGGGCCTTTTGCTTTGCTACGGAACAGTTACTTGAGTGGTTATTGAGGTCGGGGATACACGCGCGGTGAATGTAGTTGCGAAACTCCATCAGGCTCCCTCACCGGCTTTGCGCCTCCTCGTTGCGGGCCTTCTCGTGGTCTTGGCCTTCGCCGGCGCCTACGCGGTCGCCGACTACAAGACGGTGACGCTGAGCGTCGACGGCACCGCGATGACGGTGACGACCATGAAGTCGCGGGTGATCGACATCATCAGGGAAAACGGGTTCAACGTCAGCGAGCGTGACGACCTGTATCCCGCTGCCGGCGAGCGGGTCCACAACGCCGAGAACATCGTGCTGCGGCGCAGCCGCCCGCTGGAGATTTCGCTGGACGGCCAGAATTCCAAGCAGGTCTGGACGACGGCCTCAACGGTGGACGAGGCGCTGGCCCAGCTTGCGATGATCGACACGGCCCCGGCCGCGGCGTCGCGCGGCAGCCGGGTGCCGCTGGCCGGCATGGCCCTGCCCGTCGTCAGCGCCAAAACGGTTGAGCTCAACGACGGCGGTGCCGTGCGCAACGTCCACCTGGCCGCGGCCCGGGTCGGGGAGCTACTGGCCGCCATCGGCGCTCCGCTTTTGCAGAGCGACGTGGTGACTCCCGGTGCGGCGGCGCCGGTGATCGACGGCATGCACATCCAGGTCACCCGCAACCGCATCGAGAAGATCACCGAGCGGGTGGCGCTCGTTCCGCCCCGCAAGCGGATCGAGGATCCAGACATGAACATGGACCGCGAGATCATCGAGGACCCGGGCACGCCGGGCACCCAAGATGTGACTTTCGCGGTGTCCAAGGTCAACGGCGCGGAAACCGGCCGGCTGCCGGTGGCCAGCCACGTGATCACACCCGCCCGCGAGGCCGTGGTGCGGGTCGGCACCAAGCCGGGCACCGATGTCCCCGAGGTCTCCAACGGAGCGATCTGGGATGCCATCTCGCGCTGCGAGGCCGGCGGGAACTGGGCGATCAACACCGGTAACGGCTACTACGGCGGCGTGCAGTTCGACCAGCACACCTGGGAGCGCAACGGCGGTCTGCGGTTTGCGCCGCGCGCCGACCTGGCGACCCGGGAAGAGCAGATCACCGTCGCGGAGGTGACACGCGCTCGCCAGGGCTGGGGAGCATGGCCGGTGTGCAGCGGAAGAGCGGGTGCGCGCTGACCATCCGGCTGCTGGGGCGTACCGAGATCCGACGGCTGGCCAAAGAACTCGAATTCCGGCCGCGCAAGTCGTTGGGGCAGAACTTCGTACACGACGCCAATACGGTGCGCCGTATCGTGTCGGCCTCCGGAGTCAGCCGAAGCGATCACGTGCTGGAGGTAGGCCCCGGTCTGGGATCGCTCACCCTGGCGCTGCTGGACCGCGGGGCCACGGTGAGCGCCGTTGAGATCGACCCGGTGCTGGCCGGCAGGCTGCCCCAGACCGTTGCCGAGCATTCCCACAGCGAAATCCACCGGCTGACCGTGCTGAACCGCGACGTGCTGTCCATCGGGCCCGCCGATCTCGCTGCCGAACCGACGGCGGTGGTGGCGAACCTGCCGTACAACGTCGCCGTTCCGGCGCTGCTGCACCTGCTCGCCGAATTCCCGTCGCTGCGCACCCTGATGGTGATGGTGCAGGCCGAGGTCGCCGAACGCCTCGCCGCCGAACCCGGCGGCAAGGAGTACGGGGTCCCCAGCGTCAAGCTGCGCTTCTACGGACAGGTCCGCCGCCATGGCATGGTGTCGCCGACCGTGTTCTGGCCCATCCCGCGTGTCTACTCCGGGCTGGTGCGCATCGACCGGCATGCAAGCCCGGTCTGGCCCACCGACCAGGCCTTCCGTCAAAACGTTTTCAAACTTGTCGACATCGCATTCGCTCAGCGGCGCAAGACATCTCGCAATGCATTCGTCGAGTGGGCGGGTTCGGGCAACGAATCGGCGAGCCGGTTGCTGGCGGCCAGCATCGACCCGGCGCGGCGGGGCGAGACGCTGACCATCGACGAATTCGTGCGGTTGTATCAGCGCTCGGGTGAAGCCGGCCGCGACAAGGCCACCGACCTGCAGCAACGGCACGCCCCGGCGACTTAACCGCCCACGGGGTAGGGGTCCGCCGGTCGCGAACGATAAAGTCTCGTGCGATGCCGACAGACCCGAACACCGCTGCTCAGTGGGTGCCCACTGGGTCGGTTACCGTTCGGGCGCCCGGCAAAATCAACCTCTACCTGGCCGTCGGCGACCTGCGTGACAACGGCTATCACGACGTGACGACGGTGTTCCACGCGGTTTCCCTGGTCGACGAGATCACGGTGCGCAACGCGGATGTGCTTTCGCTGGAAATCAGCGGCGAGGGCGCCGATCAGTTACCCGTCGACGAGCGCAACCTGGCGTGGCAGGCCGCCGAGCTGATGGCGGATCACGTCGGCCGCGCGCCCGACGTGTCGATCGCAATCGAGAAATCCATCCCGGTGGCCGGCGGGATGGGCGGTGGCAGCGCGGACGCCGCGGCCGTGCTGGTTGCGATCAACTCGCTCTGGGAGCTCGGAGTGCCGCGCCGCGACCTGCACATGCTCGCCGCGAAGCTGGGCAGCGATGTGCCCTTCGCGCTGCACGGGGGCACCGCGCTGGGCACCGGTCGCGGCGAGGAATTGGCAACGGTGCTGGCCCGCAACACCTTCCATTGGGTGCTGGCGTTCGCCGAGGGTGGGTTGTCCACCTCGACGGTGTTCACTGAGCTGGACCGGCTCAGGGAAGTCGGGTCGCCGCCACGGCTCGACGAACCCGGTCCGGTACTGGCGGCCCTGGCGGCCGGCGACCCGGAGCAGCTGGCGCCGCTGTTGGGCAACGAACTGCAGGCCGCCGCACTGAGCAAGGATCCGGCCCTGCGCCGTGTGCTACGCGCAGGTGTCGAGGCGGGAGCGCTGGCGGGCATCGTGTCGGGGTCCGGGCCGACGTGCACGTTCCTGTGCCGGTCGGCTCCCGCCGCGGTGGATGTCGGCACCGAGCTCTCCGGGGCCGGCGTTTGCCGCACGGTGCGCGTCGCCAGCGGGCCGGTGCACGGCGCGCGGGTGGTGCCGACACCCAGCAACGGCGGTGCCGGTGCGTGACGCCGAGCTGATTTCACTCCTGAGTTTGGCAGTTCCTTAAGAGGAGTTTAAGATGTTTGGCGGTGATAAATACCGGTCAAGCAATGCGCCTGGTTTCCCCGCCCGCCGTCCACATCGGCGGGCGTTCTGCGAACACCACCGGACGCCGTGTCCTCGGTGTTCAAGCCGACACCGCGCCGTGGCCTGAGGCGACCGCTTCATCACCGATTCGAGACGAAATTGCTGCCCAATTGTGGGCGCGCGGCTGCACAAAAGTGTGGTTGAGCAGGGGCAGCATAATAAGAAGTGGGGCGTCGGTACCGAGGAGGCAACCGTGAGCAGGTTTACCGAGAACATGTTCCGCAATGCTCATGAGAGCAAAAAGGGCATGGTGACCGGCGAACCGCACCAGCCGGTTCGGCACACCTGGCTCGAGGTACACGAGCGTGCCCGCCGGGTAGCCGGCGGCCTGGCCGCGGCCGGCATCGGCCCCGGCGACGGCGTCGGTGTCCTGGCCGGTGCGCCGGTGGAAATCGCGCCGACGGCTCAGGGGCTGTGGATGCGCGGCGCCAGCCTGACCATGCTGCACCAGCCCACACCGCGCACCGACCTCGAATTGTGGGCAAAAGACACCACCACCGTCGTCGACATGATCGAGGCGAAGGCGGTGATCGTCTCCGACCCGTTCATGCCC
>DATJOR010000404.1:0-2194 GCA_035506875.1 Mycobacterium sp.
GAAGGCCTCGTTGATCTCGACGATGTCGATGTCGCCCATCTTCATGCCGGCCTTCTCGAGCACCTTCGCGGTGGACTGCACCGGACCGTCCAGGTGGTAATAGGGCTCGGCGCCGACGAGCGCCTGGCTGACGATGCGCGCCCGTGGAGTGAAGCCTTGCGCTTTCGCCACGGACTCATCCATCCACAGCACCGCAGCCGCGCCATCGGAGATCTGCGACGACGTGCCCGCGGTGTGAATGCCGCCTTCGATCACGGGCTTGAGCTGGCTCAAGCCCTCCAGGGTGGTGTCCCGCAGGCCCTGGTCACGGCTGACCATGTGCCGCTCTTTGGTGGGTTGCTTTTGCTCGTCAAGAACCGGCGCCTCGATCGGTGAGATTTCCCGGTCGAAGCGGCCCTCGTCCCAGGCCCGCTTGGCGTGCTGCTGAGAGGCAAGTCCGAAGGCGTCGATGTCTTCGCGGGTGATGCCGCGACGCTTGGCGATGCGCTCGGCGGCGGTGAACTGGTCGGGCAGATCGATGTCCCAGGACTCGGCACGCCAATTGCGATCGGGACCGGCGTTGGCCCCCAGCCCGACGCGGCTCATCGCCTCGATGCCGCAGGCGATGCCGATGTCGATGGCGCCCACCGCGATCAGTCCCGCGATCAGGTGATTGGCCTGCTGCCCACTACCGCACTGGCAGTCGACAGTGGTGGCGCCGACCTGCTCGGGCAGACCCGCGGTCAGCCACGCCGTGCGGGTGATGTTGTTGGACTGCTCCGCGAACTGTGTCACGCAGCCGCCGATGAGCTGCTCGACGTCGCCGGCGTCGATACCGGCTTTGTCCACAAGCGCTTTTTGCACCGAGCCCAGCAGCTCGGTGGCGTGCAGCCCCGACAACCATCCGGCACGTTTGCCGATTGGGCTGCGGGTGGCTTCAACAATTACCGGGTTACCCATGCGGTCAGGCTAGAACACGTTTCATTACTCTGACAAGCGACGATGCCCGGGCGGCTTTTATCAGCGATAGAGGCATGTTTTACTGGCACTAGAACACGTTGCAATTCAGGAGAGCACCCTCATGGCACCCCCTAACATTTCAGCCGAGTTCGACTTTCTCGATCCCGACGTCAATCTGGCCGGGCTTCCCGTGGCGGAGCTCGCCCAGCTCCGCAAGTCCGAGCCGGTCCACTGGGTTGACATACCAGGCGGCACGGGCGGCTTCGAGGACAAGGGTTATTGGATCGTCTCCAAACACGCGGATGTCAAGGAGGTATCGCGTCGCAGCGACGTCTTCTCCAGCTGGCAGAACGGCGCGATCCCGACCTGGCCGCCGGAGATGAAGCGGGAGCAGGTCGAGCTGCAGCGCAGCGTCATGTTGAACATGGACGCGCCGCACCACACCCGGCTTCGCAAGATCATCTCCCGCGGGTTCACCCCCCGCGCGATCGGCCAGTTGGAGGAGGAACTCGCGCTGCGCGCCCAGAACATCGCCAAGAACGCGGCGGCGGAAGGCTCCGGCGACTTTGTCGAACAGGTGTCATGCGAGCTGCCGCTGCAGGCCATCGCCGGTTTGCTGGGCGTGCCGCAGGAGGACCGGGACAAGCTCTTTCGCTGGTCCAATGAAATGACGGGTGGCACCGACCCCGAGTACGCCGACGTCGATCCCGCGCAATCGTCGATGGACCTGATCATGTACGCGATGGCGATGGCCGACGAGCGGGGCAAGAACCCGACCGACGACATCGTCACGACCTTGATTCAGGCCGACATCGAGGGGGAAAAGCTCTCCGACGACGAATTCGGTTTCTTCGTTGTCATGCTCGCGGTGGCGGGCAACGAGACCACCCGCAACTCGATCACCCACGGCATGATCGCCTTCGCGAACAACCCGGACCAGTGGGAGCTGTTCAAGAAGGAGCGCCCCTCGACCGCAGCCGATGAGATCATCCGCTGGGCCACGCCGGTATCGGCGTTCCAGCGCACCGCCAACGAGGACGTCGAGTTGGGCGGCGTGCTGATCGAGAAGGGCCAGCGGGTGGTGATGTCCTATCGCTCGGCCAATTTCGACGAAGAGGTATTCGAAGACCCGCATTCGTTCAACATCCTGCGCGACCCGAATCCACACGTCGGATTCGGCGGCACGGGTGCGCATTACTGCATCGGCGCTAATCTGGCCCGGATGACGATCAACCTCATCTTCAACGCCGTGGCC
>DATJOR010000405.1:0-4053 GCA_035506875.1 Mycobacterium sp.
GCGGCCAACAGTGACGGCACCTGGGTGATCACCGGATTCGACGAGCTGGCGGCGAACCTGCCGCGGTCAATCTCGTTGGACCGCACTACGGATCCGGAGGCCTGGAAGCGGCTCTTCGCAGAGGCCCAGGAGCGCGGCGCGCCGGTGTCCGGCATCGTGTGGCGCGGCACCGGCCGACCCAGCGAAGACGAGTCGGGCGCCGAATTCGCCGCTCGACTGGAGACCGAGATCGACCAGCTGCTCACCGTCCTACAGGCGCTGCAGGCTCAGCAAGACATGAAACTGACCGGCGGACTGTGGATCGTCACCGAACGAGCCGTGGCGACCGAACCTGGCGAGCCGGTCGACCCGGCGCAATCGGCGCTGTGGGGATTCGGACGCACCGTCATCACCGAGCAGCCCGGCTTGCGTTGCAGGCTGGTCGACTACGACGGAGTCGACAATGCCGTGCACTCGCTGAGCCGTCTCCTCGGCACACCTGCTGACGAGCCACAACTCGCACTGCGACAAGGAAAGTACTTGGTGCCGCGGCTCGTACCATGGTCGCGCAGCGGCCATCTCGCGGTACCTCGCGCAACTGATTACCTCCTGGACGTGACCGAACGCGGCGCGATCGACAATCTTCATCTGGTCGAGCTGCACGTGCCGCCGCCGAGCGCGGGTCAGGTGCAGATCCGGGTGGAGGCCGCGGGCCTCAACTTCCGGGATGTGCTCAATGTGCTCGGCCTGTATCCCGGCGATCCGGGGCGGATCGGTGGCGGTGACCTCGCCGGTGTGGTCACCGAATTGGGTGACGGCGTCACCGGATTCGAGGTTGGCCAGCGCGTGTTCGGCTTCATGCCGGGGTCGTTCGCCACCCGGGTCAATGTGCCGGCCCAGTTCCTGGCGCCGGTGCCGAACGGGATCAGCACAGTAGGAGCGGCGACCGTACCCGCCGGTGCATTGACGACCCGCCTTGCGTTCGACTGGGCGAAGGTGGGACCCGGCGACCGCGTGCTCATTCACGCCGCCACTGGTGGCGTCGGTCTGGCCGCGATCCAGATAGCCCAGCAGCGCGGTGCGACCGTCTTCGCCACCGCCAGCGCCTACAAGCGCGCAACGCTGCGCAAGATGGGTGTGGAACACATCTACGACTCGCGCAGCACGGATTTCGCGGATCAGATCTTAAAGGACACCGGCGGCTCGGGTGTTGATGTAGTACTCAACTCCCTTACCAACGAGGGGTTCATCGAGGCCACCGTGCGGGCGACCGCACACGGTGGCCGGTTCGCCGAAATCGCCAAGCGCGACATCTGGACTCGCGAGCAGATGGCTGCGGCCCGTCCCGACATCGCCTACGAGATCATCGCGCTGGACTGGTGCATCGAGCACGAACCCGAGCGGACGGGCAACCTGCTGGCCGAGGTGTCGGACAGCATGGCCAGCGGCGAACTGGCGCCGCTTGCCGTCGAGGTCTACCCGCTGACGGAGGCGAAGACCGCGTTCCGTCGCATGCAGCAGGCACGACACATCGGCAAGATCGTGCTGCAGATGCCGAAACCGCTGCAGCCGCGCGATGATCGGAGCTATCTGATCACCGGAGGCCTCGGCGCGCTCGGCCTGTATACGGCTGCCCATCTGGCCCAACTCGGTGCCGGTGACATCGTGTTGACCAGCAGGCGCGCGCCCGATGCCGACGCACAACGGGAAATCGATGAGATCACTGAGCGCTACCGGTGCCGGATCCATACCTTCACCGCCGACATCGGCGACGAGTCCCAAGTCGCACAGCTGCTGGAGCGGATCCGGGCGGAGTTGCCGCCGCTCGCTGGGGTCGCACATCTGGCCGGCGTGCTGGACGACGCGCTGCTCACACAGCAGAGCCTGGAACACTTCCGGACGACGTTAGCGCCGAAGGCCTTCGGCGCCGTACATCTACATCGGTTGACGAAGAACGACGATCTCGAGTTCTTCGTCATGTACTCGTCGGCCGCCGGCATAATCGGTTCGCCCGGCCAGACCAACTACGCCACCGCCAATGCGCTGCTCGACGGGCTGGTTGCCGATCGTAGGGCGCAGGGCCTGCCCGCGACGAGCATCAACTGGGGTCCCTGGGCGAAGGGCGGGATGGCCACTTCGCACGCCGCGCGCGCCAATCTCAGTGCGCAGGGCCTGATTCCGCTCGAACCCACGGCCGCCCTCAACGCGCTCGGCGAGGTCGTCTCCCATGGAATCGGGCAGGCAACCGTCATCAAAGCCAATTGGCAGCGTGCCGCGAAGGGGCTGGGCGGCTCGCGGCCGTCGATGCTCGACCACGTGCTGCCGAGTGCTGCGGGGGCGACGCGCGGCGACAGTGAGTTGCTCCGGCAACTGCACGAGGTACCCGAGGTGGAGCGCGGCAGTTTCCTCACCGAATACCTACGGCATGAAGTGCAGCAGTTCCTGCGGCTCGCGCAACCGCCGGCCGCAACCAGTCGGTTCCTGGAACTCGGCACGGACTCACTGATGGCGGTCGAGTTCAGCAACCGACTGCTCCCCCAGTTCGGCGGCGCGTTCACGATCAGCGCCACCGCGGTATTCGACTATCCGACGATCGGGTCGTTGGCCGAGTACCTGGCCGGTCAGATACCGGAGTTGGCCGAGGTGGAATCCGGCGATGCGGCCGAACCCGCACAGTGATCGAAGGAAATGACATGTCCCGCATGCTTTTCGCGCGCGCGACGAAACATAGGGTAAAGCAGATTTGGTTGGGGCGATGTAAATGAACTCGACGGATAATTCACCAGTGGCAATGTCGGCGCACCTGGCCGACGACCTACTATCCACGACCGCCGATGGATGGCGCAGCTTCTATGATTTGCTGAGCCGCCGCTTAGAGAACGTCGGATTGGCTGACGTATCGTTTTTCTTGAACTATGGATATGTTCCGACCGATTCCAACAATGAATCCTCGTTCATCATTCGTGAGGGCACCTTCAACGCCAACTCGGTTCGGCTGGTTTTCGAGGTTATCGGATCGCTTGACCTGAATGACTGCACAATTGCGGAGATAGGCTGTGGGCGCGGCGGCAACTCCGCACTTGTCGCGGAGAAATTCAACGCCCAAGTGATTGGCATTGATATGTCCGCGGAGGCAATCGCGTTCTGCCGTCGAAGACACGTCAGCCCTTCGACGGACTTCAGGGTCGGCAATGCATTGGATATTCCCCTAGACGACGCATCCTGCGATGCCGTGATCAATGTGGAGTCATCACACTCGTATGGCAATCTGCCGAAGTTTCTGAGTCAGGTTCGCAGGATTTGCCGCTCCGGCGGATGGTTTTTGCATACGGATTTTCTAAGCCCTGAGGACTGGGACTACATGCGGTTGCGGTTGAAGGCGCTGGACTTCTCTACCGAAAGCGACCGCGACATCACTGCCAACGTGCTGGCCTCGCGCGATCAAGCGAGCAGTAACTACGAGCAGGTTTATGGCGACGGAAATGCTCGTGTGGCTAACTTTCTAGCGCTCCCCGGGTCGGCGATCTACGAGCAACTCCGGGCGGGCTTATTGGAGTACCGAATCATGAGATCCCAATTGCGTACTTAGGCGCATCGCTACGAAGCGTAGTTGGAGCCGATCCGCGGTGCGGGTCATCAAGAGGGAGCGCCGCCGAACAAAGGGAGGTATCTGCCGCGATGAAGGTGGCCGCAATAGGACTACGAGCGCACGGATATGCGCGTAGAGGTTCGCCTCAGAGCGAGGCTGCCGGATTCAACGTGACCACCGAAAACGCGTGTCTCGCACCATGCGGGCGCGGACAGGCGGTAGCGATGCGAACGTCGATGCCGAATGTGAATTCTGAGGACGGTTTGTCCCTCCCAGCAGCCTCACAGTCCGAACCCTTAGACAACCCTGAGGGCTCCAGGTATGGTCTAGAACTTGTTATACCCATGTCAAGTAGACGGCTGGAGACGCGGTGAGCATCAATCCGTTCGACGACGGTGACGGCAGCTTTTTCGTCTTGATCAACGACGAGGAGCAACACAGCCTGTGGCCCGCGTTCGCCGATGTTCCAGCCGGCTGGCGGGTGG
>DATJOR010000406.1:0-5608 GCA_035506875.1 Mycobacterium sp.
TTCATAACCGGGCTGAAGCCCGTGCGGCCCGCACGGACGATTCGGCGGGGGCCGCGGCGCCAGGACCGGGGCCGGCGGTCCTGTCGAAGTCGAGACGAGAGGCGCCGCCCGGACAGCAGAGCATGTCGCTAGCCATCGAACGCGACGCTACTCCGGTCTGCGCACGTGCGCCGCGCAGGCGCGCCGATGACGACGCAGAGCGCAGCGGTGCGGTGGGGCACCTCCCGGTTGCGGGGGAGAATGGCGCAGATGAGCCCGGCCGACGGGGCTAGCTGATGACGAACTGCCGAAGCGCCGGCTCGTCGGCGACTCCCCATGCGGCGATGCGGTCGGAGATCACCCGCCGCAGCTGATCTGGGCTGAAAATGCCTGCGTCGGAGACGTTTCGCACCTTGTCGTGATAGGCGTCGATGTCGGCGCCGATGACGTCGAGGTCAGCTGCGCGTGCCGCGATCGCCGCGATGGTCTCGTCGCGGGTGTAGTCGAGGCAGTGTGCGACGAGGTTGGCGAAGAACTCCTCGTGCCGCTCTTCGTCGCGCGCGATGTTGGTGATGAGTCCGGCCAGCACCGGCTCTTCGATCTGGGCCGCCAGGTTGTTGCAGAACACCGCGTGCGCCCGCTCGAAGAAAGCCATGAACACCAGGGTTTCAACCTGCGAATACTGGTCGGCGCGATAGCCCTTGCCGGACACGTGCTCGAAGCGGACCCGCTCATTGGCGGTGGGGTCGATCTCCCGGGTCACCACGAAGTACTCGCGCAGGGCAATGGCGTGCAGGTGCTCTTCGGCGGTCCACCGGCCGATCCACTGGCCCCACATGTCTTCGAGAATGAAGTGCTCGACGAGTTCGCGGTGGTAACCAGCCAGGTTGTCTTTGGTGATGAGCAGGATCTCGCACGCGTCGGTGATGGTCTGGGGCAGCGTCACCTGCGACGGGTCCCAATCACGCCCACCGAGGAAGGCGAAGTTCTCGCCCAGTTCGAAAGGCACGAAATCGTGAGCGAACCACAATTTCTCGGTGCCGAGGTGGCGGTCGAGGTTCTCTCCCACGACGGGCTCGAGTTCGAGGATCAGCGCGTTAGCAACGGGTTTGACTGCCATAAAAGTAACTGTAACCCGCGTACACAGGTTCCGTGAAATCAGTCGGAGCGTCGCCGCGTCCCGGCCGATAAATGCACTACAGCGTGAGCCCCGGGTAGAGCGGGTGGTCGGCCAGCAGCTCGGAGGCCGCAGCGTGCACCCGCTCGGCGGTGCCATCAGCCAGCACGTATTTGGCCTTCGAGGGGCCCCGCGGCCCCGCAGCAGGCTGAGTGTTGGCCAACACCTCGACCACCAGTTCGGCGACCCGATCGAACTCGGCGGCGCCGAAACCTCGGGTGGTCAGCGCCGGGGTGCCGAACCGGATGCCGCTGGTGTACCAGGCGCCGTTGGGGTCGGCGGGAATGGCGTTGCGGTTGGTGACGACGCCCGAGTCCAGCAGCGCCGATTCGGCTTGCCGCCCGGTCAGCCCGAACGATGCGACGTCGAGCAGCACGAGGTGGTTGTCGGTGCCTCCGGTGACCAGCCGCGCCCCGCGCCGCAGGAACCCGTCGGCCAGCGACTTGGCGTTATCGGCGATCCGCTCGGCGTAGGCCCGGAACGAGGGCTGGCGGGCCTCGGCCAGCGCCACCGCCTTGGCGGCCATGACGTGCGACAGCGGTCCGCCCAGCACCATCGGACAACCCTTATCGACGGCGTCGGCGTACTCCGGCTGCGCCAGGATCAGCCCGCCCCGCGGCCCGCGCAGCGATTTGTGCGTGGTGGTCGTGGTGACGTGGGCGTGCGGCACCGGGTCCTGGTCGCCGGCAAAGACCTTGCCCGCGACGAGGCCCGCGAAGTGCGCCATGTCCACCATCAGGGTGGCGCCGACCTCGTCGGCGATCTCGCGCATTTTGGCGAAGTTGATCCGCCGTGGGTAGGCGGAGTAGCCGGCGACCAGGATCAGCGGCTTGAATTCGCGCGCCGCCGCGGCGACGGCGTCATAGTCCAGCAGTCCGGTTTGCGGGTCGGTGCCATAACTGCGCTGGTGGAACATCTTCCCGGAGATGTTCGGCCGGAAACCGTGCGTGAGGTGACCGCCGGCATCGAGCGACATGCCTAACAGGCGCTGGTTGCCGAGCTTGTTGCGCAGAGCTTCCCAGTCCGCCTCGGACAGGTCGTTGACGTGTTTCGCGCCGGCCTCGGCGAGGCCCGCGGCCTCGACCCGGGTCGTCAGGATCGCCCAGTAGGCAACCAGGTTGGCGTCGATACCCGAGTGCGGCTGGGCATAGGCATATGGCGCGCCGAACAACTCACGCGCATGCTCGGTGGCCACGCTTTCAACTGTGTCGATGTTTTGACAGCCTGCGTAGAACCGGTGCCCGATGGTGCCTTCGGCGTACTTGTCGGACAGCCAGCTGCCCATGGCGAGCAGCACGGCGGGTGAGGCGTAGTTCTCGCTGGCGATGAGCTTGAGCGAATCGCGCTGATCGGCAAGCTCTTTACGTGTCGCCGCGGCGATGCGCGGTTCGACGGACTCGATAACCTGCAGGGCCGCACGGTAGGCGGCGCTGGCGGTGTCGGCGTAATCCGCGCCGAGCGGCGAGTGGGAAGCGGTGGTCGCGGTCGAATCGGCTGCCATGCAGCCGAGCCTAGTCGGGCGACGATGCGGGCCGAGTGCGGCCCGCTGAGGAACCCGACAATCAGGCTCAGTCGGCACGCATCCTCGACGACTTAGGCCCCATTTTCCGACTCCTCCTCATCGCGCTCCGCGCTCTGCATCGTCGACGACTTAGGCCCCATTTTCCGACTCCTCCTCATCGCGCTACGCGCTCTGCATCGTCGACGGAAGAAGCGGCTCGTCCAGCAGCCGACCGAACCGCTCGCCGAGGCTCACACCGGCGGGCCGGTCGTCCAGCCAGCGTCGCAGCAGCCGGTAACCCTCGACGTAGGTGCTGGTGTAGGCGCGCCACAGCGGCGAGGACAGAAACCGCAGCATCTGGCGGGCGCGGGTGTCGTTGACCAGCAGCCAGCGGCGCAAGAATGCCGCCACCTCGTCGGCATCGCGGTGTTCGTCGTGCAACATCAACGCCGCGTCCTGGCGGACACCGACTAGCGCCGCGGACGCCTCGGAGATCGCTTCGGCGCGTTCGCCGTCGAACCGCAGCCCCAGGTCGGCGTAGATTTCGGACGCCCAGTTCCCCCAGCTGGGGCCGATCACGGCGTATAGCGCCAGGTCGGCCAGGCCCTCGGCCATCAGGCACTGCGGAGTGTTGACCAGGAAAATGGTCTGCTCGGCGTGGCCTTTCCGGCGCACCAGCCCGGCCTCTTTGCGGCAGTGCTCGGTGTGGTGGCCGGGATAGGACTCGTGGGCCACCAGCCGCGGCAGGTTGGACATCAGTTGCTTGACGTCGGCGTTGACGGCCACCGTCGAGCGGTAATCGCCCAGGTAGTAGTTGAATCCGGACCACGGCTGGTCGGTCACCACCTGGTACTCGACGGTCTCGGTGTCGGGAAGTGGGTACTCGGCGCGCACCCGGTCGCGCAGCGCGCTGGAAAACGCCTCAATGCACTCGGCCAACCGATTCGGCGGGATCTCTTCGGCCGCCCGGTAGGCCTCCATCCGCTCGGCCAATGGGCCGCTGAGCGCCCCGCCGCCCAGCACGTCGCTCAGCCGGGCATGCGCCTGCCGGTAGGTGTCCACTTCGCCCTTGGCGATGTGGACGTCGAAGTAGTCGTGCACCTCGTCGACGAAGCCGACGTCTTCGCCGGCGAACTTGCGCCCGGCGCACGCCAACGCCCGCAGATGCGCGCCGATGAAATCGGCGCGGGCTTGGTCGAATCCGTTGCCGTGCGGGATGTCTGGCAGCGCGGCCAGCAGCCGCTCGGCTTGGCGTACCAGGCCGGCCGGGTCGGGCGCGGGCTCGGCCAACACCGTCCGACGAAGTGCCGGATCACCGGTGAAGGCGTCGACGTAACCGGATTCGATGCGGTCGAAGCGCAAACCGAGCAGCAGGTACGCGCGGATCAGCGCGGAGGATTCCTGACTGGGCTGCACGCGCCAACGTTATCTGCCAGCCTCGCCCCCTAGCCCCTCTGGGCCTGGGGGTACCCCCACCTCCGCCGACTTCGCGGCCGCATCGTCGGCGGGCGAACGCTATCTGCTCGCCCCAGCCGCTGACAGTGCGGCCGGGGCTGCAAGACTGACACCCATGCCGCGGCTTAGCGAGCCGAGCCCCTACGTGGAGTTCGACCGGAGTCAATGGCGCACGCTACGTAAGTCGACGCCGCAGCCGCTGACCGAAGAAGAGGTCGTCGGCTTGCGCGGTCTCGGCGAGCAGATCGACCTGCTCGAGGTCGAAGAGGTCTACCTGCCACTGGCCCGGCTTTTGCACCTCCAGGTCGCCGCCCGGCAAGGGTTGTTCGCCGCCACCGACGAATTCCTCGACGAAACGCGGCAGAACCCCGACCGACCGGTGCCGTTCGTCATCGGAGTAGCCGGCAGCGTGGCGGTCGGCAAGTCGACGACAGCCCGTGTGCTGCAGGCGCTGCTGGCCCGCTGGGATCACCACCCGCGGGTCGACCTGGTCACCACCGACGGCTTCCTCTACCCGAACGCCGAACTGACCCGTCGAAACCTCATGCACCGCAAGGGCTTTCCCGAGAGCTATGACCGACGCGCATTGATGCGGTTCGTCACCTCGGTGAAGTCGGGCTCGGACTACGCATGCGCCCCGGTGTACTCGCACCTGCACTACGACCGGGTCCCTGGCGCCAAGCAGGTGGTCCGCCACCCCGACATTCTGATCCTCGAAGGCCTCAACGTTTTGCAGACCGGGCCCACCCTGATGGTGTCGGACCTGTTCGACTTTTCGCTGTATGTGGACGCGCGGATCGAGGACATCGAGCAGTGGTATGTCTCGCGGTTCCTGGCGATGCGCTCGACGGCGTTCGCGAACCCGGCCTCGCATTTCCACCACTACGCGGGCCTGACCGATCAGCAGGCCGTCGTCGCCGCCCGTGACATCTGGCGTTCGATCAACCGGCCGAACCTGATCGAGAACATCTTGCCCACCCGGCCCAGGGCCACGCTGGTGCTGCGCAAGGACGCCGACCACTCCATCAACCGGCTCCGGCTGCGCAAGCTTTAGACTCATCGACGTTGTTCCCGACGCTGAGGGGGTGCAGTGGACGACTGGCCGCGCAGTGATCCCGCGACCGGCTCGCCGGTCGATCATCAGCCACATCACATACCCGCGCCACCGCGTCGGCACCACCCAGCGCTGATCGCGATCGCCGTCGCCTGCGCCATCGTCGCGCTCGTCGCGGGAATCCTTGCACTCATCAGAGCACCGCACACCCCACTGACCGCGCTGCTCTATTCGCGGCAAACCGTGTTGCCGTTCACCGGCCTCAAAGACCCGACGGGCGTTGCGGTGGACTCGCATGGCGACGTCTACGTCACCGATGCCGGCAACCGCCGAGTGCTGAAGCTGGCGGCGGGCTCGGGTAGCCAGACCGTGCTGCCGTTCACCGGTCTGCAAAACCTGACCGGCGTGGCGGTGGACGACAAGGGAAGTGTCTATGTCAGCT